>JAGRIK010000061.1 GCA_020443325.1 Halioglobus sp.
AGGCGGCGGACAGGTGCGTGACCAGCATCGCCATCGCCGCGGTATTATTCGCGCCCAACGCGGAGCCGGCGTTAAAGCCGAACCAGCCAACCCACAGCATACCCGCCCCGGCAACTGTGATAGCGAGATTGTGCGGCGCCATCGGCACGGTGCCGAAACCCTTGCGCGGCCCCATCACCATGGCGGCGACCAGCGCCGCGACCGCCGCCGTGATATGCGCCACGGTACCGCCCGCGAAGTCCTGCAAACCGAACTCGCCCAGCCAGCCGCCGCCCCACACCCAGTGGCAAACGGGTGCATAGACCACGAGCAGCCAAATGGAGCAAAAGATCAGCATGGCCGAGAACCGCATACGCTCGGCGAATGCACCCACGATCAACGCGGGCGTGATGATGGCGAAGGTCATCTGGAATATCGCAAACAAACTGGCGGGAATCGTGCCGCTCATTGTGTCGACATTGATAGCAGCAAAAAACACATTGCCGAAATCACCGATCAAGGGGCCTTGCTCCACACCTGCACTGCCAAACGCCATGGTATAGCCCACGGCAAACCACAGGACCGACATCAGGCAGGTCAGGGCGAAACACTGCATCAGCACCGACAGCACGTTTTTCACCCGCACAAGGCCGGCGTAAAACAGCGACAGCCCCGGAATGGTCATAAACAATACCAGCGCGGTGGACGTCAGTATCCAGGCGGTGTCGGCACCGCTCAGTTCGTCTGCCCTGGCGCCGGTGCTGGCCAGCAGCAAAACGACAGACGGCAGGATGCTTGTTTGGAAGATCCTCTTGAAGGCAGCCATGATCAGAGCGCTTCCTCGCCGGTTTCTCCCGTGCGAATCCGGATACTCTGCTCCAGCGGGGTGACAAATATTTTGCCGTCACCGATCTTGCCCGTACTCGCGGCGTTACAGACAACCTCAATGGCGGCATCGAGCTGGCTGTCCGGGATGCCGATCTGGATCTTTACCTTGGGCTGGAATTCAACCAGGTACTCGGCGCCGCGGTAGAGTTCGGTATGGCCTTTCTGGCGACCATAGCCTTTCACCTCTTCCACAGTCATACCCATGATGCCTATCTGTTGCAGCGCATCCCGGACGTCGTCAAGCTTGAATGGCTTTATGATAGCGGTCATCATTTTCATAGTATTTCCTCACGATTATAGAACCCCGCTGTCCGTTGGCTTACCAGCATTCGGGGATTTTTATGTAATTCGTTCCGCCGCGCACGGCGGCGGAACACGCATCCTGCCACAGTGCGGTGTAAAGGTTAACAGTCTCGTACACCAAAAAGGTGCGCGTGATGCCGCGCCCTGCCGACATCCGCCGCAGGAATCGGGCCTTGATACGCCCGAAAGAGCCCTGATTTTCCCGTGCATCGCCAGTGGCGACATGGTATCAATACGGGCGTTCCCCAACACACCAATGGATTTTTCGTATGCATTACAGGAACGCCCTGCTCGCCAGCCTGTTGCTGTCCGCGACTGCGACACTGGCCCAGAACACCGCCCTGCAGCCGGAAGCGGAGACTGCAGAGCCTGTGCAACCCCGCCAGGTCATCCTGATTATTGGCGACGGCATGGATGAGCAGCAGATCACCATCGCGCGCAACTACCTGCATGGCGCCGCTGGACAGCTACTGCTGGATCACATGCCGCTGCGTTCGGCGGTACAGATCCAGACCTCGGAAGACAGGGTCGACGGCAAGCCGGTGTATGTCGCTGACTCGGCGAACACCGCGACCACCATGGCAACCGGGGCCATCACCAGTATCGGGCGTATCAGCACCAGTGCCGGTACCGATCAGGACCTCACCACCATCGCCGAGCTGGCCACGGCAGCGGGCCTGCGTACGGGGATTGTCACCACCGCCAGTGTAACGGATGCGACGCCGGCAGCCTTTGCCGCACATATCAGCCTGCGACTGTGCGAGGATTCCGCCACGATGGAGGAAATCCGTTACCGCGATATCTTCCTTGGCGAGTGCAGGGCCGATCTCAAAGCGGTTGGCGGCAAGGGCTCCATTGCCGAACAGCTCGCGGAGTCAGCCGTGGATGTCATCCTCGGCGGCGGCAGTGCGCACTTCACCCCGCTGGCCGAAGGGGAAACGGTGAGCACGCTGGACCTGGCGCGACGCAATGGCTTTGAAGTGGTGACCACCGCCACCGAACTGGCGCAGGCCACCAGCGACAAAAAGCTGCTGGGCCTGTTTGCACCCGGCACAATGCCGGTACGCTTACAGGGCGAGGATGGGCGGGAGGCGGAGAATCCCGAGCGCAGCTGGTTGAACCAGTTACACCCCTATATAGGCAGCGTTACCCTGCCCCCACCCATGACCTGTGAACCCAACCCTGAAGCCACTGGCGTACCCACGCTGCGACAGATGACGGACGCTGCGTTAGAGCATCTGGCCAGTGCCAACGACAGGGGATTCTTCCTGATGATCGAGTCCGCCTCTATCGACAAGCAGTCACACGAGCGCAAGCCCTGTGGCTCGATCGGCGAACTCGAACAGCTCGAAGAGGCGTTGGACAGCGCCCTGGCCTTTGCGCAAACGCATCCGCACACCCTGATCATGGTGACTGCAGATCACTCCCAGGCAGCGCAGTTGGTCCCGTATGAAAGCCTCTTCGCGGCCTTCCCGATCCCGGTCTACACGCCGGGCAAGCTGGCTCGCATCGTTACCCCCGAGGGCAGCCACATGGCCATCAACTACGCCACCAATAACTTCATCATGGAGGAGCACACGGGCGCGGCGGTACCGCTGTTCAGCAATAGTGAGGGCGTGGGGCGTATACCGCCGTTTATACAGCAGTCGCAGATCTTTGCGATCACGCGGGAGTACCTGGGGATTTGAACCTGCGGCGACGCGTTACCGATGAGGGCTACAGGTTGATCCAGCTGTTGAGCGCTCGCAACCTGAACTGCGTACCCTGGTAGTTCAGCACCACTGAGTCAGGCAGTATTTCCTCCACCTTCATACCGGAGGCCGCGCTGTCACCCACACTCAGGGTCTTGCTGTTCAATACGACCGTTGAGCGCGATGGGTCACTTGAATAGTCGTGGCGAAGGTAGTAAATCGTGGGAATGCCGTCCTTGATCTGCTGCGACAAGTCGATAAGTAGCGGCACGGAATTGTCAATCAGGCCGGCGTTCCTGATCTCTTCCTGCGCCATCTGCACCAGTTTGTTGACGTCCTGGGGGCGAACCGCACTGTCGGCTCCCTGCGGGAAGCGCGCAGCAGATTGCTGCTGCGATTTGCGAATGACGGGGTCTGCAGGAGGGTTCTGGTACAGCTGTGCAACGGCATCATTTTCTGGGGGTGTGTTCGCCGCCACAGGTTCTGCCTCTGGCTCTGCCACCGGATCACTGACACGCTGTTGCACAGCCTCCCCGGGTAATTCCTCCTGCGGTATCGCTGCCCGCTTCGGTGGCTCATCCAGCACGACGGTTGCCTCTGCCGGGAGCGCGGTGGCGCTGTCTGTCCCAGGCATGACCGGCGGCGCGTGCTCCACCACAGGTGAAGGTGCTGCGACGGCTTGCTCGCGCAGATCGACTTCCCGAACAGCTGGCTGCGGTGCGCTATAACGCTCCATGAAGAGCCAGGCAATAATCACGACTGCGACTGAAAGTGCCACCCACAGCAGATACTGTCGCTGGTTGACAGACACCTGCTCCACCGGGTGATAGGTAGCCAGTCCCGGGACCGGATCGCTGTCCTGCCGGGAGCGATTGAGCGCATCCAGAATCAACGACACCGGCAGGCCCCATTACTGGAAGAAAATAAACCGCGTTGCTTCATTCGCCCGCCCGTTGTGCTGAGTCCGCCTGCAGTCGCTTTCGTGCCCCGGCCGCAGTGATGTCCACGCCCAGCTGGGCGTTGAGCTTCAGTAACGTTTGCTCCCCTACAACACCATCGTCGATCAACCCATTCTGCTGCTGAAAGAGGCGCACCCGCTGTTCCAGTGCACGGTTGAAGTGGCGGCCAGCGAGGGGCTCGGGCTGGTTATCGAGTTGTGCAAAAAGTTGCGCCACTGCCGACACAACGGGACTTTCATCCCATATCACCACCGGCTTGGTATAACCCTGCGGCGGCCGCCACAAAAATCGATAGCGACCTGTCCAGTAGGGGGCCAGCTCCGCCAGGCTCACTTGCGCGACACCTGCCCCGGTCCAAACCCAGGCCATGGAACCGTCGATTCCCAGCAGCAATACCTCGGCGGAGAATCGCTCGGCCGTAATCGCCTCCAGAGACATAGGCCTGTCGAAGGCCGCCAACTCATCCCAGGTCCAGACCTCGCCTTCCAGGCAGGCCAGGCCCTGCTGCACGTCCTGCTGGCACGGAAATGGCGGCACGGGTTGATCGGAATTAAGCTCCCACAGGCGGGCCATGGTGTCTCCCGTCGACAGCATCGCATCGGCAATACCGACTGTCTCAGGCTGGGGCGCCGACTCAGTTAACGCTGCAGGCTCAGGGGGTACCTCGGGCGCGGGAACCTCTACCGGATCTGTCGCTGCCGGCAGTGCCTCCGGCACCACCGGCGCTGTCTCGGCCTCCGGTACCACAGCCGGCTCCGGGGTATTACCTGGCGACGTCGCTATACCTGCCGCACCGGCAACATCCGCATCCAACACCCCGCTGTACTTCCCTAGCAGCCACCCACCGCCCCACACGAGGAGCAGCACCACTAGGCCGATCGCCAGCCACCGCCACACAGTGGAATCGGCCGGTTGCTCGCCTAGCACCTCGCGAATCGCCAGGCGCAGCATGTCGTGCTCCACGTGCGGCATGTTGCGGCCATAGGCGCCAAGCAGCATCCGGTCGCACAGCACGTTGATCACGCGCGGGATACCTCGCGTCGCCTTGTAAATGCCGCGCACCACAGCGGGTGAAAATACCACGCGCTCCGGGCTCATACCTGCCACCTGTAAACGGTGCTGGATATAGGCACTGGTTTCATCCAGGTTCAGCGGGTCCAGGTTATAGCGTGCGGTAATGCGCTGGTTCAGCTGGCGCAACTCGGGGCGAGCCAGCATCTGCGCGAGTTCGGGCTGGCCTATCAGGATGATTTGCAGCAACTTCTCGTTATTGGTCTCCAGGTTGGTGAGCAACCGGATCTGCTCCAGGACATCGAAATCCAGGTGCTGCGCCTCGTCGATAAGCAGCACGGTTTTGCGGCCCCGGGCGTGATTCTCCAGCAGAAAGCTGTGCAAATTGTCCGTCAGCGTTTTGAGCGTATGGTTATGGTGATCGTACTGAATACCCAACTCATCGCAGACACTGGCCAGCAGTTCGATGGCATTCAGCGCTGGGTTGAGAATAATCGCCACATCCGTACTGGACGGCAGTTGCTCCAGCAGGCAGCGGTTGATGGTGGTCTTGCCGGTGCCCACTTCCCCGGTGAGCAGGATAAAGCCACCGCCGGCGCCCACCCCATAGAGCAGGTGCGCCAACGCATCCCGGTGGCGGGCGCTCATAAACAGGTAACGGGGGTTTACCGCAATGGAAAAGGGTGCTTCCGTTAATCCAAAGTATTGGTAGTACATGCAATCGCGCGCCGGTGGCCTGTGCGTTCTAACCTGTGCGCATTATGCCCAAGCGCTGTCGGCAATGCTATGTCGGTCGTGAGGGTTATACCGCGGGGCTCGCGGGTTTCTGCGGGAGAATGTCCAGCATATTGGAGAGCGCGTGTTCGGCAAAACCCGCGCCCGCCTCCGCGTAGTAGTTAAAGACCACGTCGGCTCCCGCGGCCCTCATCCGCGCTCGCTCGTCCTCGTATTTGGCCACAGCCGCGACTTTGCCGGTGTAGCCGGAACTGCGCAACTGCTGCACGGCATCCACCATCTCCGACAGCGACGGCATGGTAAACATCACCAGTTTGTAGTCTGTCGACCGCAAACCCTCCCAGAAGTCTGCATCCTCCGCATCACCGTAGATCACCCGGCGGCCGGCCGCATTGTGTTGGCTCATTTTCGTCTTGTCGGTATCGACTCCGCAGACCCGCAAATGGTACTGCGATTCGATGGTATCGTAGGCCCCCGAGCCCACGCGGCCCATACCGACAATCAACACCTCCACATTCCTGGCGGGGCATTCCGGGCTGTCCTCGGCGCCCGCCATGGATTCAAATCGCTTCAGCGTGCCCTTGAACCGGCTGTACAGTGTGTGTGAGTGGCTGTTCAGGTAGGTGGAAATCACGAAAGAGAGCGCTACCGATAGCGCCAGAATGGCCATCCAGTCCTCAGTGAGCCAGCCCTGCTTGACGCTGAGCGCCGCGACAATCAGCCCGAACTCACTGAACTGGGTCAGCGCCAGCGACGCCAGCAGGGCTGTTCTCGCCCGCAACCGGTAGCGCGCCAACAGGAAGAAAAACAGCACACCTTTCAATGGCAGCAACAGGCACAGCAGCAGCGCGATACCCAGCATTCCCAGCGTGGGGTGCGCCGCAAGCCCGATATTCAGGAAAAAGCCTATCAGGAAAATATCCTTGAAGCTGATCATCGACTTGGCCAACTCGCCCGATTTCCTGTCTCCGCTGAGCAACATGCCCATCACCAGTGCGCCCAGGTCGGCTTTCATCCCCACCATTTCAAACAGCGTACTGCCGGCAAACGTGATGATAATGCCCGCGAGTATCAGCACCTCATCGTGGCCGCTGGCGCGCAACACATAGCTGGCCAATGGACGCGCAAAATACAACAGGGGCAGGAGCAGCGCCCATGCCGAGGGAATCTTGCCGGTTGATGCCGTGAGGAACAGCACGGCGACAATGTCCTGCACAATCAGGATGCCGACGGCAATCTGGCCATGGCGCACACGAAATTCGCCGCGATCCTCCAAAATTGCGACCGCACACACCGTGGAACTGAAACTGAGGGCGAAGGCCACCAGCGCGGCGTGCTGCATGCTGATGTCCGTGACCAGTGGCAATCCCAACACACCCAGCACCAGTAAAAACCCGAACGTCACCAGCCCGAAACTCGCGAGGTTTTCGAACGTGGAGCGATAGATCTCGGGCCGCAACAGGCTGGCCAGATCCAGCTTCAGCCCGATGATAAACAACATCAGTGAGATGCCTATGTTGGCGATGGACTCGATGACTGCGGAGGACTCAAATCCCGCCAGGCCCAACCCGAAGCCGGCAACCAGGTAGCCGACCAGTGGCGGTTGTCCGATTTGCCGGGCGGCAAACCCGCAGCCAAAGGCGGCTAATATGATCAGGCTGTCCATGTAAATCCAGGTTTCAATGCAGTTTGGTGAACGGGCAACAAGTGTCGAAGAGCGGTCTTATACCACATCTTTGGTGACGAACGCATGACATCGCGATGAATCACTGGCAGCAACTGGCCCCACACGCCGCCCGTAGCGACATTTTAAGTTCACGTATTGGTGCGGGTAAGGTATAACTGGACGCCGGACCTGACACATACGCAGCAAGCGGGGCATGATAGCCCGCTGGCTGGCGCCCCAAGACTCTCTACTCGCCCACAATAAGGAATCCCCATGAACCTGTTAAAAGTCGCTTTTTTTACTGCCGCCCTCGCTACTGGCTCGGTAGCGCTTGCCGACACGCCTCCGGCAGAGAACGCAGAATCGTTGCAGGAAGCGGAGGAACTGCTGGAGCTTATGGGTATGGAGGCGGCGCTCGACCAATCGATATCACAAATGCGCGATGCCCAACTGCAGCAGAATCCGGGGATGGCCCCTTATGAAGGTGTGATGATGGCGTTTTTTAACAAGTACACGAGTTACGCCAGCCTGAAACAGGAGATGGCCCAGGCAACTGCAGAGGCGTTTACCCTGGCCGAGTTACAGGAGATAACCGCATTCTATTCCAGCGATGTTGGCCAGAAGGTCGTGCAAAAAATGCCACAGCTCATGGCTCAAGGCGCGCAACTGGGTATGTCCCGGTTACAGGATAACGTCGGCGAACTACAGGAATCGATCAAAGCGGAAGCCGAACGTAATCAGGAGTCGCCGGCTCAGTAAGCGCAGCAGGGTTTAGCGCAAACCACTCAACGCAGCCTGGCAATCAGGCTGCGCTTCACAGCAGTCCCCTTCTTCACTAAAACTCATAGCGCACATTAAGCCAGCCCTGGTTGCTGGTGTAGTGGCTACCAAACGCGCCCCGATAGTCAATACCGACACTGACACCGTGCGCATTGCTGGCCGCCACACCGAGGCCAACGCTGGCGAAGTTCTCGTCCGGGTCGAACCCTTCCTGGACATAGGACTGATCTGCATAGCGGGCTGTCGCGCGTTCGTTCTCACCCAGGTACTCATGCACCCAGGCCAGGCGAGCCGTTGGCGACCACTGCCAGGCACCGGCGGTAAAGCGCGCCGAGGCGCTCACACCCAACTCCGAGGCAAGCGTATCGATACTGTCGTACTCAACCCGCAGGTCCAGGCCGCCGTCTTCGCTGTAGTCGTCCACATCCAGCGTGGTGTAGCGCAGGCTCAACTGCGGGGTGAGTACGAGGTTTTCCGCCACCGTGTACTGGTAACCCCCCCTGACACTCACGCCCAGTAAGTCACCATCGGTATCACTTTTGATCTGCCCTTCACCCGCTATCATATTGTTGCGTTTGAAGTCGTAGTCCAGCGAGGCCGCGCTGGCGGTGGCATTGGCAAACCACTGCTCCTGCCGGAAACCGCCGTACACGATGAACTGGTTGCTCTCGATATCGATGCTGTCGCTGGCAAAGCGGTCATTGTCGATGTCGGTCTCCCCGGCGCTGAATGCGGCGCCGACACGCCACTGGTCAAGGTCGAGGTCATACCCCACAGCCACACCGCTGGTATCCGCATCGAAGCCGTCAACCCCATTGAAGCCGTCCTGGTCGGCAATGCCGCCGTAGCCCTGCAACCACACGCCGTTGGGCGGCTCGCAGACATGCAGCGCAGCGTCACTGCCGACAAAGCGCTCGTTGATCAACCGCCAGGTACTGTCGTTGGCCTCGCGCGCCCCCTGTGACACGGCGCCACTGACGGATGGGCTGAAAACATCGGCTATCTGCTCAAAGCCGGTAACATCACCGGACTCAAGACCAGCCAGTAGATCGACGACGGCGTTGTCGCCACCACCACTGACGAAGGCAGTCATGGAATCGCCGAAGGCTGAGGGATTCTGCAGTGGTGAAACAGCACCCAGGTCGGCAACAGTCGTCTCCACTGAAACACTGCTGCTGTTGATCAGGGTTTCATAATCGTAGAGGAAAGATTCGGGTATATCCGCATTCACGGTGACGCCGTTATCGATAATACCGGTGGCAGTAATCAGTTGTAGCGACTCGTTCAACTGTGCCGTAAATCCACTCGTATCCAGAGTAACAGTACTCCCGGCATTGAACGTGACCGTTCCGGCTTGTATGAGCTCGCCAGCGGCGTCGGGCGTCAGGACAAACGTCAGGTCACCGCTGGAGACCAGGGCGCCTCCGCCATGGATCACAGAGTTAAAGGAAAGGGTTGCGCCACTGGCGACTGTAGTGGTGGTGGCAGCCGTACTGAAGTCCGCCACTTGTTGTACGATACCGCTTTGAATCACGTAATCAGCCACATCGATGACACCGTTGCTGTTAAACGCATTGCCCGCTCCAACGTCAATAGTGACCACCCCAAAGCCCTGTCCGATAATTTTCCCATTGATACTGCCGCCTGTGATCGTGACTCGATCGTCACCGCTACCGAGTAGCACATCACCGGTGATGGCTCCTGACGCCTGGTTCAGGGCGAAACCAAACCTGGAAGCACTTGCATCAAATGCCGTGCCATTGCCACCGGTAATATCGGCATGGTTATTGAACTCACCTATGAAATTCAGACCTCTCGTCATCACCACACCAGTACTCTGATTAGAGATCAGACCACCATTATTAGTAATGGCACCATCGGTCGTACCGGCGACTGAACGGTCCAATCGCAAGGCTTGGCCACTGTTCCCCGTAACGACACCATCCGTAGTGATACTGAGCGTACCCTCTCCATTGTGAAGAATATCTATACCATGATCTGCGCCCGTCACAGCGGCCGTTTGGAGGCTTAGTTGTGTGCCGTAGTGGTTGGCGACTATCCCAGAGTCGTTGATGGTGGTTACGACGCCGCTGGCAACGACACTCAACGCACCGCTCCCCTTGTTATATACCGCAATACCCCTGAGCCCGCCTGTCACCTCCGCCGCCTGGAGAGCGAGATCTAGCCCATAGTTATTAGCAAGAATCCCAGCGTTCTCGGTGCCTGTCACTGTGCCACTGCTTGTAATGCTCAGGGTACCATTGCTGTTATAGGCAAAGATTCCCAATGTGCCTGACACTGACGCAGCCTGAATGGTCGTATCTGTACCTCGATTACCGGCGGAAATCCCAAAGTAGTCCGCTCCGGTTACTGCGGCTGTGCTCGTAACGCTCAACGCGCCAGCGCCAGCGCCAAAATTTAAAGCGGAAATTCCACCGCGCAGGCCCGCTACCGGTGCATTGCTAGTAACACTCAGCGAACCATTACCATGGTTTCTGGCACTGATTGCCGTGTATCCACTTGTCACTCCAGCTGTCTGGATCATCAGGTCTGTACCGACATCCAGATTACTGGCATAAATCCCATGCCCGGTGGTGCCTGTTACGACACCTTCACTAGTAATACTCAACGCGCCACTCCCAGAGTTGCGCGCGGATATGCCCAGTTTCCCACCGGTCACCGTGGCCGTATTCAGGCTCATATCTGTGCCTGAGTTGAAGGCATAAATTCCCACTTCGCTATGACCCGCAACGTCGCCAGTGCTTCTCAGGCTCAGCGCTCCACTGCCCTCATTGGTGGCCCAGATACCTTTTCCACCGCCACGCACTGCCGCGACTTGCAGGGTCATGTCCGTGCCGTAATTTCTGGCATATACCCCGTCCTTTCCACTGTCGTTTGTCCCCGTCAGGGCACCGCTGCTGGTGATGATCAGCGCGCCACTGCCATAGTTTTTAGCGTAAATCGCCCGTTTTCCAGCCGTCACGTCCGCCGTGTTTAAGATCAGGTCGGTACCACGGTTCCGCGCAGTAATTCCAGTGCCGGCATTGGTGGAATCGATGGATGTCACCGCGCCACTAGTGGTGATGCTGAGTGCACCAACGCCGAAGTTGGAGGCTACAATTGGGCGAAACCCGCCTTCCACCTCCTCCGTTTTGAGAGATAGATCTGTTGCAGTAATACCAGTACCAACGAAAACCGACTCAACAGCATCGGCTCCCTGTACCTTTCCGCCAATAGTGATATCCATCGCGCCACTGCTGCCATTGATAGCTCTAATCCTGCCTCCCACCGCGGCCGTTTGAATCGTCAGGCCTGTACCGCTATGTGCAAACGCATAGATTCCTCCGCGGAGGCTACCCGTACTCGAAATACTCAACGCGCCGCTGCCGTTATTCCACGCTTCTATAGCGTAAACGCTGCGCGAATCCACCTCTGCAGTTTGCACTGTCAGATCTGTGCCCCAGTTGGAGGCATAAATAGCTGCCCGGGTAAAACCGGGGGATTCTATTGTGCCGCTGCTGGTAATACTCAGCGCGCCACTGCCGAAGTTTTTAGCATGAATACTCTCTAGGGCGCCCGTTATCGTTTCTACCTGCAGGGCCAGATCTGTACCGTAATTTCTAGCATGAATACCTGTCCTTCTCTCTTCGGCAACGTTCACCTCTCCGCTAGTCGTAATCCTCAGCTCGCCACTACCGGAGTTTTGCGCATCAATTCCCCCGATGGCACCTACAATTCCCGAGTCATTCGCATCCGTAAAACTCAGTCCATTGCTCGCCCGCAAATTCAAGGCATAACCACCGGTACTGGTGGTATCGAGCCCAAAACCTGGCGTAGTGCTTACCGTCAGGGATGTTCCCGCCAGATTCTGTGTGACATCAACCCCATCATTTGCAGCTCCTGAGCAGACTGACACCGGACCCGACGTACACGACCCGGCATAGGCACCTCGACCATAACCGCCGCCCACCAGGGCCGCGACTACGGCAGAGTGCAGAGCCAGTCGCTGAAACGGGGTGCTCGCGAGGCTTGTCTTCTCGAGCGCTGGATTTTGTACTGGCTTCCTCATGCAATGTTCCTTTTGCCTTATATTTTGGTACTTTCTTGTGCTTTTATTTCGTTAGCTACGATTGTAGAGGAAGGCTTCCTACGTACGCTCCGTCATGATGCCGCCAGCGTAATCAACTGCGCGGCTTCGCTGGAATCCGGGGACACCGCCATTGGTGCTACCACTCCAGGAATGACTTCCAGGTCATACAATTCGGCCAGGTCACCATCAATGCGCAGCCAATCCACACAAGTGCCGGTATTCAAATCAATGATCTGCACACCACACCAGGGTTCTGAATCCGCATCCTTGAGTTTTTGTTCCAGCGCCAAACCTTCAAAGCGTTTATAACGAGGTTTAGATAACCCAACGAACGCAAAATTGTCGTAAAACGCCAGCCCGCGCAAAAAGCCCGGACAGAAGACTTTTGGTTCAAAGCGCCCTTCCCCGCCATCTACACCGCGCTGCACCACACCCAATTCACCCGTGCCGGAATTGAGCAGCCAAAGTTCACCATTGTGCATGCGGGGAGAATGCGGCATCGACAGGCCGCGGCAGATAATTTCATTGCTCAGCATATCGATCACAACACCACCATCGGCACGGCGATCACGCCAGCCGTCAATGGTATCGGAGGCGGATACCGCGGTGACGTAGCGCGGTTCGCCGTCTTCCAGCGCCATGCCGTTGAGATGACAGCGATCCTCATCGATCAGCGCGGAGATAAACGGCGGCTTCCACAGCGGCTCAAAGCTGTGGCGCTCGGAGGTTGTCGCAATGCAGTTGTAACGCGTATTCACAAACACGGCGCGGCCCCGCTTATCAACGCCGACATCGTGCGCATCGAGATGACCCGTGATATGCACCACCCTCGGCACATAACAGGCATCGAACGCGTGGTTGATGCGTTGGTCGGGCTCCAACACGTTCTGGAAACGCAGAATCTGGTAGGCGCCGGACAGGGTGAGGCCGCCGCCTGGATCAAGGCTCAGCCCCATGGGTTTGGGCATCGCAGACTGGTGGATATTGATCCCGCCCTGGGTATTGCGGCCAATAAGGTACAGCGAGTTGGATTGATACGAGGTAAAGGCAAAGGAAATATTGAGCCGGGTCAATCGCGCCAACAAGCCAGGTGATACAGAATATTCTACCGAGGCAGTTGTATCAGACGGGTTGCCCGCAGCGGGTTGCTGATCAGTCACATACCTTTCCAAACCGGCGGTTGCTGTTGCGTCTGATCTCTGAGGACTCTCATATTGATCTGCTCTAGCATCCTTGCTGTACGAAAGAAAACCAAAAAAAGGTCGCGCGGGGGGCCGTAGTTACTCTATCCCACACTACCGGCCAGACGCAGGTACTTATAACGTGGATCAGTCACACCTGTAAAGGTTGCACGCACTGGCTTTCTGGTGCAGGTCCCGAAGACGAACGCGTACCGAAGTCTCTCGGGTAGTAAGAAAACAGCGCTGACACTCGGCCAGCACTGGCAGGAGATAGTCGACCAGCAGCGCGCAAAATTTGTCGAGAAACTCCCGGACAACGCTGCCTTATGCGATGACGCAATGCACCGCGCTATGCGACGTAGGCACCCAACTGATCAACGTAGGCGTGCGTATCCAGATCCCTGTGCTGCTTCCACGGATGAAATCCCGGTTTGAAAAAGGCCAGCCAATCGCGGAACGGCCTTGTCAGGAAGCCCTGTCGCGGGCCAAAGCAGAATGCGATACCTGTTTTCCAGGTGGGCCACCTCCACAGGCTGCCGTCCTTGTAGAGCAATACCGTCAGGTTAACAAACAGGCCCAGCAGGAAGAAGAAACTGGACAGGAGCATCGCGAACCGCAGGAAAACAGGGCTGCCTCCGGTGGCTTGATAGACATCAAACGCAACGCCCTTGTGCTCGGTTTCCTCCAGCGCATGCCACTGGAATAACGCTCTCACACTGGGATCAAGGCCCTGCTGCGTGGCGTCCGCATTGGTCAGCAC
>JAGRIK010000062.1 GCA_020443325.1 Halioglobus sp.
AGATTGTGAGGTGCATGGATGGAAGCTTTTTTATCTAGTCGAATGGTATGCACTGAGGTTGCGGATAGAAATGTGTTTCTCACCAAGCGAATCACGTGGAGCGACTGAGAAACACATTTCTATCCGCAACCGCCCTACAAAGCCACATCCCAGAAAGCGGAAAAACCCTCAGCTTTCAGCTCTGTTAGCCTTCCCCCAAGTCTTGCACTCGCTAGAGACTTTATCAACACGCTGTTAGTGTAGAATACGAACCTGTTGCAACAGGACATTCCAGAAGCAGGTCATTATGATGCTTCGAGGTCCAGACATGTCTAACCGGGAGTAGCGCATTGGGAAAATTCATCTCCGGGTCAAGTATTGCAATACTCCTGTGTCTTGCCGTTGGCAATTTCGCCTATGCCGATAGCGGCGCTTCCCGCGCGCGCGATGGTTGGGAATTCAACGAGTCTGCCGCGCAGTTTACGGCTTTATGCGACAGCGTACTGGCAGACGCGCAAGCGGCCTTCAGTGCCATCGAGCGGGATTCCACGCCCGCCAGCCTGCAACGTGTGTTTGGTGCCTATGACGCGATGATGATCGATCTGCAACGGATCGAGCATGCCTGGTATATGAAAGCCGTCCACCCCGACCCACAGGTGCAGACCGCCGCCGAGCAGTGCGTCGGCCGCTACACCGACTTTCTCGCCGCTGTGAACCTGTCACCGGCTTTCTATCGCAGGGTAGCCGCAATCGAGCTGGAGGATGCAAGCGAGTCGGAAAAGTTTATGGTCGAGAAAAAACTCAGGGCGTTTCGCCTGGCGGGTGTGGACCGCGATGAAGCGACACGCAAAAAAGTGCGTGCACTGATGACCGAAATCACCCGGCTGGGGAGCAAGTTCGAAAAAGAAATTCGCCTGGATAAACGCAGCGTGGAGACAACCACAGAGCAACTGGCGGGACTGCCGCAGGATTTCCTGGCCTCACATCCGCCGGATGAGCGTGACGTCATTCTCGTTTCAACGGACTATGCTGACTACCTGCCGATCATGAAATACGGGAGGAACGATGACCTGCGCTATCGCCTCTTCAAGGCCGCGAAGACTGTCGCCACCCCGGCCAACAGCGCGACACTGAAAGCGCTTGTCACCCGCCGGCATGAGTTGGCCGTACTGCTGGGGTATGAGACTTATGCCGCGCTGGCGATGGACGGCCTCATGGCTGCCACGCCACAAACGGTTCAAGGCTTTCTTACACAGCTGGACACGGCGGTAAAAAAGCCCGCCGGCCGGGATGTGGCCGCGATGCTGGCGCGGCTGCGTGAGATCGACCCGACGGCCGAACAGGTGCAGGCGTGGCAGGTGTACCGGCTGGAAAACCTCATAAGGCAGGAGGACTTTGCACTGGATACCCGGGAGATACGCACCTACTTTCATTACGACAGGGTTCAGGCAGGGATTTTCGGGCTCACCGAGGATTTGTTTGGTGTGGAGATCGTGCCGTGGCACACCTCGACCTGGCACCCCGACGTCACCGCGTGGGAAATTCGCGAACACGACAAACCCATCGGGCGTTTCTATCTCGACATGCACCCCCGGGACAACAAGTACGGACACGCCGCACACTGGGCCCTGCGCAGGGGGCTTAAGGACGGACAACTGCCCCTGTCCGGAATGGCCACCAATTTCCCGCAGGGACTGATGGAGCACAGGCAGGTCGAATCGTTCCTGCATGAGTTCGGGCATTTGCTGCACAACATGTTTTCCGGCACCCAGCAGTGGTTCGATATCTCAGGCATGTCCATGGAAAGGGATTTCGTGGAGGCTCCCTCACAGATGCTTGAACAATGGGCATGGAATTACGAGACGCTGCGCGAGTTCGCCATCGACACGAAGGGCCGAACCATCCCGGCGCAGCTGGTGGAAAGAATGAACGCGGCGCGACATTTTGGTGAGGCGGCAAATACTGCGGCGCAAATTTTCTACGCCAATCTCGCGCTGCATTATCACAACCGCGATCCCGACAGTTTCGAGCTGCTGCCCCTGCTGATGGAATTGCAGGCACAGTACTCGCCCTACCCCTATGTCGAGGACACGCATTTTTACAACAACTTCCGCCACCTGAACGGCTATGCGTCCAACTACTACACCTACCAGTGGTCACAAGCCATATCGATCGATCTCTTCAGCCGTTTCCAACGCGATGGCCTGCGCGACACCGCCACTGCGCGAGCGTATCGAGAGAAAATACTGGCCCCGGCAGGCAGCAAACCCGCTGCGCAGCTGGTGGAGGATTTCCTGGGCAGGCCGTTCTCCCCGGCGACCTACAGACAGTACCTGAACGAGTTGAATTGAGGTCGACCGAATCCTGCACCACTCCTGCCCCGGATTGTCGGGCTTCAAATCACCCCATTCAGCTACGACATCAGTTGACGCCAGAATTCATGCAAGTATGCTGCAGAGTAAATCCAGTCATAAAAAAATGAGGCTTGTATGCAACAGTTATCCGGACAAGACGCAATGTTTTTACACGCCGAGCTGGACGGCCTGCCGCAACACATCGGGGGCGTCAGCATCTATGACCAATCCACCGCGCCCGGCGGCAAAGTGCGCTTCAAGCAGATCCTTGAAATGCTGCAGAGCCGCGCCCACCTCTCGCCCATCTTCCGGCGCAAACTGGCCTTTGTGCCCTACAACCTGGGCCGCCCCTACTGGGTTGAAGATGCCGCTTTTGACATGGAATACCATGTTCGCCACATCGCACTGCCCAAGCCTGGCGACTGGCGGCAGCTGTGCATCCTGGCGGCGCGCATCCACTCGCAGCCGCTGCGCCGCGACAAGCCCTTGTGGGAGATCTATGTGATAGAGGGTCTCAACAACATCGAGGGCTACCCACCCGGGTGTTTCGCGCTGCTGATGAAGGTTCACCACTGCGCAATGGATGGCGCTACGGGCACCCAGTTCATGAATATTGTGCACGACCTGACCCCCGAGACGCGGGATGTGGGCGAGGCGCCGCCGTGGATTGTGGAAAAGCCCTCGATGCCCAGGATGTTGGGCAGGGCCTACCTGGATGCCTGGCGCAAACCCGGCCAGGTGGTCGATATGCTCAAGGATGCCGGCCCCACATTCATGCGCTTGCGCAAGGGCAAGCAGGACAAGCAGTTTCATTACCTGGAGGACAAACCGAAAACCCGCTTCCAGGGCCGGATTTCCCGGCATCGCGTGGTCGAGTCGCGCAAGTTTGATTTCGAGGAGATACGGGCGATCAAGAACACGCAACCGGGAACCACGGTCAACGATG
>JAGRIK010000063.1 GCA_020443325.1 Halioglobus sp.
CTTGTCGAGTAGCAGCATCATACTGCCGAAAATATTGCGCAGTGACTCCTGTGCCGCCAGTGCCACTGCCAGACCTGTCACACCGGCACCGGTCAACACCGTGGCTAGCGGCACACACATGCGCGACAGCCCCTGAATCAGGACGACAATGCAAAGCAGGATACTGCCGATTCGAAAGCCGAAGCGGGTCAATTGCAGGTCTATTCCGGCCCTGGATCCGCTCATTTGCTGTGTCACCCTGGCAATGGCCAGATTGGTAGCGATAAGAATGATAGCGATGAAGGCCATCAGCCAGATAATCGCCGCCAGGTGACGCACCCACTGCATGACTTACCACATTGCACGGCTACCTCAACGCCGTATTCATCTCGCATCTCAGTACGCACATGACCATGGAATGGTTGTCCGACCCACGTTTTATCATCGGCATGGTGATTTATATCTGCGGATTCATTCTGAACATCCAGTCCGATGCCATCATCCGCAACCTGCGTAGCAAGGAGGAGGTCGAGAGGGGGGAGAAGGTGTACCGGATCCCGACAGGAGGGCTGTTCAGGTATGTGACCAATCCCAGTTACTTCACTGAAATCATGTCCTTCGCCGGCTTCGCCATCGCCACCTGGTCGCTGGGCGCCGTGTTCGTGCTGGTGGTCAGCGCGGCCAACCTGATTCCCAGGGCGTTACAGGTACACCGCTGGTACCGGGAAAAGTTTCCGGACTATCCCGGCGACCGCAAGGTACTGGTTCCCTTCCTGATCTGATACCACCCGGGACGTTAACCTGCCTTGCGCGCTCTCCGCAGCCAGTGGGTTTCCTTCACCTCGATATCGTGGAGGATGGCATCCAGGGTGCGCCCGATACTGGTGGTGACGGCGATGGCAGGAAGTTTCGGCCAGCTGGCGCGCTCGCCCGCTTTGATCAGTTCGATCATCTCCTCCAGGCTCAGCATCTTGAGAATCGATTTCAGGCTGTCGAGGCCATAGGTGGGGAAGATATTGATGTCGCCAGTGTACTGCTGGTCGATCAGGGCGTTTATCGTGTTCATGGCCACACCCATTTTGGGTCCCACGGTGACGTAGCGCTGGATGAGCCCCAGCGAGCCGCGCACCACTTCCTTGGTCGCGGCTACCGTCGCGTCCGAGACGATCTTGCGCACCCCGGGGCGCAGGTGCGGCTCACGCCCCAGGCCGGGCATGACCTGGCTGACCACAAAGTGATTGACGCCATAGATCCGCGCCAGGCGACGGGCCGGCAGGTCCTGCGAGAATGAGCCGTCGATCCAGCGCCGCGATGGCAGGTAGGGCTGCACTTTGCCGTGTACATTGCGCGCCTCCAGCTGCACGGGCGGGAACACCCCGGGCAGGGCCGAGCTGGCCAGCACTGCCGAACGTATGGTCACGTTGGGCGAGGTGATGTGGTTGAGCAGCCGGGAAGTCTGGCGGGGCTCGGCCGGCGATATCGTGATATTGATGCTGCGACCAGTCTTCTCGTAGGCCTCGAGAAAGGTCATGTCCGGAATCATCCGGGCCATTTCCCGCTTGATGGCTTTCATATCCACGCTGCTGCTGTTACCGAAACCGATCTTGATATTTTCCCGGTTGGCCGTCAGGGCTCGTGCCAGATAGTGGTCGTCGAACAGCTGCAGGTATTCTTCATCGGTGCGGGTGCCCACGATGGACGCCACAAAAGCGCCGGCGCTGGCACCGGATATTACCCGCGGACACAGCCCCTGCTCTATCAGCGCCCGGAGCACGCCGAAGTGAAAATAGCCCAGCGTGCCGCCGCCGCTCAGCATCAGCGCCGAGCGGCCATAGCAGTGGCTGGCGCGCTGGAAAAACTCGACCCGGTCGACCCAGGGGATACCGGGGAACTCCGGCGGCGCCAGGTACTCCAGGGCGGAACAGATTTCGCTGATATATTCCTCGATAAGCACCTTGGTGCCGCACTTCGCGCGCTGGTACAGCGCTGCGCGCCCCATACCGGCCATGTTGCCGTGGATGCCTTCGTTGAGCGCAAACAGCAGTCCGTGGTCATCGCTCTTTTTGCGCAGGGTTCGCAACCTGTGCAGACGTTTGCTGATACTGGCGTGGTCATACTGGCGTGATTCGCCGTGCCGGCGCCAGTCGTCAGCGCCCGTTTCGCTGTCATGATCTTCGGCAAGCGCGAGCCACTGATCGTAGCGCTCGGCCTGTGACATAGCGTGTTCCAACTCTCGCAGATGTTGCGACTTGCCAGAATTCCTGCGGATGCGCATGCCGGTTAATACCTCCGATGCCACAGGCCAGGCTGTCGTACCTGTGGCACGCCATGCCCGCTCACTATTGCAGCAAGTGATAGACCACAACCATCATAGGGAATTACGCGCCGGGCAGGGTGACCAAAGCGGTCATTTTTATAGGCATAAACGCTCAGGGAGTGAAAATGTCTACCATTATGAGGGGACAGGACGTTTTCCAGCCCCGCAGGAGACGCTAGCATTCCATCCGACGACCAGTTGGCCGCCAGGTAAAGGCGCAGTTGCAGGGGATGGAGTGACGCACCGCATTCACTGCCCGCACCGTTTCCCCGGCAAGGAGATTAAATATGAAGCAGCTTACCGGACCCGATGCCATGTTCCTGCACATGGAACTCGAAGGCTTCCCGATGCATATAGGCGGGGTTTCCATCTACGACCAGTCCACCAGCCCCACTGGCATCGTCCGCTTCAAGGATATCCTGGCAATGTTCGAGAGCCGCCTGGATCGCTCGCCCATCTTCCGGCGCAAGCTGGTCCAGGTGCCCTTCAATCTCGACCAGCCCTACTGGGTTGACGATCCCGACTTCGACCTGGAGTTCCACGTGCGCCACATCGCCCTGCCCAAGCCGGGAGACTGGCGCCAGCTTTGCATTCAGGTCGCCAGGCTCCACGCCAGACCCCTGGACCGCAACCGGCCGCTGTGGGAGGCCTACATCATAGAGGGCCTCAATGACCTGGACGGGGTGCCCCCCGGCAGCTTTGCAATGTACCTCAAGGTTCACCACGCCGCTATCGACGGCGCATCCGGGGTACAGTTTTTCGGTGCTTTCAACGACGTCAGCCCCGAGCCCCAGCCGGGACCGCCGCCCGCGCCCTGGGAGCCGGAGACCACGCCGGGTAACGGCAAGCTGTTGCTGCGAGCCTACCTGAACAACCTTCGCAAACCGGGTCAGGTGCTGCGCATGGGGCGCGACCTGCTGTCCGCCCGCAAGCGCGTCAGGCAGGGCCTGGAGCGCGGGGATTTCCATGAACTTGGCGAAATCCCCTCCACCCGGTTCAATCGCAAACTCACACCCCATCGCGTGGTCGGGGCCACCAAGTTTGATATGCAGGCCATTCGCAGTATCAAGGACAGCGTGGCAGGTGCCACGGTGAATGACGTCATGCTGAGCATCATCAGCGGCGCGCTGCGTAAGTACCTCACGGCAAAAGGTGAGTTACCGGAGCGTACCCTCGTCACCGGCTGTCCGGTCAACGTGCGCGAGGAGGAAGAACGGGACAAGGAAGGCAACCTGGTGGGCATGATGACCACCGCGTTGTGCACTGACATCGAGGACCCACTGCAGCGCCTGCGCGAGGTTCACGAGCAAGCCGTCAGCGCCAAGGCGTATATGCGGGCACAGGGGGCACGCATGATGGTCGACTTCTCCGAGACGGTGCCGGCCGGCATGCAGGCGCTGCTGATCCAGGCCGCCGCGATGACCGGGCTCGCCGAGAAAAACCTGATGATGAATACCCTTATCACCAATGTACCCGGCGCCCCATACCAACTGTATATGTGCGGCGCCCAGCTCATCGACTCCTTTGGTATCGGGCCACTGGCACCGGGTATGGGCCTGTTTCACACGGTCAACAGCACGGTTATGAAAAACAGGGGTGCCATCACCCTGGCCTTTCTCTGCTGCCGGGAAGTCATGCCCGACCCCGAGCTGTACAAGCAATGCATTGAAGAGTCCTTTGCCGAACTGCAGCACGCATCGAAGCCGCGAGGCAAGAAAAAGCCCACCCGCAAACGGAAGGCCGCAGCCCAGCGCTAACCGAGATGGGCCTACCAGGCCTCTTGTTTGTCGCCCGCTTCCGGTTGCTGCGGCGGCGCTGGGACAGTCGGTGACGGTTTGCCAATCAGGTAGGCAAGACTCAGGCTCAAGCTGACCACGACAAGGTACACGATAGTATGAAGAGTCACTTTTAATCCCTCCCCGGGGGACGACTACGGTGACCATTCAATCAGTGAAATCTAGAATAAGCATACTAATCCAATCCAGAAATTACGGCCAATTCAGCCGGCAAACAAACAAAACCACTCCTGCACATCAACAAAATGATGCGGCCGCACCGCCGTGTTTTCATCGACCACTTCACAACGACTTTACTCTCGAACCCTGCCGTAGCTATACCGCCGATTCCAAATGCACATTTAATAGACAGCTTGCATCATAGACGCATTCACGGTAGAGAACATATCTTGGACTCCATGATCAAGGGGCACGCAGTACCGGCGTGTCCTGCAGCGAAAAGACAACAGGACCGACGCATGAATCGTTTTATGAAAAGGCTACGCGACACTCAGCCTGCCACAGGGCTCATGCTCGCATATATCTTCAGCTTGCTACCATGCGTGGCATGGGCTGCAACACCAAACTACGCCATGATCACGGAAAAGGCGTTAACGTCCATGCTGCTCGACATTGCCGCAGCCGGCGACAACCTGGTTGCCGTGGGCGAGCGCGGTCATATTCTTTATTCTGAAGATGGTGGTAAGACCTGGGTGCAGGCCAGGGTACCGGTCTCGACGATGTTGACCCGGATATTCTTTATATCCCCGGAACTTGGCTGGGCCGTGGGTCACGACGGTAATGTCCTGGTCAGC
The DNA here is from genome assembly GCA_020443325.1 of Halioglobus sp. Classification (GTDB taxonomy): domain Bacteria; phylum Pseudomonadota; class Gammaproteobacteria; order Pseudomonadales; family Halieaceae; genus Marimicrobium. Next base: position 4,887 of record JAGRIK010000063.1, read on the forward strand.
CGCGACGGGGGCATCAACTGGGAGTTGCAGCGCGATGGGGTCAGCGCCCAGGCCCAGATTAACGAGGAGCGCGCAGGCCGCGCGAAAGTTCAGCTCGAGCAGCTCTACGAGCAGGCCAAAGCCGCCCCCGAGGACGACCAGGAAGACCTGGACGCTGCTCTCGAAGAAGCTGCCCATAAGCTGAAAGTAGCTCGCGACGCCCTGAACGAGCAGGTTTTCGCGCCACCTCTCATGGATGTCTGGTTTACCGATGAGGAGCGGGGCTGGGCTTCCGGTGCCTACGGCACCCTGTTGCATACCTCCAACAGCGGCCGCCATTGGGATGACTGGTCGCATAAAGTGGACAATCCAGAAGAATTGCACCTTAACGGTGTGGCGGGCGCGCCGGATGGCAGCCTGTATCTGGCTTCCGAGTGGGGCACGGTATTCCGTTCCCAGAGTAACGGCGCGCACTGGGAGCCTCTGGAAACCGGTTACGATGGCAGTTTTTTTGGAGTGCTGGTCAGCCCTGCAAGCGGCAGCGTCTTCGCCTATGGCCTGCTCGGTACCGTGTACCGCTCCCGAGACGGCGGCGAGAACTGGGAGCCGCTCCAATCCCGGGCTCCAGCCAGCCTCTTCGGTGGCATTGCCACGATCGATGGCACCCTGGTGTTTGTCGGCCAGGGTGGTATGGCCACGATGAGCAGGGACGACGGGGACACCTTTACCCTATTGCCACAGGCCACCCGGGCCGGCATATACGGTATAGCCGCCATGCCGGATGGCGGTTACATGGTAACCGGCGACGGCGGCAGCCGTTTACTGGCCTTCGACCAGGCTGTGATTTCCGGATCCTCACCGGCTAACAGGAAGGCATCACAATGAGCCCCAGGAACGACGGATTGCATTATCCCGCGGTAGAGACTGCACGCTTGCCGGAAAAGCTGATTTTCGGCAACCGTCTCGCCATTCTCATCGCATTTTCATTACTCACGTTGGCCATGTCTTTCTATGCCTACCAGCTCAAACCCGAGGCGAGCTTTGCCAAGCTGATTCCCCAGGAACATTCGTTTATCCAGAAAATGAACAGCCACCTGCGCGACCTGCAAGCCAGTGGCGCCGGTGTCAAGGTCTCGGTGGCGGTGAAAGAGGGCGACATCTTCAACGACGAATACCTGTCCACCCTGGGGCAGATCGCCGATGAGATTTTCTATTTGCCGGGTGTCAACAAGAACGGCGTGTTGAGCCTGTGGAGCCCCAACGTGCGCTGGTACATGGTGACCGAGGACGGATTCGAGGCGGGGTCGGTGATTCCACCGGACTATGACGGCTCCGAGGAGACACTGAAGCAGTTGCGCATCAACCTGGCACGCTCCGGCATCGTCGGCAGTATGGTGGCCAATGACTTCAAGTCCACCATCATCGAGGTCCCTATCTACGACGTGGATCCCAACACCGGCGAGCCTCTGGACTA
>JAGRIK010000064.1 GCA_020443325.1 Halioglobus sp.
AGCCAGCTGATGCGAAGTATCAGTAGTTCACGCTCGCGAGCAGTGAGCATACTGTTCTGGGCAACGTGCCTGTTGAATGTCAGGAAAGCCTTGGCCAGGGCAGGGTAGTGCGCCAGGCTGCCCAGTGTATGCATACCGCGAGCGTCATCTCCACCATCTTCCCAGCGCGAGAGGACAAATTGCAGCCCGCTGGGAAAGGCGCCCAGTGCATCCAGAATCTCCTCGTCCCAGTCGGGCGGCAATAGCGGTGACATGCGTGCGCTACTTGTATCCTGCATGAATGTTTCTCCGTATATTACAAGAGCAGGAATGTCGCCATACTGCTTCGCAAAGCCCGGCTATCAGGATGATTGACCGGGTGTCTGTTCTTATTTCAAGCAATGCCTTCAACGATAAAAGCGCGATAGTTGGCGCCTTTTTTCCGGTGAGGTATCGCCGCCTGGTACTCGGGGCTGTTGTACCACTCCCTGGCATCCTGCATGGTCGGAAACTGCAATACCACGGCGCCATCGGGTGCTTCTCCCTCCAATGACTCCAGTGCGCCATAGACAACCAGAGGCGTCAACTTGGCAGGTGCGGGTGACTCCCCGTTTAAACTCGAATATTTCTCCATCGCTGCCTGATCAAGTATCGGACCCTCGCGGGTAAAGATTACATAGGCCGTCACGTTGTATCGCTCTCCTCGATATAGTGTTCCAAAGCGTGTGCCTGGGTCATCAGGGCATTACGCGGCCGCCGTTAACGCCCAGTGTGTGACCGGTGACATACCCGGCGGCTTCCGACACAAGGTAAGAGCACGCTGCGGCTATATCCTCCGGCGAGCCGGCTCTCCCCATGGGGGAGTTGGGCGATGCGGCTTCAGCTTCTACATTTACCGGTGATTTACGCAGCATGGGTGTGTCAACGAAGCCGGGCGGGATATTGTTCACAGTGATGCCTTTACTTGCGTATTCCCTGGCGAGGGCCTTGGTGAATGCAACCACGCCACCCTTGGAGGTTGCGTAATGGGTCATCATCATGGCGCCAGTCTGGGCGGAAGATGAAGAAATATTCACTATTCTCCCCCAGCCGGCGGCCAGCATGTCGGGGATGATGGCCTGTGCACACAGAAAGGGCCCCATCACATTGATGCGCAACATGCGCTCCAGCATCTCGGTGGTGATATCCATAAACGCATCGAACCCGGTGATGCCCGCGTTGTTCACCAGAATGGTAATCGCGCCCAGCGCCGAGCGTGTTTTATCTGCACTTCCGGCAATAGCCTCGGCATCTGCAGCATCGCCAATGCAGGCGATAGCCTGACCGCCGGCTGCGGTAATCATACTGACAGTTTCGTTGGCGCCGGATTCGTCGAGATCCCAGACTGAGATGGCGGCGCCATCATTAGCCAACTGCAGGCAGATTGCGCGACCGATACCGCTGGCGCCGCCGGTCACTACCGCGACTTTTCCTTTCAGTGACATTGCTATGCATCCTCTTTTTAATGCTGAACCACTACCGGACCGCGACGAAGGTTGTCCCGAAGTACAGGAACCGGTGGTGTGTAAGTGTCTCTGTAGCAAGTTACTAGAAGCTATGTGTATAGTCAACAATGGTGTACACTACTGGCGGCAGGGAGTGTCGCAGGAGGTCTGGCCAGCAATGGTTGGGACGTTAGCTGCGGTGTCGTGTGAAAAAAGGCGGCGATGATGCTTGTGATCAACATGTCTGTTACTATGCCGCCTGGCTACTAGAGCAATTACTATGTCTGAATCGTCAAAATCTTCAAAATCGCCCAATTCCTCACGCCGAAACAATACGGATCCCGAGTCCACCCGCAAGGAGATTCTCCAGGCTGCGCTTGAGGTGCTGGCCAAGGACGGTCCCGAAAGCCTCAGCGTGACCCAGGTAGCGCGGCTTGCCGGTGTCAATCGCGGCACTGCCTATCAACACTTTCCTACCCGGGAGGACCTGACGCACGCGACGACCGCCTGGGTCAGCGAGCGCATTTACGAGGAGTTCTATGGCGACTTCGAAGAATTATCCGAGAAGAACGAGGTCTATCCTGCCGACTTGGCCCAGGAGCGCCTGTCCGAGTTTGCGATGAATAACCCAGAGTTGAGTCGGGCGTGGCTGTTTGATGTGATGTCGACGAAGGGTGTGGTGACCGACCCCTTCTGGACGCGGTACGTGAAAGAGCTCGAAGCGTTCAGGAAATCGGGGTATGGCCGCCAGGATATTGATGTCGAGGTATTCGCATTTATCTCGCTGTCCAGTGCATTGTTGTGGCCGATCTGGGTTGGGGCGCACGCCAAGAATTCGAAATCACGAAAAAAAATGCAGCGGCGATTCGTCGACGAGATGATGCGCCTGACGCTGTTTGGCTCACTCGAGCCGTCGGTGCATACTGAATTGCTCGAGCGGTTTGGCAAGACTACCGCGCCGGATTGATGATTCGTTGCATCAAGCGGCCGGCTAGCGCGGGTGCCGGAGCAGCTGGCTACGCCCCGGCAGGCTTTTCCGGGAGCAGCGCCTGGACGTTGGATTTCAGTACCTTGCCGGTGGCGGTCTTGGGTAGGTCATCCACGACCAGGTAGTACTTGGGTCGCTTGAATCTTGCCAGGTTCTCAATGCAAAACCTGTCGATGTCTGCGGTGTCGATCTCGGAACCGGGTTGTGGAACCAGTGCAGCGACCACGGACTCACCCCACAATTCATCGGGTAACCCCAGCACACAGGCTTCCTTGACGGCGGGGTGCTGTATGAGTACTTCCTCGACCTCGCGGGGGTAGATATTGGTTCCGCCGCTGATAATCAGGTCCTTGGAGCGATCCTTGAGTGTGAGCACGTTGTCGGTATCGAAGCAGCCGACGTCACCGGTGTACAACCACCCGTTGCGCACGGCTTCCGCGGTCGCACTCTCGTTGTTCCAGTAGCCGCTCATGACGGTGTCGCCGCGCACCACGATTTCACCCATTTCGCCGGGTTGCAGTGTATTGCCATCAGTATCTACCACTGCTACGTCCACGGTGCTGAACGGTCTTCCGACTGAACCCAGAAAATCCAGATCATTATTTTCATAGGCCTCGTACATCTGCTGCTTGTTCATCGCGGTGATCGTCATTGGCGTTTCGCCCTGACCATAGATCTGCGCGAGTTTGGGGCCGAATTTCTCCAGTGCGCTGATGCAGTCGCGAACGTACAGGGGGCCCCCTCCCAGCACCAGTGTCTTCAGGCCGGGAAGTCCACCAATTTCCGGGTTGGCCAGCAAGCGCTGTAGCATGGTCGGCGCCGCAAAAATGGTGCAGTGCTGAAAGTGATCGATCAGCCCCGGCAGTTCGTCTTCCTTGAATTTGCCTGAGACAGGTACAACCTGGGAGGCGCCTTTCATGACATGGGGAATGATGTACAGGCCTGAGCCGTGGCTCATGGGTGCCGCGTGCACCAGGTTGTCCTGCGGCTCGACATCGTCGACATCGCTGAAGTAGCTGGCGGCCATCGCAAGCAGGTTGCGATGGGACAGTGTGGCGCCTTTCGGGAGGCCCGTTGTGCCGCTGGTGTAAAACAGCCATGCGGGTAGCGCATCATCCTGCGGTATTGTCGGCAAGGATTTTTCGTCGGCGTCCTGGATCAGCCCTGCCAAGATGGCTGAATTGACTGGGAGAAGTTTTACGGTACTGCGCATATCGACGATGGCTTTGCCCAGCGTGGGTTCAAGGTCGGGTGTTACAAAGCAGAGCGGGGCGCCCGAGTGCTCCAGCATGTATTGAAAGTCCAGGGCGTGTCCCTTGGCGTTCATGGGTACTGCGATCGCACCGAGGCGCCAGCAGGCGTACAGTATCTCGACAAATTGAGGGCAATTGGTCATGGCCAGGCCGACACAGTCCCCCTGCGTTACACCAAGCGCCTGCATCGCCGCGGCTACTTTCGCTGCCCTGTATTCAAGATCCCGCCACGACAGGTAGGGTGTATCGCCGTGGTAGATGGCGACTTTATCCGGCCAGGAGTTGGCGGATTGAATCAGGGAGTTGGCAAGGTTCACAGGGTCTACTCGAAAAAAGCGGTTATTGGCCTTTCCAGTGCGGTCGCCGCTTCTCGGCGAACGCCCTGGGGCCCTCCTGGGCGTCCTCACTGTTGTAACAGTATTCGGAGGCATGCCTGGCGGCCTGAAGCGCCGCTGATCGGCCCATTTCGGTGGATATCATCACTGTCTCCCGCGCTGCGCGCACCGATAGCGGCGCACCGTCCAGAATCTCGCTGGCCAGCTCAATGGCAACACTC
>JAGRIK010000065.1 GCA_020443325.1 Halioglobus sp.
CACATTGCGCAGCACCTGGTCGAAATCCGTGACCGCGATACCGAGCATGTTGTAACCCAGATCACAGGGGCGCCAACCCTCGGGCCTGAGCCGGGAGTGCGGCTTCCAGAACTGGAAAAATTCCAGCTGGAAGTAGTCCTGCTGGTCGATCAGCCAGCTGCACTTTTCCCAGGCACCGGGTATACCCTGCACCGTGGCGGTGGCGGGTGGGAAAAACACTATCTTGCCCGCTTTCAGCAGGCCGAAAACATTGGCGTACCACTCCCGCAACCCCGGGCCATTCAGGGCGCAGAGCGCCACCTGGCATATGTGCCTCTCACTGCTCATCTGCACGCAACTACCTGACCTTTGCAATCGTTGGTCACTGTAACAGACTGGTGGTCGGGAGAGCTGATAACTCAATACCGCTTGTGCCGCAGTCTCCCGGCTGCTGACCGGATCTCAACTGGACACAATTATAGTGGATGGCGACACAACCCGCTGGCGGATTGCGCCGGATGTTCCTGAACACGCGACCACTGTTGCCGCGCCGACGACGCGGCAAACCGGGTCGCTGACCTCGGGCAGGGGCGGACAGTGCCCACCCCGACCGGCGCTACTCGTCGATACTGCCGATCTGCTCTATGGTCACCGTGCCGGTGCCGTACAAGGGCGCCAGGTAAGCGCTGACCTCAATGGCATTCTGGGTAAAGGCGAATTCATCCAGCGGCAGGGAATTGCACTCATAGCTCTCGTGCACGCTGCGCCGGGAGTAATAGTTGCCCTTCTCGTTCAGCGCCCGGTCCAGCCGCTGCACGTCATCAGCCACTATCGACATACATACGGTTCGCGCGCTCCGGTCGCCCTGGTAACGGGCCGACTTGCCCGCTTCACCCGCCGCGGTCCAGGCGGAAGCGACAGCCAGGGTCACCGCGACCCCGCCTGCAGCCAACATGCTCAGGGTTTTCATAACGAAACCTCCATACTGGGAATACCCAGTTACGCTTGCATCCCCACTGCCGCAACTCCGCAGGGGAACTGACCCGTTAAGCCTAGCCCCGGCAGCGGGCAGCGCCTGATTGCAAGATGATCCGTGGCTGATTTTTCGATGATGCCTGGCAGGTCAACAGTTGCCGATCAACAGAACCACGAAGAGCCCGGCGGTTGCCGCTCACACTTGCCGGGGTCCTCTTTAACAGCAGGGGGAGCAGGGCCATCCGCATGGCCCTGGTTGTGCAGGCGGTAGCCTATGCGCGGCACGGTTTCGAGCAAGCCGTTATCTCGCAGCTGTTTGCGCAGCAGGTAAATACAACGTGTCAGGCACTCGTCGGTCGCGTGGCGCCCGTGCCACGCCTCCCTCATGAGGGTTTCGCGACTGACCACTTCACCGCGCTTACACACCAGGCACAACAGCACATTGCGAACCTGGGGCTGCATGTGTTCCGGTTTGCCGGCCACCATGACCTCATATGATTCGGGCAAGAAGTCTACCGTGCCGATACGGAAACGGACCATAGTGCCACTCCCGGGCTGCATCCAGAATCACTGCCCCACTATAGCAGGTCGGCGGCCCGTCCAGCACTCCACCCCAGGCTTCCCCACTTTCCCGGGATCCGACCCCCGCATTGGCAACCTATTGTATCCAATACACTTTTCCGGCAACTCCGGGCAGGCGGGCTGCATAACCTGAACAGATTATTTCCTGCTATCGACACGGGCTATTAGACCGGCTCGCTATTATGATCCGCCGCGCCCCGGCGAGGGCCCGATTGGAAGAGCTGCTTGCAAAAAACGAGATTATGGTCGACTCTTAGCATCCCACTCGCGGGACTGTAACCGACCCTCGCGCTCTCTCATCAACACCGGCAGGAATCAAGTCATGCAGATAAAAATCAGCTCCCTGGTAATCGCTTCGCTTTTGGCCCTCGCCAGCCTCTTCGTCCAGGCCGATGAGTATACGGAGGCCAAACAGGTCTTCGAAGACGCCGGCGAAAGCGGTGCGTTTTTCAGCAACAGCTACGGCTACGCGCTGTTTCCCACCATTGGCAAGGCGGGTATTGGCATTGGCGGCGCCCACGGCTCCGGCCGGGTGTATGTGGGCGGCGAGCATGTGGGCAACACCACCATGAACCAGCTGTCCATTGGCCTGCAACTGGGTGGCCAGGCCTACAGCCAGATCATTTTCTTCCAGGACCAACGCGCTTTCGATGACTTCAGCTCGGGCAACTTCGAGTTCAGCG
>JAGRIK010000066.1 GCA_020443325.1 Halioglobus sp.
GCCTCTTCCAGCGAGGTTTCCTCCACCGCGCGTCCGCCGCCGATCCCCGCATTGTTGACCAGTGCATCGATACGCCCACTGCGTTTCATGATCTCGGCTACCGCAGATTTGATGGAGGCGGGGTCCACCAGGTCCAGTCGAATGACGGTGACGGGCAGGTTCTCCGCCGCGATCTTCTCTTTCAATTCCACGGCAGTGTCCGGGGAGCGCACTGCGGCGTAAACATCGTGGCCCCTGCGCGCCATGTGCAGGGCGGTTTCCTGGCCGATGCCAGTGCTGCTGCCGGTGACTAAAATAACGGACATGGTTGGCCTCTCTTGTTAGTTGGATAGCTGGTTTTCAGTGTTTGGTGTGGGCACGCCCGCTTGAGCATCCTGGCGCGCCTTGAAATCAATGCGATAGTCGCAGGTAACACAGCGTCGCATACCCTCGCGCATGCTGTCGTTCTGCGCCTGTAGCTTTTCGAGTTCGTCGCGCAACTGCGCAATTTCCTTTTCCTGTCGCCACAACTGGAACCGCGGAGAGAAAATGTCGGTCAGTTTAATCATTGCATCAGGCTGCGTCGCTCAGCCGGGTTGCCAGCTCATCCTGACGGTACAGGACGTCTGCGGCAGATGTGGGTCGAACTCTATTTTCAAACCGCCGTCGGCACCGTTAAAGAGCGCTTCAAACGGCCCTTTGCAAATATTGAGACAGCCTTCCTCGGGCAGCGCATTGGGGTTGGGAAGCCTGTCTTTCGGCCCGCAGGTATGCCAGCCGCAATCCGGGATTTCAAGTACCGTGAGACCGTTGCCGGGATCAAACTCGGTAACGCTCATCGGCCCCGTCAGCCAGTGGGCGGGGTTGAACGTTTCGAACATGAAGGTACTCCAGCGCCCCGGCTTGGAGGGGGAGCCGTCTTTCGTCGGTTTGGTCTTCTTGTTTTTATTCTTGTCCGACATGCTGTTCATCATCTTGAGGAATTCGGGCGAGGTCTCATGCGAGATGGCGACGGACGTGCCGATTACTATTTCCTCGTACTGCTTCTGGCTGTAGTACTTGCGCAGTTCCAGCAGCGCCCATTCAGCTTCTCGCACAAAATTGCCGTAGCGCTTGCGCCATTTTTCCCGCGGCGAATCGAATGTGGCAATGATTTCGCGCCGCGACTTGATCTCCTCATAGTCCCTGTCAACCTGCTCCTTGTCGCCGGATAAACGCAGGATGGGTACAAACGTATGGCTGATAAGGGGCATCGCCTTTTTTACCAGCATGGAGTTGGACATCCACATGTCGATCCAGGCCTGTGGCCCCCAGTTATAGTAAAAGCCCGATTTCGGGGGGGCAGCCACTCGGCCGGTGCCCTGGTCGGTAGAGATTATAGAGTCGTCTGCCATGCTACAGCCTCCTGTTTACGCGCTGCGCCTAGTTGATGAAACGCACCGTCACGCCGTAGACCGCTCCGGGTGCGACTGCGCCGACGAAGCCGCCGACAACCGGGGCATCGATACCAAAATTATAGTAGTCCTCATCCAGCAGGTTGCGGCCCCATAAGGCGACTTCCCAGGAATTTTCCGTGTTGCTCAGCGTAAGCCGCAGGTTGATCAGGTCGACGGACGGGTTTTCCAGGGTGGGGTCGAGGTCCTGGTCAAGGAAATAGGAGTCTGTGTAGCTGTGTTCCAGTCGCACGGTACCCACCAGGTCGTCTGTCAGGTCACGATCGTACTGGACGTAGGAGCTGACCGTCCACTCCGGCGCGTTATCGATGGGCTTGCCCTCCAGATCCTGCACACAGATAGCGGCGATGCCTGGCGGCAGGCTAATGGGGTTGCCGGGATCCTCGGGGTTGGGGACGAATATGGGGCCACCCGGCCGCTGGTAGTACTGCGTCACAGACTGTTCAACGGTACATTGGCCGTTCTTGAAGTCCTTGTACTCGGCCTTGTTATAGCCGATGGCTGTGCCAACCACGACATCCGCAACGGGAACAAACACGAGGTCGAGTTCAGAGCCGTAGCTTTGCATCGCGCCCGCATTGGTGACAGTGAAGGTGGAACCGTCAAATGACTGCGCCTGGAAATCATCGTAATCCACGAGGTAGAAGGTACCGTTGAACTGCAGGCGTCGGTCGTCGGTTGAGGATTTCCAGCCCAACTCATAGTTGGTGGCTGTTTCCGGATCAAACTCGCCATTGTTTCCCTCGAGTTCCCGGCGCTGGTTGAAACCACCTGATTTGAAGCCCCGGCTGACGCTGGCGTAGGTCATGATATCCGGCGTGAAAAAATAGCGCCCGATTAATGTGGGCGAGAAATCATCATCGTTACGGGTCTCATCGTAGTAGACATCGGGGCCGACAATCGGCGGGATGGCGGTAGGGAATGACGGGTCTGATATCTGTGAGCCGTTGAAATCCTTCTGCTCATAGGTATAGCGCAACCCGAATGTGGTACTGAACTTATCGTTGATGTTCCAGACCAGCTGGCCAAACGCCGCGAAGCTGGTTGTCTTGTAGTTGTTGTCGTCGGTATTGAGCGTGCCGTCGGGAAACTGCGGCCCCAGTAACGGGGTGATACTGGTTAGCAACTCCGACTGGGAGAATTTGCCAGTGGAATCCAGATCGGAATAGAACGCGTAGAGTCCTCCCTGGTAATCCAGTGTCTCGCCACCGGGAGAGGTGATCCGCAGCTCGGAGGAGTACTGGTTGAACGTGTATTTCTGGGAGCCATCGACGGCATCATAGGCTGTGAAATCGCCATCGTAGCCGCTGTCCGAATTGAAATGACGCCAGGCGTTAATGAAGGTCAGGACGTTCTCGTGTGGCATGTCCTTGTTCCACTCCAGCGCGATGCCACCTACTTCAACCTTGTTGTGGATTGGCGCATCAATCCAGTAGTTGTCATCAAACGGGTCGGAATTTGCCGGGGGAGCAAAGCCTTCCTCGTTTTCGAAAGAGGTGTACTGGAAGATCTGCCGGCCCTGGGCATCTGTACCCAGTTGTTGCTGGTAAGCGGCACTGGGATCATTGGTGGCTGGTACGCCCAGCGGAGAAAAGCCGGCATAGTCGATAACGGCCAGTGCGCAACAGTCTGTATCTTCCTTGTTGTAATCCAGCGTCAGCAGGAATTCACCGAAGCCATCGCCATCGGTCTTGGCGCCGGTGTCGAGCAGGGTGCGCGATTTTACGCCCCACTTGTTGGCGTCATTCAAGCCTTCACCGTTGAACGTATTCTCATAAAGGTGCTCACCGTCGATGCCATAGCCGGTCAATCGCATCGCGTGGCCCGTGTTACCAAAGGGGATATTCACCATCGCGTGGACTTCAGCGCGCTCGTCCGAGTTGTACATCAACTCAATTTCGGACTCATAATCCTCGGGGGAGGGCGCGATCGTGATGATGCTGATCGCACCGGCGGCGGTATTCTTGCCGTACAGGGTTCCCTGTGGCCCGCGCAGGATCTCAACGCGCTGTATATCCATCAGGTCGCCGATGCTCATCCCGGCGCGCCCCTGGTACACACCATCGATAAACAGGCCCACGCTGGGGTCAATCCCCGCGTTTGTGCCCACGGAGCCGATGCCGCGAATGCGGATGGACTGGCTGCTGGCATCAGTGCCCTGGGTGATTTTCAGGCTGGGTGTGTACTGGTCCAGCCCCGCCAGGTTGGTCACGCCCGAATTCTTGAAGAACTCGCTGGTAAACGCCGTTACCGACATGGGCACTTCCTGGATGCTCTCCACCCGTCGGTTTGCAGTGACCACCACTTCTTCGAGGGCCAGTGGGTCTGGCCCGTTGGCTGGAGTCTCCTGGGCGTGAGCCACGGGTACCAGCATGGGCGTCAGCAGCGCGATACCCGAAACCAAACGACGAATAGACATGAGGATCACCTGTGAAGTCTTCTGTTTATACCCGGTGCTACCGGAATATTTGGCCGCCTTGCGGGAGGTCGGCTGTTTATAGGGGGCCACAGTAGCAAATCGCAATTTTAAAAACAAACAGAATTGACTGATTTTAATTTAGGCGCTAGTGTTGCCCCTGAATTAGACACTAGCATCGAGGATTCCCATGGCCGCTCCAATGTCTGCAACCAACCCTTTCCTGAATTTTCCCTTTGGTTCCATCCAGATGGAATGCGACGCCCACGACCTGATCGTGGAGGGCGAGATCCCTGCGGATTTGAGTGGCACCCTGTACCGCGCCGGCCCCAACCAGCGCTTCAAGCCCCGCGGCGACTACCACCTCTTTATGGGAGACGGCATGGTGCATGCCTTCCATATCAAGGATGGCAGGGTGGACTACAACAACCGCTGGGTGCGCACCAATAAGTGGAAGCTGGAGGACAGGGAAGCCCGCACGCTGATCAACCCCATGAACCCGTTTGAATGTGACCCGGAGTACACAGACTTCGTGTTCACCGACAAGGACGGCACGGCGAATACGGCGATCGTCTGGCACGGCGGGCGTTTGCTGGTGATGGAAGAGGGCCACCCGCCCTATGAACTCGACCCCTATACGCTGGAGTCGATCGGCAGTTGGAACTTCCGCGGGAAATTGAGTACCGCGATGACGGCTCACCCGAAAGTGGACCCGGACACCGGGGAGATGGTGTTCTTTGCGTATATGGCGACGGGACCGTTTTCCGCCGATGTGATGGTGCACAAGGTGAATGCCCAGGGCATCCTGACGGAAAGTACGCTCATTCCCACGCCTTACTCCGCCATGGTTCACGACTTTGTAGTCACGGAAAACTATATTGTCATTCCTGTGATGCCCATTACCGGCAGCCTGGAGCGGGCGATGGAAGGTGGCCCGCCGTTCGCATGGGAGCCCGAGAAGGGCGTTTTCCTGGGTGTGCTCCCGCGCCACGGCGGCACGGCCGAGAACATCCAGTGGATAGAGATGGACCTGGGGTTCGCATTTCACTTCATGAATGGCTTTGACAAGGACGGCGTGATCTCGATAGATGCCTGCCAGTTGGAGGCCGCGCCGTTGTTCCCGACCGCGGATGGCGAATCCACCCCCCGTTCAGAACCCCACCTGACCCGGTGGACCATCGATATGAATGCGACGAAGCCTCGCGCGACGTTCAAGCGTATCGAAGAGTTTGAGTCAGAGTTCCCCCAGTGTGATCCGCGCTATGCCGGCAAGGCCTATCGCCACGGCTGGTACACCTCGCCCGATGGCGAGTTGCGCAGTACGTTCAATGACCTGGACAAATACTACAACGTGGTAGGCCACGTCGACCACGACACCGGGGCGGTGGATCGTTACCCCCTTGGCCAGGCCATGCCGTCCGAGGCGATTTTTGTGCCTGCATCGAAAGACGCCGCGGAGGGCGAAGGGTATCTGCTGACCGTGGTCACCAGTTTTGAGACCCGCACCAGCAGCCTGTA
>JAGRIK010000067.1 GCA_020443325.1 Halioglobus sp.
CGACAACTAGCCGCACGCCAATCTGTCGCGTGAAAGGTCAGCGCAGGCCGCGCCATCTCCCGATGGATGGCGTTCATCCCGGATACCGCTGCGCTGGATGAACAATACACTCTAAGGAAACACCATGTCAGAACTATACATCCGGGCAAACGGAATCGAACTGGCCTATGAGGAATTCGGCCAACCGGATCATCCGGTCATTCTGTTGATTATGGGGCTGGGTACGCAAATGATTGCGTGGCCGGAGGATTTTTGCCGGGGCCTCGCCGCGCGCGGGTTTCGAGTGATTCGCTTCGATAATCGCGATATAGGCCTGTCACAGAAGATGGACGGCGGGCGGGTTCCCCATATGCTCAAGATGGCGGCGTTCTCGCGTCTCAATCTTCCGCTCGATGTGCCCTATCGTCTCCAGGATATGGCGCAGGATGCGATAGGCCTACTGGACGCCCTCGATATTGAATCGGCTCATATTGTCGGGGCCTCCATGGGCGGCATGATTGCGCAGTTAATGGCAGGCCATTTTCCTTTCCGGGTGCTGTCGCTGACCTCAATCATGTCAAGTAGCGGCCGTAAATCACTGCCGGGTGCGAAACGTAATGTTGCGCTGCACATGCTGCGCAGGCCGGCCAGTGCGGACCCACAAGCATTGCAGGATCACGCGATGCGCACCTGGCGCCTGATCGGCAGTCCGGATTACCAGCCCAGCGATGCTGCGCTTCGCGATAAATTGTCCCGGAGCTACCAACGGTCGTATTACCCCGCCGGTCACGCGCGTCATATGGCGGCGATAATGGCCAGTGGGGACAGGGTAAAAGTGTTGAAGAAAATCGTCGCGCCAACGTTAGTGATCCACGGCAAGGCGGACCCGCTGGTGCCTGTTGCGGGTGGAATTGATACGGCGCGCCTTGTACGCGGCGCCCGCCTTGAAATCTTCGAGGGCATGGGCCACGATTTACCCGCGCCGCTGCTGCCGCAGTTTGTCGATCTCATCAGTGAGCATGCTGGGTAGGGGGCTAATCTGTTCACTTCTATACCATTGTATAAAAGTGCCCTTGTCTTATAGTAGTCTGACACTGCACGATTTCCTGCCCCGATCAGGGAGTAGCTATGACACGGGTAAAGACATTGCGGGAATTCCCGTCGACAGAGCGCTGTCTCGGCGGCGTTACACACTTCGACGATGCTCCTGAATGGATCTATCAACTCGACAATCCGTATCTGCACGGGGTCTATGCTCCCACATCAGATGAGCTGAGCGTCGAGGGCCTGGATATTGAAGGTGAACTGCCGCGAGATCTGGTCGGCGGGTACTTCCGCAACGGTCCCAACCCGCATTTCCAGCCGATGAATCGCTACCATCCTTTCGACGGCGACGGGATGGTACACGGCGTATATTTTCGCGATGGCAACGCGGCTTATCGCAACCGCTACGTGCAGACTGTCGCACTGCGCGAGGAACACGAGGCCTGCAGGTCAACGTCGCCTGGTGTTATGGGCCCGTTCGATTACAGTATTTCGCGATTTGGCATCAAGGACACCTCCAATACCGATATCTTCTGGTATGCGGGAGACCTGATGTCATTGTGGTATAACGCCGGTGATCCCTACCGGTTGGACAGCCAGACGCTGGAGACCAAAGCCTACTTTGATCTACAGGGCAGGCAGCAGCGGCGACTGTCGGCACACTCCAAGGTGGACTGGGCCAGCGGTGAGCTGCTGTTCTTTGATTACGGCGATGATCCGCCCTTCATGACGTATGGGGTGGCGGACCCGCAGGGCAAGCTGCTTCACGAGGTGGCCATCGATCTCCCGGGGCCGCGCCTGCCGCACGACATAGGCTTCACCACACATTACGCGGTACTGCACGATCTGCCCTTTTTCCACGATATCGACGTATTGCGCAAGCACAAGTACCGCGTGCTCAGCTTTCATCGCGATATCCCCACCCGCTTCGGTATCATCCCGCGCCGGGGACACAGCGGCGAGATACGGTGGTTTGAGTGCCAGCCCTGTTACATCCTGCATGTCACCAATTGCTGGGAGGACGGGGACTGGGTGGTTATGGACGGTTGCCGTTCGCTCAACCCGATGCCCGATGCCGTGCCAGGAGAGGGCGAACTCGCATCGATGCTGGCGTACATGCGGTTGGAGGCCAACGCTTACCGCTGGCGCTTCAATCTCATGACAGGGGAGGTGCGCGAGGGCGATATCGACGATCTCAATACTGAGTTCAACAAGTCCAACGCTATCTTCCACGGGGTAAAAAGCCGGTTCTCCTACCACCAGCGAATCCCGTTATTGCATGAAGGCGGCCACACCCTGCGCTTCACCGGGCTGGTGAAATACAACAACGATACGGGTCACCGGACGGAGTGGGACTATGGTCCGGGCGTGTTTGGCAGTGAGGCCGTTTTTGCCCCGAAACCCGGCGCAGATCGCCATTCAGGGGAAGACGATGGCTATGTGCTCACGCTTGTGACAAGTAGCGAGGATTGGCAGTCCCACTGCCTGGTGTTCGATGCCACCGCTGTCGAATCCGGGCCAGTAGCACGTGTGAAAATGCCGCACCGGGTGCCGTTTGGCTTTCACGCCACCTGGACACCGGGGGAGGAACTCTACGGGAAATAAGACCTGGCAGAAGTGATCCACATCAGGTGTTCATTTCGTCCGCGCCGCGCCGCGCCGCTCCGTTCCGCCACCAGCTTGTGCCATAGCCGGTCAAAGCGTCCGGCGTTTTTCACGCCGGACAAAACCTACACGCGTTCGATCACAGTCGTGATGCCCTGGCCCAGGCCTATACACATGGTGGAAACACCCAGCGTCAGCCCCCGGTCTTCCATCACATTCAGCAGCGAGCCGGTGATGCGCGTACCGGAGCAACCGAAGGGGTGGCCCAGTGCGATGGCACCGCCGTGCACGTTCACCTTCTCGTCCATCTTGTCCAGCAGGCCCAGGTCTTTCAGTACGGGCAATGCCTGGGCGGCAAAGGCCTCGTTCAGTTCAACCATTTCGATATCATCCATCGTCAGGCCGAGCTTCTTGAGCGCCTTCTGGGTGGACGGTACGGGGCCATACCCCATGATTGAAGGATCTACACCGGCCAGTGCCATACCTTTCACCCTGGCGATCGGGGTCAGGCCCAGGGCCTGCGCCTTTTCTGCCGACATCATCAACATCGCGGATGCGCCGTCGGATATCTGTGAGGATTGGCCAGCGGTTACTGTGCCGCCCTGCGGGTTGAATGAGGGCTTGAGTGCGGCGAGGTCTTCCAGGGTAGTCTCCGGGCGAATTGTCTCGTCGCGGGTGACTGAGATCAGGGCGCCGTTTTCGTCGTGTCCGTCGATCGCGATGATCTCGCGCTTGAACTTGCCTTCCACTGTCGCCTTGTGGGCCAGCTGGTGGGAGCGCAAGCCCAGTTTATCCTGATCTTCGCGGCTGATGCCGTGCATCAGTGCCAGCATTTCCGCCGTCATTCCCATCATGCCCGCCGCTTTGGCCACGGAGCGGCCCATGCGGGGGTTTATGTCGATATTGGCGTCGTCCATCATCGGCAGGTGACCCAGGTGTTCTACGCCGCCCACCAGATAGACATCGCCCACACCGGCCATGATATTGGCCGCGGCCGTATGCAGGGCGGACATGGAAGAGCCGCACAGGCGGTTGACGGTCTGCGCCGGGATCGTGTGGGGCAGTTCCGCATTCAGCACGATAAGGCGCGCCAAGTTCATACCTTGCTCACCGCGCTGGATGACACAGCCCCAGATAAGATCATCGATTTCTGCCGGGTCCAGCGCCTGGTTGCGCGCCAGCAGGCCCTTGATTACCGCAGCAGACAGGTCGTCTGCACGAACATTGCGAAAGCACCCATTCTTGGAACGCCCCATTGCTGAGCGGGCATAGTCTACAATCACTGCATCTCTTGGATTCAAACTCACAGTATTTCTCCTTTAATTAGCCCGTAACTCAGTAGTAGGTTTCGCCATTGGCGAGCATTTCCTGCATGCGCTCAGTCAGCTCGTAGGCTTTGCCCAGGTGAGCGAACTTCGCGGATGCCTCGGCGAGGTGGGCCAATCCCACGGTGTCCATCCAGCGGAAGATACCGCCGCGGAACGGCGGGAAGCCTACGCCAAACAGCAGCGCGAGATCGGCTTCTGCAGGCGTACCGACAATGCCTTCTTCCACACAGCGTGCCATTTCAATCGCCATGGGCAGCATCATGCGGGCGATAATGTCTTCACGCTCGAATTCAACGCGGTCTGCCACCACGTCGCTGATCATGTTGTACACTTCATCGTTAACGCTTTTTACCGGCTTGCCACGCTTGTCTTCGCTGTATTCGAAAAAGCCCTTGCCGTTCTTCTGGCCGTAACGACCGAGTTCAAACATCACCTCGGTAGCACTTTTGAAATCGGGTGCCATGCGATCAGGGAATCCCTCGGCCATCACGTTCGCCGCGTGTACACCGGTGTCGATCCCCACCACATCCATCAGGTAGGCGGGACCCATGGGCCAGCCCCAGCGCTCCATGACCTTGTCGACAGCCTGGAAGTCAGCGCCGTCGCGCAGCAACATATTGAAGCCGCCAAAGTAAGGAAACAGTACGCGGTTGACGAGGAAACCGGGGCAGTCATTAACGACAACGGCCTTCTTGCCCATCTTGTTGGCGTAGGCGACGGTGCGGGCGACAGCTGCATCCGAGGTCTTCTCCCCGCGGATGACTTCCACCAGTGGCATTGCGTGTACCGGGTTGAAGAAGTGCATGCCGCAGAAGTTTTCCGGCCGTTTCAGGTTCCTGGCCAGGCGCGTGATGGAGATGGTCGAGGTGTTGGACGCGAGTACCGTATCCTCGCTGATTTCCTGCTCCACTTCTGCGAGGACAATGCCTTTCACTTTCTCGTTCTCAACGACCGCTTCTACGACGATATCGACGCTGTCAAAGCCGGCGTAAGACAGGGTGGGGTCGATGCTGCTGAGAATCCCTCCCATTTCGGTAGCGGTCATACGGCCGCGATCGACGCGCTTGGCGAGCAATTTGGTGGCTTCAGACAGCCCCAGGTCCAGGCCCGCCTGAGCGATATCCTTCATTTTTATAGGCGTGCCCATATAGGCGCTCTGGTAGGCGATACCGCCACCCATGATGCCGGCACCCAGGACTGCGGCCCGCTCAATCTTTTTGTCCGCCTGCTTCTCCCACCCCTTGGCTTTTTTGCCCAGCAACTGGTCGTTCAGGAACACGCCGACCAGTGCAGCAGCTACCGGCGTGGTGGCCAGTTCAGCGAAGGCATTGGCTTCGACATCCAGCGCATCGTCAAGGCTCATACTGCGTGCGGCCTCGATGACCTCCACCACCTTGACGGGGGCGGGATAGTTTCTGCCGGCCTGTTGCGCCACCATGGCCTTGATGGTGAAGAACGACATCATGGCTTCGGTATCGTTGAGCGGCAGTGGACTGTGCTTACGGGTGCGACGCTCTGCATAATCAAGATTGCCATCGATAGCGCCCTGCAGGGTTGCCAGGGTAACGGCGCGGAGTTCATCGGGGTCTGCGAGCGCATCTACCGCGCCAGCCTTGAGGGCATCGGCAGGGCGTTTCTCTGCACCTGTTGCCATCCACATCACCGCTTCATCCACGCCGATGATTCGCGGCAGGCGGACTGTGCCGCCCCAGGCAGGCAGGATGCCCAGTTTGGTTTCGGGCAGGCCGATTTTCGCGGCGTTACTCATCACCCTGAAATCACATGCCAGGCAGCATTCAAGACCACCCCCCATCGCAAAGCCATTGATGGCAACGGCGCTGGGGTAGGGCAGGCTGGCGATACGGTTGAAATTCCTGTTGTTGCTGGCGACGAAAGGTTTTATCTCGTCTTTACTGGCCCCGAACAGGCTGGTGAATTCAGTAATATCCGCGCCGACAATGAAAACAGGCTTGGCGCTGGTTACCAGCAGGCCCTTGATACCGCTCTCCGCTTCCAGGGCGTCCAGGGCCGCTGTGAGGCTTGTGACAGTGGCATTGTTGAATTTATTGACTGATTCGCCCTGCAGGTCGAAGTTCAACTCGGCGATCTCGCCGTCCAGACGTTTTATCGTGAGCTGGTCACTCTGGTAGATCATATCGGTGTCCTGTTTCAGATTAGGGGGTTGAAGCCGCGCGCGATTATACCCAATATCCCGGATAATTGCCCAAGCCGGGAAATGCCGCTATCACGCAGCGCCGGGACCTCCGTCACAGCGCTGATATTGCCTTTGGAGGTTCGAGGGTTATACTGAATCAGGAAGAGTGCTCTCAATTCTGAAGCAGAGCCGGGTTCGATGTGCGGAGATGGATACATGAAAAAGCTTGCCAGGATACTGAAAAACTATCGGAGTTACCTCAAGTCCCTGGTTAAAAAGCGCAAGAACAAAAAGAAAGACAAGGACGATGACCCCTTCATCTATCCGCTGTTCTAGCAGGAGCGAACTCTCTCTTAACGTATGGGAAATGACTGATGTCTCGCTCGGCGGAAAATACCCGGCCGTCGAAAGTGTACGGCCTCAGGCACAATACCATTCCTCATGCGCCCAGGCGTCTCCCCATTGCGAAGCGCTGGTGCCTGACCGATTCCAGGAAGGCCTACAGGCGCCGGCCTCACCCCCTCTTTGGAAAACGGTCGATCTATTACGCAACGAATCGACTCGGATACCGATGTCCGGGGTTTGACAAAGACATAGTCGACGATCCAGCCTGGTTTAATCTGGTGGTTGTCGGTGGTTCTGAAACGTTTGGCGTTGGTCTTCCCCTCACCGATCTCTATGTCAACCTGCTGGCGGCCAGGCTGGAGCACTACACTGGCAAGAAAGTGGCTGCCTGGAATCTCGGCCTCCCCATGGCCAGTTCCAGCCATCTGGCGCGAATGCTTCAGCCGGTGATCACAAGGCTGGCCCCGGACTTCCTGTTCCTGAACTTCCCGGAGCAGTTGGGTTATCGGGAGTATTTTAATGACGATGACGAAATTTTCTTCTGCGAACCCGGTGGTGCGGAGCATCGTCGCAAGATAAGCCGTTTCTGGGACCCGGAGGGTTTGAGAGTCGATCGAGCCCATCTGGGCCTGGAATCTGAATTCAACAACACGGTAAATTTCTACAACAACTACTATTACTGTGAATACCTCTGCGAACATCATGCAATTGACTGGCTTTACAGTGCGCCTGATATTGGCAGTAACGATTCGGGTGCCAACGGCTTTCTAAAGGGAAAACGCCTCGAGAAGGTCATCAGCCAGTTTATCGCCGCAGGGGATGACGCTGGGCATCTGCACCTCGCCCGCGATTTCATTCACCCCGGTGTTATCCCGCACCAGAGATATGCAGACGCTATCTTCGACCGCTACGTCGCTCAATATGGTGCGGGTCGCGCTGAATGACGCAAGCGCCCCGCAGCGAACTGAGCCCCGAACAGTTAATGCCGTTGTTCAGTGACGTTGCGATTCCGTATACGGGGCACAGGGATATTGGTACCGTCCGGTGGTTTGGCGCTGACAGCGAACGTCACTACCTGGCAAACAAGCACCCATTGCTGGGTCCGGATGACATTGAGTACGCCTTTAACAGACACGGCTATCGATGCATCGAATTCGACGAGCGGGAACGGTTCGATGAGGACCACCTGCACCTGCTCATTGTGGGCGAGAGCCATGCGTTTGGACTGGGCCTGCCTGAAGAGAGAAGCTATGGCTACCTTGTCGCTCGAGAATTACAGGCTTGTACCGGGCGCGAGGTACAGCACTGGAATCTTAGCCAGGGAGGGATCGGCGCTGATTACATAGCCCGGGTGCTGCCTTCTGCGCTGGCAGTCCTGCGACCGAATTTCGTGATCCTGAACTTCCCGAACCGGCACCGCCGGGAGTACATTTTTGCGGATGGCAATTATATGACGTGTGGCGATGGTGACCAGGTCGCTGGCAGTGTCTACACCGCCGACAGGCACGATGCTGTCCAGAGTGCACACTTTGAACACGCGCATGATGATTCCAACCGGTTCAACCAGTGGAAATCGTTTATCGTTTGCCAGAGGCACTTGCGCGCGCACAATGCGATGTGGGTGGCCCAGGCCAGTTTCAGCATGCCACCCCGATTTAACCAGTATATTGCGATGGAAAAACTGGTACCGGGAAGAATCATGGATGGTCGACAGGCGCTGTACAAGGATAAACCTGGACTGTTGCTTGCGCGGGATGGCAAACACGCGGGAATAGGGCCCCATGCAGACCTGGCCAATGACATTTCCGGGCTCATTACCCGCGAATATGCATTGGAAATCAGGCGGCTGGCGGAAAAACAGGCTCAGCGGGCAGGGTAACGCGTCGACATGTCACTCTCTGAATTTGCAAAGACCGAGGTGCTGGATTTTTACCGTACCTTGCCCTTCAACGTCCATGGAGATTATCAACAGACGATTAATGCGATCCGCTCAAAGAACTCGGTCGAAAACTACCCGTGCCTTGTTCCATTGCTGTCCAAGGGGACAGAAGTCCTGGAAGTAGGCTGTGGCGCCGGCTGGATGAGTAATTGCATGGCGCACTACTACGGCGCGAAAGTCACGGCCATCGATTTCAATGAAGGTGTTATTGCTTATGCGCAGAGCATATCTGACGCCATGGGTTTGGGCGCACGATTTTTCACCTCAGACCTGTTCCTGTATTCGCCCAGGCAGCGGTACGACCTCGTAGTCTCCCTGGGTGTTCTTCACCACACCGGGAATTGTGGGGAGGCCATACGAAGGGTTAGCCGGGAGTTTGTAAAACCCGATGGATACTTCCTTCTGGGCCTCTATCATAAGTATGGGCGACGCCCGTTTCTTAAGCACTTCGAAGACTTGCGATTGGCCGGTGCCAGCGAAGCTGATTTATTTGTGGAGTACAAACGCCTGCATTCCAACTTAACGGATGAGACCCATCTGCGTTCCTGGTTCCGGGACCAGGTACTGCACCCGCATGAAACCCAGCATTCACTGTTGGAGGTCAGTGAAGTCCTGGAGTCCGTCAATATGGAAATCGTGTCGACCTCCATCAACAGGTTTTGCGACATTGACGACATGCAGGACCTGTTTGAACAGGAGAAGCAGTTGGAGGCCTTCTCCAGGGACAGGCTTGCATCCGGCAGCTACTTCCCTGGATTCTTCGTCGTGCTGGCAAGGAGAGTCGGCGATGGATAACGGCTTTGACTACAGGAATTGCTGGTACCCGATTGCGTTCTCGCGGGATATCTCGACAGCCTCCATTACCCCGTTCTCTGTATACGACGAGAATTTCATCCTGCTGCGGGGGAATGACGACAGCCTCACCTGTCTCCGGGACAAATGCCCGCACCGGGCAGCAAAACTATCAACAGGAAGAATGGGGCAGGGCATTATCGAATGCCAGTATCACGGATGGCAGTTCGACCTGAATGGCAAATGCCTGAAGATTCCCCAGTTGGAGCCGCACAAGGAGATACCGCAACGGGCATGCGTCGATAGCTTTCAAGTGCGAGTCGTGCAAGGCCTCGTGTGGTTCTGGTATGGGACCCCTGGGCAGGACAGCACCGACGACATTCCTGCGGTGCCTGATCTCGATCGAGGCGACACCTATAGTGTTGACTACATCGTAGACCTGCCCTACGACCAGAGCTACCTGATCGAAAATGTGATTGACGTTGCGCACATTCATATCGCCCACCACGGCATTCGGGGTGGCGGCAATAGAGAGCTTGCGCTGCCGCTGGATTTCACGATCGAACAAAATTCAGCCAAGGGCATAAAGGCGCAATTCAGGAGTATTGGTCTGCCGGAAAATACCACGAGCCCGCTCAAGGCCGCGCTGGTCGAATTTGTGGCGCCCAACCTGGTTCATTACACCTCCGAATACAAGGACGTCTCACTGATATCCGGATTGGCATTGTACTCGCTGCCGCTTGGTCAACAGCGCTGCCGCCTGCTGTATAGAAAATACAGTAACTTTTTTTCTGGGCGGGAACGGCGCAAGCCCAGATGGCTGGAACATCACAACCAGAACACCATCCTCCAGCAGGACATGGCGATAATCATTGGGCAACACGAGACAATCGAGGCATCGAATCTCGAACTGAACGAACTCTGGCTGCCCATCAAGACGAGCGACCAGCTGGTGCTCGCCTATCGGCGCTGGCTGGATGAACACGGCGGGAATATGCCTTTCTTCAGGGGGTACAGAACCTCTTACAGGACACCCCAGTCCCGTGACTCTGCGTATCCCAGTGATGCTTACCAGATCCACACGCGTCACTGCCGGGAT
This sequence comes from Halioglobus sp., assembly GCA_020443325.1. Taxonomy (GTDB): domain Bacteria; phylum Pseudomonadota; class Gammaproteobacteria; order Pseudomonadales; family Halieaceae; genus Marimicrobium. Next base: position 10,287 of record JAGRIK010000067.1, read on the forward strand.
TGCAGTAACATGCATGCAGGCCTGGTGCGCCTGCAGAAGTCTTTAACATGGGTGCTTGTGATTCTGGCGCTGGTAGCCATCTCTGTTGAACCAGGCGCCCTGAAAAACACTTCGTTACTGGTGATAGTGCTTTCCATCGCAGCGATGCTCGGGCTATCGCGTTTCAAAAAACTGTTTGAATGACGAGCACAAGTGCCTCCGGACGTCAAAAATTGATTAGGGTGTCTTGCACTTGTTTGGTGGGCTATAGTCTGCCCGGAACAAGGTTCATAATTGATCGTGGTCAGTACTGACAGTCCGTATTTCTGCCACGATTTGCACCACCAGCGCGGGGCTGTATATAACGACAGGGATTCGAAGAATGGCTTTTATCAAACAGCTCAGCCGGGAAGACGTCATGTTCGTCGCCGGCGAGACCGACAGTATCTACCAGCACGTGGCAGGCCTCATTATTCTCGACACCAGCGATTGCGATGAATTCAATTTTGCCCATTTTCGCAAGCACTGCCATGAGCGGGTGGCGCTGATCCCCCATCTCCGCTGGAAGCTGCATACTGTGCCGATGGGGCTGGACCGGCCCTACTGGGTCGAGGACGAGAACTTCAGCTTCGATCACCATATCAAGCGTATCGCACTGCCGGCGCCGGGTGATCACGCGACGTTGTGCGAGGTGGCGGCAACGCTCTACAGCAACCACCTTGATCACAGCAAGCCGCTGTGGGAAATCTGGCTTATCGAGGGGCTCGAAGGCGGCAAGGTGGCCTATTTGCAGAAATTCCACCACTGCATGATGGATGGGGAGGGGGCGTTCAAGATGATCGAAGTCATTTGCGATTTCGAGCCTAACCCGACGGCAGCCAAGCAGGTGGATAAGTCGATCAGTGAGGCCAGGGCCGGTGTCGTTCCCAGCTATCCGCAGCGTTCCACCCGTGCATGGCAGCACCTCGCGCGCCTGCCGGGTGAGGCGGCGAAGGGCGTGTACGATATCCTGAGGCCCAAAATCCTGGAACAGTTTGTCTGGCCGAGAAAGCCAAAGCAGAAAAGACCCGATGTCCCCACTGCCTGCTTCAACGGTGTTATCAGCAGTGAGCGCGCGATGACAGCGACATCCTTACCCCTGGCAGACCTGATGACGATCAGGAAGCATTTTTCCGTGTCATTGAACGATGTCCTGCTGGCACTGGTGAGTACCGCTATCAGGAGCTATCTCAAGGATCATGCGGAATTGCCCAAACAATCTCTGCGCACGAATATCCCGGTATCCCTGCGCACGGAAGCCGACGAGCAATTGAGTAACAAGGTCACCACAACCACAGTGACCTTGGCGACGAATATTGCCAACCCGGCGAAACGACTGGAAGCCATCCACCTTGAATCCGAGAAAGCCAAGCAACTGGCGCGTGCCGGCGGCAAGGGCATTGTAGAGTTGTTCCAGATGATGCCGCCGATTCTTGTCAGCGCCATCATGGAAACATTGCCTGCAGACCAGGCGCCGCAGATTCTCGGTGCCAACCTGATTGTCTCCAATCTTCGCGGCAGCCCCATGCCCATGTATATCGCTGGCGCGAGGATGGAGAAGTTGTACCCGATGTCGATATTGACGGCGGGGATGGGCATCAATTTCACCTGTATGAGTTACTGCGATAGCATGGATTTTGGCATTGTCGTTGAGCCCGATCTTGTCCCAAACCACGAAGCCATTGCAGAGAAGCTGCAGGAAGCATTCACCCTCTATCTGGGCCTGTGTACTCCCCGAAAGAAGCGGGTATCAAAGTCCCCCCCAAGGAAAGCAGCCACCAAACGCGCGAAGCAGTGAACGTCCTCGTGCCGGGGTGCCAGTTCGTGACGTATGACGTGCAGTTCGCTCCGCAGGTGAACCGCTCGATTGGGGGGAGCGTATTACGATGGAGAGGGTCGTCAGGAAGGGCGAGACACGCAGTCAATTTCGATCGCGCTGTTGGTAACCCCTGTTGGCGAATTTACGACCGCTGCCTTTGGTTGTCGTGATATATTCTATGGCATACAATGTGCCAATATGATCGCAATGCCACATTTCGTTATTGTAAAAAGCCGCTATTCACGAGGAGAAAAAACCAGATGCATACACGCTTAAGTGAAGAGGACCTGGCGTTCCAGGCAGAGGTGAGGGAATTCCTGGGCGAGGCCTGGACCAGCGAATTGGCAGCCACCTGCGGCAATAAGGCGACTATGAAAGAGGGTCACGAGGAGTGGCAGCGGCGCCTGTACAAAAAGGGGTGGATGGCACCGCACTGGCCCGTCGAGCACGGCGGCACGGACTGGACAGTCACCCAGTCGTTTATCTACAACCAGGAACGCGCCTCTGCGGGCGCACCCGAAGCGATCCCCTTCGGCGTCACCATGGTCGCATCTGTCATTATCGCCTACGGCAACGATGAGCAGAAGGCGAAGTTCCTGCCGCGCATTCTGAAAAGTGAGGACTGGTGGTGCCAGGGGTATTCTGAACCCGGAGCCGGTTCCGACCTGGCGTCCCTGAAAACCCGCGCGGACCTTGACGGAGATGAGTACGTCATTAACGGCAGCAAGATCTGGACGACCTATGCGCAGCATGCGAACTGGATCTTCTGCTTGGTGCGCACCGACAACTCGGGTCGCAAGCAGGAGGGCATCACCTTTTTGCTGATCGATATGAAGAGTCCTGGCGTCACAGTAAGACCCATTGATACCATCGATAGCTTCCACCACCTGAACGAAGTCCACTTCGATAATGTGCGGGTGCCGGTAGCAAACCGCATCGGTGAAGAGGGCAAAGGCTGGACCTACGCCAAGTCCCTGCTGGTACAGGAACGGCTTTCCATTGCCGAGGTGGCCGACTCCAAACGCGGGCTGGCGCGGCTTAGAGAGGAAGCGCGGGAGGAGGTGAACGGCGGCCGGTCACTGCTGGACGACCCGCTTTTCGCAAAACGCCTGACGGATATTGAGATTGAACTGATGGCGCTGGAGTTCACGGAACTGCGCGCCCTGGCCTCCATCGCAGAGGGCAAGGAGCCCGGGCCGGAATCCTCCCTGCTCAAGCTTCAGGGTACAGAGATTCAACAGGCGATCCAGGAGTTGCGCATGGATGTGGCCGCCTATTACAGCGGTACATTTCAGGGTGACCTGAGCGCACAGGCGCTTGGCCATGACTATGCCGGTGCCGCACAGCAGTCCTACTTTCGCGGAAGGGCCTCCTCGATTTACGGCGGCTCCAACGAAGTCCAGAAAAACATCACAGCCAAATACGTACTTGGCCTGTAGGAGATAAGCGATGAATTTCAGTTTGAGCGAAGAGCAAAACCAGATCCGCGACAGCATTGCACGCTTTGTGCAGGAGAATTATGCATTTGACCAGCGCAATGCCGTTGTGGCACAGGAGCATGGCTTCAGCGCACAGCACTGGCAGCAGTTTGCGGAATTGGGCTGGCTTTCCATTCCATTTGCCGAGGAGCACGACGGTTTTGGCGGCGGTCCTGTCGATACCATGGTGTTGATGCAGGAGTTTGGTCGCGGACTGGTCGCCGAGCCCTACCCGGCGACGGTTTTGCTGTTCGGTGGCCTACTGCAGGAAGGTGCGAGCGAGGCCATCAAGGGCGAGTACATTCCGAAGATTATCGCCGGTGAGTTGCAGGGGGCTTTTGCGTACCTGGAGCGCCAGAGCCGCTATGTGATGACGGATATCGCCACCACGGCCGCAAAGCAGGGTAACGACTGGGTGCTCAACGGCGAAAAAACCGTTGTGCTCAATGGCGGAGCGGCCAGTAAGTTGATCGTGGCAGCTCGCACGGCCGGCGAACAAGCCGATGAGAGCGGCATCACCCTGTTTTTGGTGGATGCTGCAAGTGATGGGATCGAGCGCACGACATATCGCATGACGGACGGTCAGGAAGCCGCCAATATCACCTTCAACAACGTATCAGCTGAGGCGGTCATAGGTAGCGAGGGCGAAGGCTCTACGGTGATGACTCCGGTGGTGGATGCGGCGAAACTGGCCGTGTGTGCCAACGCATTGGGCGCGATGGAATCGCTCAATGCCCAGACACTCGAATACTGCAAAACGCGTGAGCAGTTTGGTGTGGCTATCGGGTCTTTCCAGGCGCTGCAGCACCGCATGGTGGACACGTTCAGTGCCTGCGAGAATGTGAAATCCCTGTTGTATCGCGCAGTGTGTGCCGCTCAGGACAACGGCGAGGACGCCCTCCGCAGTTTGCTTGCGCTGAAGGTCATGGTCGGGCGTGCCGGCAAATTGATCGGTGGCGAAGCGATCCAGTTGCACGGAGGCATGGGGATGACCAATGAGTTGTCAGTGGGTTTCTATGTGAAACGGCTGATGATTATTAACACCCTGTTCGGCGATGCCGATTACCATCAACAGTTGTTTGCCAAATTGGTAAACGCGCCTGCGGAAGCGGCCAGCGCCGCCAAAGCTGAGGCCGCCTGAGTCAGGAACGGCCCTGGTTACAGCGGTTGCCATGCTCGATGTGAGTTATGGGCCGCGGCCCAGGGCCATGTCCTGCGTTGCCGGGCGGTAGACTACATTCCCTTGCTGGTGAGGATGATGTCTTCAGAACCGGCAGGTAGAGAGAATGCTGTACCGTCTTCTCCCAGTGTGAAATCCGGGTAAACGTCCTCCACGCCTTCCAGGTACGCGGCTTCCATACCCGGCAGGATGAGCGGCGGCACGATGTGGTAGAACAGCAGGTGCCCGACGCCGGCGTCCCTGGCTGTCTCGGCTGCCTCTACCGGGGAAGCGTGGTAGTTCAGGATATCCAGCGTGATTTTCGCTATACCGGCGGCGCCTGCTTCTGTCGCGGTGTCATGCATTACACCGACCAGATTGGGCGCAAGGGCTTCGTGAATCAGCAGGTCGACGCCCTGGGCAAACTTCTCGATATTGGCGGATTTGTCGGTGTCTCCGCTAATCAGCACTGAGCGATCCTTATAATTGAACAGATAACCCACCGCCGGCTTGACCGGGTCGTGATCCACCAATAGCGCCTGTATCCTGACATCGCCTTCCTCGTAAACCGTTTCAAGTTCTCCAGCGGTGGGCACCGGGAAGGGGCGTGCCACCATGCCAAAACCTGAGAGCGGCGCCACCGCATCGCCGTGGTGTTCGTTGCGGTAAATCGAATCCTGCTGATAGGCCATGTTGAAGCCTTTGACGATCTTCTGTACACCCTGCGGGCCTATCACGGGCAGCGGTTTGGTATTGGCGCCGTTGACCCAGCGAATAGTCGCCATTTCACCCAGCCCGTCGATGTGGTCTGAATGAAAATGCGTCAGCAGTACAGCCTCGATGTCGCCCGCGGGATAGCGCATCCTGACAAGGTTGCGCAGCCCATTCGTGCCCGCATCAACGATAAACAGTTGCTTGCCGGCCACGACCGCAATGCATGCGCCGGAACGCTTCGGGTCTGGCAGGGGGCCGCCTGCGCCGCACAGGGCAATATGCAGACCATCTTCCAGATTGTCGATAACGTTCTCGGTCATCGCGGATTTTGCGCCAACGGCCATCACACGCATCGCGATACTGGCGCGCTGCGTATAGAGAATCACGCCTATTACTGCAGCAACAATCAGAATCATTACGGGTTTTTTCATGATCTATCTCCTGAAGGGCAGGGTACCTGGGAATCCTGCGGGATTACGAACCTTGTCCGGTCAATCGTTGCAGCAGCCGGTTCATCCCGCCGATCCAACGATCATAGTCGGATGTTTTGCGCGTCATATAGACTTTCACCTCTTCATGCGTGAGGATCAGGAAGGTTTCCCGCTGCAAGTGTTCGACCACGATATCGGCCAGTTGATCGGGATCCATCATGCCATCGTTACTGGCGGCCTTTGTGGCATCGTCGTCGCTATTAGCTGTCATCGCCGTGCGCACTGCCTGGGGGCATAGCAGCGACACCTTGATGCCCTGATGCGCGTAGGTCAGTGCCAGCCATTCGGCAAACCCCACTGCGGCATGCTTGGTGGTGCCATAGGCAGCGCCGCCGATCTGGTTCAACAACCCTGCAGCAGAAGCTGTATTGAGAAAGTAACCGCCACCGCGCTGAATCATACGAGGGACCAGGTGTCTGGCAGCGTAGACATGGGACATCACGTTGACCTCCCAGATGAGTTGCCAGTCTTCGTTCGGGGATTGCTCACTGGCGCCTATCGCGATGCCTGCGTTACTGCAGAACAGGTCGATTGGACCGATATCCCGTTCGGTCTCTTCGATAATACGAATGACATCTTCCTCTTTGGTGACATCCGCAGTCATCGCCACACAACCCAGATCCGCTGCTGTTTGTTTGGCAGTTTCCGGATTGATATCGACGCCGACGACAGCCCTGGCTCCCTCAGCGACAAATTTCATTACCAGTGCCTTGCCAATGCCGCTGCCTGCTCCTGTTACGACGACGATCTTGTCTTTAAGTTGCAAGGTTTTATCTCCTTAGCGCGATTAGGTTACCGACACTGCCATAATGGCATAGAAGCTGTCAATATAGTGTGCAATGATTCGCCTCTGTGCGGGTTATAGTGACACCCCATGCGGGAAAACTGGTAAAGAGGAGTGCAAAAGAGATGGCGGGTAACCTAACGGCAAAAACGCTGGAAGTGCGCAAGGATAAGTGGCGCGAGACGCGCGTTGTCGAAGAACCACTGTCGACAGAACTGGGGCCCAACGAGGTGCTTTTCCGTATCGACAGGTTCGCGCTGACGGCCAACAATATTTCCTATGCAGGCGCCGGTGACTTACTGGGCTACTGGGGGTTCTTCCCCGCAGAGGAGGGCTGGGGACGCATCCCTGCAATGGGCTGGGCCGATGTCGTTGCCTCTGCACACCCCAACGTGGCAGTCGGTGAGCGCGTGTGGGGGTTCTTTCCCTTTAGCACCCACCTGAAAATTGTTGCAGGCAATGACAAACCAGATCAGTTCCAGGACGTGTCTGCCCACCGCGCAGAGTATGCGCCGGTCTATGCGCGCTTTGACCGGGCCTCGGCCAATCCAATCTATGACGAGGCCAGGGAAGACCAGGACAGTTTGTTGCGCGGCCTGTTTATGACGTCGTGGCTGGTGGAAGATTTTCTGCACATGAATGCGTCGTTCGGTGCGTCAACCTGCCTGATTACCAGCGCCTCCAGCAAGACCAGTATCGCGCTCGCACACTGTGTGAAAAAACGTGGCGAGATGCAGAGTGTTGGCCTGACCTCGCCGGGCAATGTCGCCTTCTGCGAAAGCCTTGGCTACTACGACAGGGTGTTGACGTACGATGCCGTCACCACGCTCGATGCCTCGCAGTCTGCCGTCATGGTCGATATGGCGGGCAGTGCAGCGGTGCTGAGTGATGTCCATCATCACTATGGCGACAACATGAAACACTCCTGCCAGATCGGCGCTACCCATTACGAGGAAATGGGCGCAGTGGATAACCTGCCGGGGGCAAAACCCGAATTCTTTTTCGCGCCCTCGCATATACAGACGCGCAGTGCAGAGCTGGGTGCGATGCAATTGATGATGAATATGGGGGCGGAATACGTCGCGTTTCGTGCCGCGAGCGATAACTGGCTGACGCTGGAACGCGGCTTTGGGATAGAGGCCGTTGAACAGACTTACCAGGCGGTTCTGGCAGGCAAGGCCGATGCCAGAAGTGGGCAGATCGTTTCCATGTGGCCCGCCCGGTAGGAAAAGAAAGTGGTAGCATGCGTCGTCTTGTTACCGCTATACTCCGGCCATATTTTGCGTCCACCTGCTTGATGATAAATAGCCGCCCGACACACTACACAGTCCCAGCCCGGTTCCTTGCCGTGCTTGCACTGTTGTTCATGTTATGCGTGCAGGTGCTGGAAGTTTCGCATAACCATCCGGCCAGTGATCCTGTCTCATCCTGCTTCCTGTGCCACACAGGAACAGCAGCAGTTCTTCCCACCAGTGTCCCGGGTGTGCCCGTTATCGTCGCCACCGGCATTCTGCTGGTGCTGCTGTATACACAGGCAATAATCCCGCTCGTTCTCCGGGCAAACCTCACACGAGGTCCACCGCTCAACTCCTGAATCTGGCACAACCGTCTTATTCAAACTCAGGAGTGACACAATGAAGCGTTATATACCGTTCTCGCTGGCTATGGCCGTTGCGAGTGCTGCGGCAGATCAGCCGCCCATGGAACATGTACTGGTATCAGTACCCCTACATAAACAAGAGGCCGAAACCGCGCTGCCGGTGACGGTGCTAAGTGGCGATGAGCTGCGTCGCATGGCCTCCACCACCATCGGTGACACACTCAACGGGAACCCCGGCCTGGCCAATGCGTCCTTTGGTCCCGGCGTAGGTCGCCCCGTTATTCGCGGCCAGCAGGGCGCGCGCGTTATGGTGCTGCAAAACAGTACCTCCAGCGCCGATGTCTCAGGCCTGAGCGCCGATCATGCAGTCTCGGTCGAGCCCATGCTGGCTGAGAGCATCGAGGTACTGCGCGGTCCCTCAACCTTACTGTATGGTGGTGGCGCGATTGGTGGCGTGATCAATGTGATCGATAATCGTATTCCCAGTGAAGTGCCCGAGGAAACCAGCGGTGGGCTCGAGTATCGCTATGTCAGCGCGTCATCGCAGAATGGCGGGGTATTCAAGCTGGACGGCGGCGACGGCGACTGGGCCTACCATCTGGATGGCTTGTATCGCGATTGGAGCGACCTCGACATTCCCGGGCGCGCCATAAACGAGAGCAATGTCGAAAGCTCCGACGGCGAGATCGCCAATACTTCGGGCGATACCAGCAGTATCAGCGGCGGCGGCAGCTATCACTTTGATCGCGGTTTTGCCGGCCTTTCGATAACCCAGTTGGACAATAAGTACGGTATACCGCCTGGGGCTCACGGTCACGGCGATGACGACGATCACGAGGAACATGCGGACGATGAACACGATGAACACGATGAACACGATGAGCACGAAGAAGAGGAAGAAGAGGTAACGATCGAGGTCGACCACACGCGCTATAGCGGTATCGCCCAGTTTGAAAATCCGGTCGAACCGATAGAGACAGTGCGCAGCTTCCTGACGTACAACGATTATTCGCACAAGGAGATCGAGAGCAGCGGCGCGACAGGGACACAGTTTGATCGCGATGCCTGGGAGGGCAGGGTCGAGGCTGTGCATAAGCCGCTATCGGGATTTCATGGTGTCTTCGGCCTGCAGGCCAACAGCGACGAGTTCAGCGCCATCGGGGAGGAGGGATTCATACCCTCAACCGACAGCCACGCAGTTGGAGTATTCATTCTTGAGGATCGCCACGTCGGTGACTGGACCTTCGAAGGAGGGCTCCGTTACGACTGGACCGAGCGCGATCCGGATACTACGGTGACAGGCTCGCAGGATTTCGATGCCTTCAGTGCGTCCATTTCCGCTCTCTGGGAATTCGCCGCCGAATGGCAGGCGGGCCTGGCGCTATCAAGCTCGGAGCGTGCACCCACTGATGAAGAGCTCTATTCCAACATAGACGCAGCAAACCCTTCAGACTATGTCGTCCACGCGGCCACGAACGCGATCGAACTGGGTGACGTGAACCTGGATACAGAGACCTCAAACAACGCCGATTTGTCACTGCGCTGGTCCGACGGCAACGACTTCGTGCAATTGACGGCGTTCTACAATGACTTTACCGATTACATCAATCTGCGCAATACCGGGTTTGAAGAGGACGAGGTCCCGATCTATGCCTACGTTCAGGATGACGCGGAATTCTATGGTGGCGAGATTGACAGCGAATTCGGCGTCGCGGTACTGGCTGGAGGCGACGTCCGTTTAGGTCTGTTCGGCGATGTGATCTACGGGCAGCTGGACGAAGGCGGGGATGTGCCGCGGCTTCCGCCGGCTCGTATCGGCAGCCGGGTATCCTGGTCTTCAGACCGTATGGAGCTCTGGGCGCGCGTGCAGTATGCCGATGACCAGGATAAGCCGGGTGACTTTGAGCGCTCCACGCAGAGCTATACGCGTTGGGATATCGGCGGCGAGTATCGTTTCCCGGTTAACGGCAACGAACTGATCGCATTTTTTGAGGTGGAGAACATCGGTAACGAGCAGATTCGCCTGAGCACGTCCTTTTTGCGGGACGTGGCGCCGGAATCGGGGGTTTCAGTCGCGGCGGGGCTGCGTTATCTCTTTTGATTCGCGCCCCCGTTTTCGGCTGCCTCAGGACATGCCCAGGGATAACAGGTTGTCCAGCGGACGGTACAACTCTTCGAGATAGCTGATGTCCTCCGCTTCCAGCTGAATTTCTGTCGCAGCAACAAGGTTTTCAAGTTGCGAGACCTTTGACACCCCCACCACAGGCGCGGTGACCGCCGGTTTGCTGAGCAGCCAGGCCAGTGCGATCTGCGCGGGTGTGTTCCCGTACTTTGCAGCGGTCTCGACCAGCCTGTCGACGATCAGGAAATTGTTGTCCCCACGGTACAGATTCTCCGTGCGCGCGCGGTCCGACCCGGTAGAACGGTCTGTGCGGCCCTTATCAAACCCACCCTGGTAGGCGCCCGCCAGAATGCCCCTCGCCAGCGGAGACCACGGCGTGACGCCCACGCCGGTCTTCTCGCAGTAGGGGTTCATCTCGCGCTCTTCCTCGCGGTAGATGAGGTTGTAGTGATTCTGCATCGAAATAAACCGCGCCCACCCGTGTCGCTCAGCGGTCATCTGCAGTTCGGCAAACTGCCAGGCGAACATCGTGGAGGCGCCGAGGTACATGACCTTTCCGGCCTTTACCAGATCGTTCAGGGCTTCCAGGGTCTCCTCAATCGGCACGGCAACATGCCAGGGCAGGCCATGCGGATGACGATGGATAATCAACTGGTCCACATAATCGAGACCGAGCCGCTGCAGGCTCTTATCCATACCTTCAATAATATGCTTGCGCGACAGGCCACTCATATTGGGGTTGCTTCCCATGGGCATCGCAACTTTTGTGGTGAGGACATACTCTTCACGCGGCAGCAATTCGCGCAACAGGCCGCCGACTATTTCCTCGCAGGCGCCGACGCCGTAGAAGTCCGCACAGTCGAAGTAGTAAAGGCCGTTATCGATGGCGGCGCGGAAAATCTCTCGTGACTGGCTCTTGTCGAGTGTCCAGTCGCCCTGGTGGCCCTGGCCGGGGACACCAAAATTCATTGTGCCCAGGCACAGCCGCGATACGTGCAGGCCACTGTTTCCTAACTGCAAAGACTTTAGCATGGGTGTTTACGCCTTTCGCTGACTAACGAATCGACTGTCGATTATAGCCCAAGAGCGATTTGCGCGAAGGTGGTTGCGGCACCTCCAATTAATACATATTATATGCATGTTTATCTATGTGCCCGGTTCAGCCGGATGAGTCCCAAAACTACCAATCGATAATCGGGGAGAAATTCAATGTCCGAAATGCTCACGAGATCAGCGGCACGCAATATATTTTACGGTGGCTCGTTGTTCTTCTTTATCCTGTTTGCAGGACTGACGGCGCACACACATTGGTATATGGCCAACGTGTCCACCAATAGTGAAACGTTGACCGAGTCGGTCAGGGCAGGCAAGCATGTATGGGAAGAGAACAGCTGTATTAACTGCCACACGATTCTCGGTGAGGGAGCGTATTTTGCGCCCGAACTTGGCAATGTCTGGACGCGCTACGGTGGACGCGATAACGCCGAAGCGGCGCGTGCCGGGCTCAAGGGCTGGATTCGCGCACAACCACTGAATGTTCCCGGCAGGCGGGTTATGCCGAAGTTTGATCTCAGCGAGGAACAGCTGGATGCGCTGATTGATTTCCTGCAATGGACAGACTCCATTGATACCCAGAACTGGCCACCGAATACGGCGGGCTGAAGCGAAATTCCCGATGTACGCATCACGGTACGTCAAAAGTTTACTGTTAGAGGGTTGTATCAATGAAATATGAAACACAGCGGGTGGCTTATCCGTTCTTTGCCGTTGCGATGGCACTCTTTGCGTTGCAAATACTGTTCGGGATCATGGCTGCCACGGTCTATATCATGCCCGAGTTTCTGTCGGAGGCGATGCCTTTCCATATCATGCGCATGAGCCACACCAACCTATTGGTGGTCTGGCTCCTGATGGGGTTTATGGGCTGTACCTACTACCTCATGCCTGAAGAGGCCGAGCAGGAAATTCACAGCCCCATGATTGCCTATGTACAGTTGGCAATCTTTGCGGTGGCCGGTGCAGGTGCCCTGCTAAGTTACCAGCTTGGCATTCACGAGGGCAGGGAGTTTCTTGAGCAGCCACTGTGGTCAAAAATATTGATTACCGTCTCCTTCCTGATGTTTCTCTACAACACCAGCATGACCCTGTACAAAGGCCGTAAAACGGCGATCAACCTGGTACTGATGCTCGGGCTTTGGCTGGCAGCGGTATTCTGGCTCTTTGCCTTCGTCAATCCGGGTAACCTCGCGGTCGACAAGCTGTACTGGTGGTGGGTCGTTCACCTCTGGGTGGAAGGAGTGTGGGAACTCATCATGGCATCGCTGCTGGCTTACCTCCTGATCAAGTTAACGGGCGTCGACCGTGAAGTTATCGAAAAGTGGCTCTACGTCATTATCGGTTTGGCGTTGTTCTCCGGCTTGCTGGGTACCGGACATCACTACTATTGGATAGGTTCTCCCGGTTACTGGCAACCGCTGGGTAGCATCTTCTCCACGCTCGAAGTGCTGCCATTTTTTGCGATGGTGATGTTTGCATTCTTCATGTTCTGGAAGGGTCGTCGCAACCACCCCAACAAGAGCGCCATGCTATGGACCCTGGGCAGTGCGACGCTGGCTTTCTTCGGGGCGGGCGTGTGGGGCTTTATGCACACCTTGTCTTTCGTGAACTATTACACGCACGGCACTCAGGTGACTGCTGCACACGGGCACCTGGCCTTCTTCGGGGCCTATGTCATGATGGTGCTGGCGGTGATAACCTACGCGATGCCACAGTTACGTCGGGTGCAGCCCTATAACCAGATAGTGAACATGTGGAGCTTCTGGTTGATGACATCGGCAATGTGCTTCATGACCTTTACCCTGACATTTGCCGGTGTCGTGCAGACACACCTGCAGCGTGTGATGGGCATGAACTTTATGGAAGTGCAGGACCAACTCCAGTTGTTCTATTACATGCGGCTGGGTGCCGGAGTGGTGGTGGCCATCGCTGCAGTGGTCTTCTTCATCTCGATTTTTGGGCCGGTGAAAGAGCAGGCGTCTGCCAGCGCTGAAAATTAGTTCAGGGAGCAGGGGCCTTGCGGCCCCTAAACCATCAGCTCACAGCCAGTTGCAGGAGTTAAGCAATGGACACCGCGGTTACCCCCGACGCTCGTATTCAGCACGACATACCGTTCTATGAGCCCGTGGGTAACGAGTGTCAATTGTTTGAGAAGGCCTACAAGCAGCGCCTGCCGTTGTTGCTCAAAGGGCCCACCGGCTGTGGCAAGACCCGTTTTGTCAGCCATATGGCCGCCAAACTGGGCCGCCCACTGTTTACCGTCTCCTGTCATGACGACCTCACCGCTGCCGACCTCACCGGACGCTACCTGTTGCAGGGTGGCGAGACGCGCTGGGTTGACGGGCCGCTGACGCAGGCGGTGCGCGAGGGGGGTATCTGTTACCTGGATGAAGTCGTCGAGGCACGCAAGGATGTTACGGTTGTCCTGCATCCGCTGACAGATGATCGCCGGCTGCTCCCACTGGAGCGCACCGGAGAACTGCTGGAGGCGCCCGACGAATTTATGCTGGTGGTCTCCTACAATCCGGGCTATCAACACATACTCAAGTCGCTGAAACCCAGTACCCGACAGCGCTTTGTCGCCAAGAGTTTTGACTTTCCCCCGCCCGATCTGGAGCGAAATATCGTCGCGTCCGAAAGCGGGCTGCCAGTACAACAATGCGCTGCGCTGATTAACCTCGCTGCACGGTTGCGCGCAATGAAAGGACAAGACCTGGAAGAGGGCGTGTCTACACGGCTGTTGATTTACTGCGCCACATTGATCGCCGATGGTATGCCGGCCACACAAGCGGCACAGGCGACACTGGTGGAACCGCTGAGCGACGATGCCGACGTTCAGGAGGGGCTGATGGAGGCCGTTCGCGCCACCTTCGGCGAAGACTGAGAATCAGCCCGGTGTTTGAGTGGCTGGAATTTGAAGAGAATGTGGGGCGTTTCTGGCACCGCTGGGTCTCTTCGCACAGTGCCAGCTACCCCAGTTACCCCGACGCTGCTGTCACCCTGGACAGCATTTCCGGGCCGTTAGCAGTGTTTTTTCGCGCAGGCGGCGGGCCGGGAGGGGTTGCTGTAGCCTCGATCGCAGCGCGGGCGTCCGCGCACCGGCTGAATCTACGGCAGCGCCTTGGGCTGGATGAGGAAACGCTGGACCTTGCCCGCCTCGATGAAGAAAACCTGCTCTTACCTCCCAGAATCGCACTGTTTGACGACCCTCGCCGCAATCGCGATCTCTATTTCTGGCTGGCGGCAATGCTCGCGGCAATGACGCCCGTGCGGGAATTCAAGGATCCCCTGCGGCAGAATCTGAGTGCATTGCGACAAGTCAATAGGGCTACCCAGGCTGTGCTGGACGGTTTCCCGGGCCTGCGCGAGAAGTACGAACGATTACAGCAAGGCATGCTGCAAATGCGCCCGGCACGCACACTCCCGCCAGCGGAAGCAGCGATGGAAGAAGTCATCCGCCACCTGCTGGGCGCGGATGAACCGCTGTCTGCCGAGGCTACGAGATACTACGCTGCTATTCTCGACCCGGAGCTGAGCTTGCGCGACTATCGGGCCCCGCAAACTTACCGCCAGCCTTTGCCGGTGCCGCTCTGGGCCAATCTCAATCACCTGGGTACTTCCGTTGGGCCCCAAGTTGATGAGGAGGATGCTGCTGATCCGCCCGCGCCCGCCAGCGAGTCCATTCAGGACAAGCGCAAGGCAGAGCGGCGGCGTCAGGACCAGTCCGAACGCGACGACCCGCTGGTCTTCAACCGTTTTGAAAAAATCCTCTCGTTCGCTGAAATGGTCAACGTGAACCGGATGGTCGATGAAGAGGAGGATGAGAATGCAAAGAGCAACGCCGAGCAGATAGACGAAATTACGCTGAGCCCCAATCAGCAGCGCGCCGCCTCGCAGCTTAAAATGGACCTCGACCTTTCACCTGGCGCCGCGGCAGGCGAACAACTGAGCGGCGAACACACCTATCCCGAATGGAATTTCCGCAAACAGTGCTATGCGCAGGATCACTGCAGGGTACTGAGCGGCGTGCACGAGGAGGAGGGCGATCATCGCGAGCACGACGAGCAAACACGCCGTCGCATTCGCCGTGTGAGACAGCAGTTTGAGGCACTCAGGCCGCGCCGCGAATGGCTGCGAGGGCAGGTTGATGGTAACGAACTGGATATGGATGCAGTGGTGCGCGCCCACTGTGACCTGGCTGCCGTCGGTGACAGCAGTGCGGGCCTTTACATGACAACGCGCGCGCAGGCCCGGGATCTCGCCGTGTCCATTCTCATCGATGTATCGCTGTCGACCGACGCGTGGGTGGATGATCGGCGAGTGATCGACATTGAGAAGGAGGCGCTGCTCGTGCTGGCGCACGGGCTCGCGACCTGCGGCGATGACTACAGCGTCCAGAGCTTCACCTCGCACCGGCGTCACAGGGTCTGGGTCAATACCCTCAAATCGTTTGATGAGTCGATGGGTGAGGTGACCGAGCGCCGCATTGCTGCACTGAAACCGGGGCACTATACCCGCATGGGTGCGGCCATCCGGCACGCCGCCGTCGGTCTTGCAGAGAGGCCCAACAGGCATCGCTTGCTACTGGTGCTGACGGACGGCAAGCCCAACGACAGTGACTACTACGAGGGGCGCTATGGCATCGAAGATACCCGGCGCGCGATTCTGGATGCCAGGCGGCAGGAACTGAAAGTGTTCGGGGTGACTATAGACCGCGATGCGCAGGATTATATCGGTCAGTTGTTCGGCCGCGGTGGCTACGCCATGGTACACAAGCCCGAGCACCTGTCCCAGGCGTTACCGGGAATCTATCGGCAGATCATTTCCACCTGACATGCTTTTGACGATGATAGAACTATGAACGTATCACGCGAGGCTGTTGCACTTACAACCGGGGTCATCCTGTGCATTCTAGCGGTGACACCTTTCGTGCTGGCTATCAAGTATCTCGATGGCGGGGTCGGCTTGATTCTGGTCTCGCCAGTGCTCATCTGGCTGCTGCTCCGAGCGGGAAAGAAACTGGAACGCTGGGCCCGCAATGAACCCGATACGACACCTCCTGATCCGGACTATCCCGATAACGAGGACTAGCGCCTAACTCTCCCGAGGCTCAGTAAGCCATGTCAGCAGCCGGACTGTGGGTGGGCAGGTTGTGAAAGTACATACCAGCGTGTTGAAAACCTTCATCTGACATCTTGGCTTGTTTTCGCCTTGATTAGCAACGAGATGAATTATTTCGTGGTGCTGTCCGGGGGTTAGTCGTGGTCGACGGGCTCGCACCCCAGTAGGCGTTTCAGTCGCTCCACGTAATTCGCTTTGTGAAACGCCTACTGGGGTACGAGCCCTGCATCCCAATGCTACGGCACGAGGTGTGACGAACGTTAGATTGTGAGGTGCATGAATGGAAAGTGCTTTTGTGATCTAGTCGAATGGCATGCACTGAGGTTGCGGATAGAAAAAGTGTTTCTCACCAAGCGAATTACGTTGGTCCGGCATCCCGGGAGCGACTGAGAAACACTTTTTCTATCCGTAACCGCCCGGCAAAGCCACTTCCAGGGAGGCGGAAAACACCCAGTTTCCATCCCAGTTAGTTTTCCCCTCGATCTAGCGGCGAGTACACCAGGAGGCCGTCGCAGGAACAGCAGTGATAGCGCATTCTGCGCCTCTGCACCCTATTGTGCCGGGTCGTGGAGACTTCGTGCAGCTGGCAGCCGCAGTGATAGCGATGGGTTCTCTGGCTGCGCTGGGGCACGCCGTCCAGGTCGCGATCGAATGTCACGCCGGGGTCAGCGCCAAATTCCGCCATCAGGTTTTTCCACGCCTGGCCGTGCGGCCTGGTCGTACGCCTGGGGTAGACCTCGTGCACGATATAATGCGCCACCTCATGTGGCACGGTATCGCGCAGGTTCTCTTCGAAATACTTGGCAAAAATCCACGGGTTATAGCGAATCAGGCGCCGCTTGCCGATGACTTTGAACATCCCGGCCGCGCGCCCCCTGAGATCAAACAGTACGGGCACGCGATCGAATCGGCGGGAAAAAATATGCTCCGCTCGAACAATGAAATTTTCTGTGCGCTGCGCGACCTGTCGCTGTTCCAGGCTGCCGATCGGTTGAACAACTGCTGTGGACTGCCCTGGATTCATAGGCCCTGTTGCCGGGTACCGGGGGCTGGCGAGTTACTTGCCAAGAGCGGCCAGGGGTCTTTTCGCCTCGAGGTAGCTACGCTGCCAGTAATCCGCACTGAGGAGATCCATACGAACAACACCACCGGTACTCGGGGCATGCACGAAGCGGCCATCGCCGACATAAATACCCGCATGGCTGGGGCGATTGCCCCACCCGGTTGCAAAGATCACGAGGTCGCCCGCCTTCAGGTTATCCTCGTCAATCGTAGGCGCATCAATCTGGATCATACCCGCCACGGTACGTGGCAACTTAATATCGACACTCTCAGCGTAGACATACTGGATCAGGCCGCTGCAATCAAAGCCGCTGTCCGGGGTACTGCCGCCGTAACGGTAGGGAATTCCGACCTGGCCAAGCGCGGAGAAAAGAATGTCATTGCCCTGAATAAGTTTATCGACAGGCGGTGCTGACTGAGCCTGATGGGCTACCGGTCGCGCCACCTGCGTACTACAACCCGACGCCAACACGGCTGCAAGGAGTACCAAGGCACCCGCAGCAGCCTGCCAGCTGCTGACCAGCTTGTTATTATTCATATACGTCTTGCTCCACATCTGCCCACGAAACAGCCAGTTAGCCTGCCATCCCGTGCGCATGATCTGCCGGTGCACTGAACCCCTCCAGCGCACCACTCCTACCGGGCCAGCGGTGATAATAGCGCTGTCGGGGGAGAGTTTCCAGTGGGATCGAGCATTCAGCACGCACACCACCCCTCGCGGTGGGGAAGCCACAATCCCACGCGGGTGCCTTCGGGGGGAGCCGAAGTTCACCCAGAATGTAATTTCCGGTACATTTATTTGTTGCGACCTGTCATTGTTACGTACTCACCCACAGCACAGACTTTGGCACGGTCAAAATCGGTGCCGCACTGCAAAACGAAAAGACTATGAAAACACAAACTCTAGACACACAAAGCCTCAGTGACTACCTGACCCGCCACATCCCCGGCTTCCAGGGCCCGGTGACTGCTGAAAAGTTTCCCGGCGGCCAGTCCAACCCCACCTTCAAGCTGACATCTGCCGATGGCCAGCGCTATGTGCTCCGGCGCAAGCCGCCGGGCGAACTGCTCAAGTCTGCGCACGCTGTGGACAGGGAATTCCGCGTCATCAGCGCGCTGCGCGATACCGACGTACCCGTACCGCATACTCATGTACTGTGTGAAGACGACAGCGTTATTGGCTCCATGTTCTACGTAATGGAGTACAAGGAGGGCCGCATCCTGTGGGACCCCCTGGTGCCGGAGGCTGCCGACAAAACCGAGCGCGCCGCAATCTACGATGCTATGAACCAGACCATGGCCGCCCTGCACAATGTGGACGTATACGCCGTGGGCCTGAGCGACTTCGGCAAACCGGGCAATTACTTCGAGCGCCAGTTGGGCCGCTGGAGCAAGCAGTACCGCGCATCGGAAACGCGCACTATCGCCGCGATGGAATCCCTGATGCCCTGGCTCGCCGCGCGTATGCCGGAAGATGACGGCACCGTCACCCTGGTGCACGGCGATTACCGGCTGGACAATATGATGTTC
>JAGRIK010000068.1 GCA_020443325.1 Halioglobus sp.
AATTATCGAAGCCATCGAGGTCGTGCGGATCCGGCCACAGGCCTATCCCGGGGAACCCGTGGAAAGCCTGATCGAGGACCCGTGGCTGCGCCTGGATTGCCCACCGGATCCCGAGGGCTGCGTCGTGCGTTTTACGGATGAGGACTACCGCAAGGATGGCAGGGACAGCCTGTACTACGTGCGCGCGCTGCAGGTGCCGACCCCCGCCATCAACGGTGCCAACCTGCGTCCACAGCGTGACGCCAACGGTGACGTTACGGCTATCGCGCCCTGCTACGGTGGTTACCAGACAGACTTCAGCGACGATTGTCTCGCGCCGGTTCAGGAGCGGGCCTGGTCATCGCCTATATTCGTGGATCAGGCACTGCACACAAATGCCCCTGTTGAGTAGCGCGACACTTATCACGCGCCCCTAGTTGCGCAAGAGGGCGATCTGGTTTCGCATGTGCAGCCACCGGCGTGTAGAATCGCCTGACAATAATTCGAGGTACGCTACATGGATATAAAACTCTCAGGCACACCGCAGGGCCCCCTGAAGGGCATCCGCGTGATTGATATTACCTCCATGATCACCGGGCCGCTGTGCAGCCAGCAGTTGGGCGACCTGGGCGCGGATGTTATAAAGATCGAACCCACCCACGGCGAGATATCGCGCTGGATGGCACCGCCGCAAAAAGCGGGCCTGACCGGGTTTTACACCCAGATGAACCGCAATAAACGCAGCCTCGCGCTGGACCTGAAAAGCCCGGAAGGCATCGACATCATCAGGAAACTGGCGGTGACAGCCGATATTCTGGTGGAAAACTTTCGCGGTGGTGTGCCCGACAGGCTGGGTATCGGCTACGAGGCGTTGCGCAAACTCAACGAGAAGCTGATCTACGTTTCCATTACCGGCTTTGGCCCCACCGGGCCGTACTCGCACAAACCTGCCTACGACCCCATCGCGCAGGGGTTGGTCGGCATGATGCACATACAGGGCATGCCGTTTGGCGGCAAGCCGCAGCTGATCCAGTCCGCCATCGTCGATAAAACCACGGCGACCACGGCCGCCGGCGTGGCGATGGCTGCACTGTATGCGCGCGACTGTCCGGGCGGTACCGGCAAGGGCCAGCGTGTGGATGTCCCGATGATCGACGCCTGGGCCACCAACTCGCTGGCCGACATGATGCCGGTCGACAGCTTTGTGCCCAACGACATGCAGGACCCGGCACCACTTGCGGTATTGCGCACCTTTGAAACGCAGGATGGCTTCGTGGTGGGCATGGCGCTGCAGGACAACCACTTTATCAATTTGTGCAACGCACTGGAGTGCACGGAGTTACTGGAGCGTGAGGGCATGCGCAATGTCGGTGAACGCATTGCCGACTTCGGCCCGTGGCTGGATGCCATCGCCGAGGTCATGAAGCGCTTTACTACCAGCGAACTGCTATCGCGCCTGGATGCCGTGGGCGTGCCCTTCGGGCCGGTGAAGACGGTGCGTGAATTTGCCGACGACCCACAGGCGAAACACAACCGCACGATATTCGATGCCGAACATCCCGAGGCGGGTACGTTACGGTATGTGCGGTACCCGGGGCACCTGTCGGAAACGCCCGCAGCACTGTATCGCCATCCGCCACGACTCGGGGAGCACAGCAAGGATATCCTGAGGGAGGCCGGCTACAGTGATGCAGAGATCGAGCGCTTGCTGGAAAGCAGCGTGATCGGCGCTATGTAACGATGGGGGAAACTACCGGGCTGTTGCTTGCGAGCGACGCCTGGCCCACACAAAACCGCCAAGGCTGGCCAGCAGCAGGGACCAGACCGAGGGCTCGGGCACGTTGACACCATCATCCTTGAACGCGTAGTTGCGCTCCACACCCTGGGTGAGGTTGTCGCGCACAAACGCAGAGGCAGCGTTGTTGATATCGCTGCCAAAGCCAGAAGTTGGACCGTAGTACTGACCCAGGTATTTGTTGGAATAATTTTCTGCAAAAATACTGCCGCCATAGCCAATAATATCGTACCAGGCCATGTTATTGATGTTGGCAACAGTATCGTCGACGGTAGAGATGCTGTAGTCAGAGGCACTGCCACCGAACAAAAGCGCAGCCGCTTCCTGGCCGGTGTACGCCAACGGGCCATCCGGCGGGGTTTCGGACCATATGGGTGCATTCGGGTCTGCGACATCCCAATAACCGACATACATCAACGCTGCACTTGACGCGCTCGCAAACGGCAGTGCTACCGCCAGTACCAATACCACCAGACAGTGTTTCATCGAAGACTCTTTCATTGTCGACCTGACGCCCCTTTGCTTATCATCACATGCTGAAGCAAGATTTATGCCGCCAATTTTTATTTCTTTAATAACAATGACTTGGTAGACGCCCACATTTTCCTGCGCGCGAAGTGTAAAGGAAACGGACAGTTACCCGGGCCAGCAGGCAGCGGCGCGATTACTGGCCGCCGCGCACAGTTGCGCCGAGCGCAACAGGTTCGCATCAAGTCCATTCGTCAGCAGGCAAAACGAAAGACCGCTGACCGGGTCTCCCCAGGCCACCTGCCCGCCCACGCCCTGGTGTCCGAAGGCACGCCCGGAGACGCGACTGCCCATACCGCGGTGGGGCAGGTATTTGTCGTCACCCGCGATCACCACACCCAGACCGCGATTGGCCGGTGCACCCGTCATGGGGTCGGGAAAATGCACACGCACTCTACCGATCGCATCGGCCAGCACCTCCGGCTGCCAAAGCTCACCGCTATTGTTCATCACACCCTGGTAAAACAGCGCCATATCCGCGGCCGTTGACACTGCACCGCCCCCCGGCACTCCCAACTCGCGCACCTCGGGTTCATTGAACATCAACAGCGAGTGATCTACCGTGCTCGGCCACTCAATGGCGGCGCCAAAAAGGTCCCGGATCTCTTTCGAGGTGGGCGGCTCACCCACATGCTGTAGTGTTGCAATATCACCCTGTTCTGCAACCGGAACACCCAGTCGCAGCTGTTCGAGTCCCAGCGGCGCGATAATGTTGGCCTGCAGGTATTCCCGGTAGTCGCGGCCGGTGATGCATTCGATCAACTCCGCCAACACCCAGTGTGCCGAGAGCGGGTGATACTCCATCTGGCTGCCCGGCTCCCAGTTCAGGCGCCAGTCGCGCATCGCCTCCAGCCTCCCGGCACGCGTCCACCAGGCGGGTGCTGACAGCGGCGCGCGCGGGAAACCGGCCGTATGGCACAGCACCTGCTCCACCGTAATAGCCTGTTTGCCGTTCTCAGCGAACGCAGGAATATAGTGTGCGACCGGCGCCTCGATCCGGATCAGTGACGCGCCCATCAGCTGCCAGATGGCAGAGGCCACCACCGGCTTGGTACAGGAGAAAACGTTGTAGCGCGTGGTGTTGTCCGCATTGCCCAGCGTCTCGAACAACACCAGTTTGCCGTGCCTCGCTACAGCGAACTGCAGCGATGGCAGCGGGCCCTTGTCGATCGCGTGCTGCAGGCGCCCGCGCAGTTTGTCGAGCCCGCCGTCGGCCAACGCCGAAGCTTCGTTTGTAGTATTCATCGTTCCAGTCATCGCGACACACTATCACCAAAGCCTCCAGTCAGGCCACACCCTGCACCACTGCCTCGTGGCCCATCCGCACTATTGCATTCAACACCTCAAACCCGCAGAATTCCGCCATGAAAATATTCCCCCGCGTTACCCTTCCCCTGTTGCTCCTGCTGCTTTCAGCTGTATCCATCGCAGACAGTGACTACCCACCCGCGGTCAAACCGATTATCGAACAGCGATGCATGGTCTGCCACGGATGCTATGACGCGCCGTGCCAGCTGAAGCTGGACGCCTGGGCGGGCTTGCAACGCGGCGCCAGCAAGGAGCAGGTGTATTCCCTGCGCCTGAAGGCCGCACCACCGACCCGTCTGTTTGAGGATGCACAGACCGTCGAGCAGTGGCGCAACAAAGGGTTCTACCCAATGCTCAATGAGCAGCGACCCGACCAGGGCGTGATGGCCCGCATGCTGGCATTGAAACAGCAGCACCCCCTCCCCATCGGCAACATCCTGCCCGTGACGATTCCGCTGGGCCTCGACCGCGAACAACAGTGCACCAAGCCAGAGACGTTCGACACGTTCGCCGCGAACAACCCGCTATGGGGCATGCCCTATGGATTGCCGGCCCTCAGCAAGGAGGAACATACCACCCTGACCGACTGGTTGCAGCAGGGCGCCCCGGGCGTACCGGTTGCCGCACCGTCGGCGGCGGCACTGAACGAAGTACAACGCTGGGAAACCTTTTTCAATGGCGACAGCCTGAAAGAGCAGCTGATGTCGCGTTACATGTACGAACACCTTTTTACTGCCAACCTGTATTTTTCCGAGCTTGGGGAAGAAGGCCTGTACTACACGCTGGTGCGATCGCGTACGCCGCCGGGACAACCCATCGATATTATCGCCACGCGGCGGCCCTACGATGACCCCGGCCAGTCGAGGGTCTACTATCGCCTGCAGGCGCTGCGCACGGCGGTGCTGGACAAGCGGCACATGCCCTACGCACTGAATACACAGCGTATGGCGCGCTGGAACACACTTTTCCTGGAGCCCGAATACAAGGTCACCGCCCTGCCCGCCTACGCCTCAAAGGTTGCCGCCAACCCGTTTATCGCGTTTCGCGAACTGCCACAGACCGCCCGCTATAAATTCATGCTGGACGAGGCGCAGTTCACGATTATGGGGTTCATCAAGGGCCCGGTCTGTCGCGGCCAGGTGGCACTGAACGTGATCGACGACCATTTCTGGGTCGTATTCCTGGATCCGGACAGAAAAGGCGTGCAGGAGAACGCCGAGTTCCTTGCGAAAGAAAGTAAAAACCTGCGCCTACCCGCGGATAAAACGGGTGGCGCACTGGTTTCCATCGTTGAGTGGCGCAGTTACTCACAGGAGCAATTGAAGTTCCTGAAAGCCAAATTCGACTACATCCAGAGAATGACGGGGCCCGATGGGACCAAGGTCAACCTAGACCTGATCTGGGATGGCGAAGGACAGAACGACAACGCGGCGCTGACGATTTTCCGCCACGATAACAGCGCTTCTGTGGTGAAAGGGTTTGTAGGCCAGCAACCCAAGACAGCATGGGTCATCGATTACTCCCTGCTGGAGCGAATTCACTACCTGCTTGTGGCCGGTTACGACGTCTTCGGCAATGTCGCGCACCAGCTGGAAACGCGCCTCTACATGGATTTCCTGCGCATGGAAGGCGAGCAGAATTTTCTGTTCTTCCTGCCGCCGCAGGAGCGTATCGTCCTGCGCGACTTCTGGTACCGCGAAGCAGAAAAAGAAGCCAAGCAGTTTATGATGACCGATTCTGCTGCGTTCGATCGCACATCGGATATCCAGTACAAAACGGACGACCCGAAGAAAGAACTGCTGGACATGCTGCAGCAGCGACTGCCTGGCGCGGCAGCCGAGCGCTACCAACCGGCAGGGCCGCCGTTCGAGAAACTCCAGACGCTGCAGGGACCACCCTTCAGCCTGATGCCGGAGGTGTCTTTCCTGCAGGTGACCGGCAACAACCCGGGTGAATACAACTACTACACCATCGTGCACAACGACGCGTTCCTGAACAACGCCCAGATATTCCATGAGGATGAACGTCGCGTCCCGGAAGAGGACTACCTGACCGTGGTCAAGGGATTCATCGGCTCCTACCCCAATGCGTTCTTCCAGGTCGCAGAGAGTGAACTGGGCAGTTTCGTCACCGCGATCGAATCCATGCGCAATGAAACCGATTACGCTAGCCTGGTGTCGTTCTATGGTGTGCGACGCAACCAGGCCGAGTTCTGGCCTCTCTCCGACAAGATGTATGAACACTATCTCCAGGCGACTCCAAGAGAAGCTGGCCTGTTTGACGTAAACCGCTACCAGAACCGCTGATAGCGGCCTTCGACGCGAGGGCAGCCGCATGCTTCAACCCAAGCCGAATATCGTGCTGATCGGCATGCCCGGCTCTGGCAAAAGCACCGTTGGCGTTATACTCGCAAAGATGCTGTCGTACGACTTCCTCGATACCGATTTACTCATCCAATCCTCACAGCAACGCCCGTTGCAGGACATCGTCGACAGCGAGGGACACCTGGCCCTGCGGGCGATCGAGGAAGACATTCTGCTGACTATCAATGTTAGGAATTGCGTCATTGCCACAGGGGGAAGCGCGGTATACAGCGAGCGCGCGATGCGCCACCTTGCGGCCACGGGGACTGTCGTTTTCCTCGAAATCGATCTTGCAGCCCTGGAAAAGCGGATTCACAATTTTGGCAGCAGGGGCCTGGCCAAACGCCCCGAGCAGACACTGGCAGACCTTTTCGCGGAGCGCGAGGCGCTGTACCGGCAGGTCGCCGACATCACGATAAACTGCGCCGGGTTGACGCAGGAGGATGTTTGTTCAAAGATCATTGAGGAAATCAAACACTGACCCTGACATTGCGATGCCAGGCAATGGAGAACGTCATGAGCGTCGATGAGGCCTACAATTACAAGAAAGTAAGCGACACCACTTGCACGGCCGGGCGATTAAGCGAGCAACAGCTGGGCATACTCAAGCAGGAGGGCTATGAGGCTGTCATCAACCTGCTACCGGACGACAGTCAATACGCACTGCCGGGGGAGCGAGAGCTGATCGAGCAGCAGGGACTGGACTACCAGTATATCCCGGTCGACTTCGGCGCCCCGCAGGAGCGCGACTACAGCGAGTTCGAGCGTGCGCTGCAAGCACTCGGCGACAGGAAAGCGATGATTCATTGCGCAGCCAACTATCGGGTGTCTGCCTTCTACGCGATCTATGCCCACCGCAACCTCGGGTGGTCCTCGCAGAAATCGGGTGAGCATATCGCCTCCCTCTGGAACCCTGCGGAGCACCCCCCGTGGGACACGTTTATTGCCCGTATGCTGCAGGTAAGCGGCGAGTAACGACAATCCAATTCACTTACAACAGGCCAGCTTATGAAAACAATTGCTAAATTTCTCCTCGGTATTGCGCTGACATCAATCTCCCACCTCGCAGTGTCTTTCGATACCACTGAGCAGATCACCGTAACACCATTATTGAAAACGCAGGAAAGCTGGAACGGCAAGCCAATCACCTACCCCGATGGAAAAGCAGAGGTTACTGTCGTACAGGTTGAGATAGCGCCGGGCGGAGAAACCGGCTGGCACCTGCACCCTGTCCCCTCGTTTGGCATGGTGCTTGAGGGCGAAATGACAGTTGAGCTTAAGTCGGGGGAAACCCTGTCGCTGAAAGCGGGAGACCCCGCTATTGAAACCGTCAACGTGTTGCACAACGGGCGCAATACCGGCACGGTGCCGGTCAAGTTGCTGGTGTTTTACGCCGGCAACACCGAGGCACCGCTGACTATCCGTGAAGAACAGATGCAGGAATAGACAACTGCGGACGGGAAAGAGCCTTCGGAGCAAGGGCGCGAGCAAGCGGGGGCAGCATCTTCACCAATAACGCGCAGCTGGCACCCCTGCTTGCGTGATCAGTGAGCCCAGGCGAGCGCTCATAAAAAACAGTCTCAGCAAGATCCAATCCGCCGTGCGTATTGGGCAATGGCACCTCTGCAAGTTTACAAAACTGTATAGTCGGCGACGATTACCTTTCAGGCAGGGAGTGTATCCTAGGCCCATCGTAAAGCGCCCGGTTAGCGGGCGAGCAGAGGTGACTTACGAAAATCTTGCTGGTTGAAGACGACACGGTAACGGCAGACTATATCCTGCAGGGCCTGACCGCCGCCGGGCACAGTACCGACACCTCCACCGATGGCGTGGACGGTCTCGCTATGGCGCTGCGCGCAGTCTATGACGTTATCGTGCTGGATCGCATGTTACCGGGCATGGATGGCCTCGCTATCTTGAAAGCCCTGCGTGCAGCCTCCGTTACCACACCGGTGCTATTCCTGACTGCGATTGGCGGTGTGGATGACCGGGTCGAGGGACTGGAGGCCGGCGCCGACGACTATCTGGTAAAGCCCTTCGCCTTCTCTGAACTTGCAGCCCGGGTTTCCGCGATTGGCCGAAGGCCCGCGGTTATCACCGAACAAACACACCTCGTGGTTCATGACCTGGAAATGAATCTGGTACGCCACACAGTGACGCGGTGTGGCCAGATCCTCGATCTCCTGCCGAGGGAGTTTGCACTGCTGGAGTATTTCATGCGCAACGAGGGTCGCGTACTGAGTCGTACCATGCTGCTGGAACACGTCTGGGATTTCCATTTCGACCCGCAGAGTACTGTGGTGGAGACACACATCAGCCGACTTCGCGCCAAGATCGACAAGCCGTTCGACAGCCCCTTGCTCCATACCATCAAGAATGTGGGATACAGCCTTCGTGCGCCTGCTTGAACTGCGACGCAGCACATCATTCCGTTTTGCCCTGGCATTGACGCTGGCGTTTGTCGTTGCTTACCTGCTGGCGGGATTGATCGCGTTTCGCGCAATCAGCACAGACCTGGACAACCGGGTCATGCAGGCAGTCGAACTTGCGGCGGAGCGCTATGAGGACATTTTCGAAGCGGGTGGTCGCGCCGCGCTGATAGCCGCGGTTGAGGAGCGCACCCGCGTTGCCGATGCCGAGGACGAGATTGTCAGCCTCGGCAACAGGGAAGGCGCGCACCTCGCCGGTCACACTGTCGCAGCTGTCAATTCACTCGCCGCAGGAGATGTCGCTGGCGCCCGCCTGGGCACTGAAGCGGACGAGCGCTTCAGGATTGCCGTGCGCAGTTTTGGCGACTTACGGTTGGTCACCGGCCAGAGCTATGAGGAGTCCGATGCCATTGGTCGGGCTGTACTGGGAGCGTTCGGAAGCGCCACCATCCTGATGCTGTTACTGGCCTGCATCGGCGCGGCTGTACTCGCATGGCGCAGTCAACAACGCCTGGACCGGATCTCCGCTACCCTAGCAAAAGTTGCCGCAGGCAATATGGGCAGCAGGGTGCCCAGGTCGGGCTCCGGAGACGATCTCGACAATCTCTCGCGGCAGATAAATGGCGCCCTTGACCAGCTCGAAACTACCGTCGAGGGCATACGGCAGGTCAGCACGGATATTGCCCATGACCTGCGCACCCCCATCAGTCGGCTCGGAATTCGCCTCGAACAGTTACTGGCAGACTACACAGATCAACCGGCAATCAGCGATCATCTGGAATTCGCCTCAGCAGAAGTTAAAAAAATCACATCAACCTTCGATGCGCTACTGCGTATCGCCCAGATAGAGGCAGGCGCCCGGAGATCGCGTTTTCGACCGCTGGCGTTGCCCGAAATCGGCATTGCATTGCATGATGCTTACCTGCCAGTAGCCGAAGAAAACAACCAGACCCTGGAGTTCAAGATTGCCTCCCCTGCGACGGCACTGGTTTTAGGTGACCGGGATTTGCTGACGCAACTGATTGCCAATCTGCTCGAGAATGCCATCCGCTACTGTCCGGCCGGTGCCCGTATTCGCATTGAGGTCGGCTCAGGCCGCCAGGGCGTGTGGATGAGTGTTATCGACAACGGTCCCGGCATACCCGCCGACGAAATGGGCAATGTAACCAGGCGCTTCTACCGTCTCGACAAATCCCGCCACACACTCGGCTCGGGACTCGGGCTGGCGCTGGTCAAAGCGATCGCCGAATTGCACGACGCCCGCTTGATGTTCGAGGATAGCCATCCGGGGCTGACCGTGCGGCTGTTGTTCCGGCCCTCCACGCAAGCTGTTGAAAGCTAGGAGCCGCGATTGGAAACTGTCGCAAAAGCCCGGATCTTGCCGTGGGTGATCGCGGTTGCGGCGCTCGTGCTGGGCGGCTGCGCCACAGAGCCATCAGCACCGGCGCCGTTACCCGACGGTCCCGCTCCGGCACTGTCACTGGCCGCAGTCGCGGCCACACAGTCGATTGATCTGTCACAGCCGTTGAGCGGTGACTCACTCGCCGCCATCGCCGTCTTTACCAACCCTGACCTGATCGCGCTGCGCACCGGGGAGGGCGTGGCGGAAGCGCAGGTATTTGCCGCGGGACTCTTTCCTGATCCCGTTTTTAACTTCGCACTGGACGCGCCGCTGAATGGCAATGACGTGTCGTCCGGTCTGTTTCTGGGGCTTGGCATCGACTTTGCCGCGCTGGCTCGTCGGCCTGCGGCGATGCGCGGCGCACAGGCCAACCTGGATGCGGTTCGGTTCGATATCGCCTGGAGCGAGTGGCTGACGGGCGAACAGGCGACATTGCTCGCGACCCGGGTTGTCCATCTACGGCAGATAAAAGCCCTGACTGATCAACTGCGGCAACTGGCGGATGGCGAACTCGCACGCAACCTGCGGGCGACCTCACGCGGGGATATTCCGGCGGCATCGCTGGAGGCGAGCAGGTTGGCCGCTGCAGATGCCGCTGATCGAAACCGCAGCACCGAGCTGCTATTGCGCACCGCTGAACTCGACCTGAACCGACTGCTCGGCATAGCGCCTGCAACGCAACTCGAACTCGCGCCGCCGCCCGGTCCTATCAGTACGCTTCCATCGGAACAGGCGTTGTATCAGTGCGCGATTGCAACGCGCGCTGACCTCGCCGGGCTGCGTGCGGCCTATGAAGGATCACAGGCAGGGGTGGATATGGCAATTCTCGCGCGCTACCCACTGCCGACCCTGAATATCAATGCGACGCGTGATACCAGCAGGCTCAAGACTATCGGTCCCGCCATCACTTTTACATTGCCGCTGTGGAACCGGGGACGCGGGGATGTTGCGGTGGCCCGCGCCAGCCAGGCGCAGTTACGGGAGAATTACATCGCCCGCCTCACCGCCATACACGCAGATGTCGCCACTGCACTGGCCAACCTGCAGATCACGCAACTGCAGCGCGACGAAGTTGTGCACGAACTGGTGCCACTGCAGCCACAGGTAGAGGCCAATGATCGCGCCGCCGCCCGCGGTGACTTGCCCGTGGCCGCCGCCAACGCCGCCCGTATGACCCTGCTCGACAAGCAGCTGGTTGAGGCCGCGCTCGCCCTCTCGCTGGCTGAGCTGGAGATAGCGCTGGAAGTTTCTGTTGGTCGACCTCTGGAGAGCATCCAATGACAGCGATAAAACACGCCATTTACCTCTCAATGCTACTACTGGCAGGTTGCGGTGGGGCCGAACCGGAGACCGCGATGGAACCGGTCGCACTGGTCACGCTCGAACCCGTCATTACGGGCGACCTGCCGGTTGTACTGCAGAGCTATGGTACGGTCGAATTCGATCCCACAAAAATGCACACGCTCAATGCTGAAATAGAGGCGCGGGTGCTGGAAGTGGATGCGGTGGCCGGCGAGCCTGTGGCGCGGAACCAGGTACTGGTACGACTGGCACCTTCCAGCGCCGGAGACACTGAAGTCACCCAGGCGCGCCGGGATGCAAATGCTGCCGCAGCTGCCGCTGAGCGTACCCAGCGCCTGCGCGCAGATGGGCTGGCCAGCAATGCCGACGTGGAGGCTGCCGATACTGCTGCCAGGGATCTGGAAGCACTGGCAATGAGCCTCGAAGCCCGGTCCGGCGCTGTCCTGTCGTTGCAGGCACCCATTGACGGCGTCGTGGATGGCTTGTTTGCGGCAACAGGCGATTTGATTGCCCCCGGCACGCCACTGGTGCGGCTCGCCTCTGCGGAAGCGCTACAGGCCCGCCTCGGTATCGAGGTCGAGGATGCAGAACTACTGCGCACGGGCCTGCCGGTACACCTGTACTCGCTGGACAACAGCGCAGCCGCAGTGGATACCACACTCAGCCTGATCGACATGCGCATCGATCCGATGACCCGGATGGCCACCGCATTGCTCACCATTCCGGCCGGTAAAGGTTTTCACGCCGGGGAAGCTGTCGCCGCGCGGATTATCGCAGGCACCCGCCAGGGCGTCCTGATTGTACCCCGGACAGCGGTGTTCAACGATGAGACCGGGTCCTACGTTTTCAGCGCAAACAAAGATACGGCTGTCCTGAAACGGGTAGAGGTCGGCCTCACCAGCGGGGAGAAAACCGAGATTGGGACCGGCATCGCTGCTGGGGACATGGTGGTCGTCGAGGGTGCGGCGACACTGGCGGATGGCATGAAGATCAGGACGGATGCCGCAGGTGAAACGCCATGAATGCCTGGCTTACACGCCAGTGGCGTTTCGTGCTGGCCGCGTTCATGGTTTTGACGCTCGCGGGGGCGTTTGCGCTGGCACGGCTGCCTGTCAGCCTGTTCCCGGCGATCGATTTTCCGCGCATCGCTGTGTCACTTGAGGCCGGGGATCGCCCCGTAGACGAAATGGTAGTGCAGGTCACGCGGCCGGCAGAGGAAGCGCTGCGCGCCATACCGGGCGTCCATGACATCCGTTCACAGACCAGCCGCGGGTCGGCAGAAATATCGG
>JAGRIK010000069.1 GCA_020443325.1 Halioglobus sp.
ATTGTCTGCATAACTCTCTCTCCTGCTGCTCCCGATCCATCCGGTCGATGCTGGGCCACTCGACCGACACGCCGAACTTGCGCGACAGGTGCGCGATCAGGGTATCCTGGATCACGATGTAATCCTTCGTCGATGGCTCGGTGGTGGAGGTGCACCCGGTCATGGCCTTCTGAATCGGGCGCCAGAGGTATTCCTTGGCGCTATGCAGGGTCCACGGAATATCCACTTCCTCCTTGATCACCCGGCGCATGTCGAGACCGGCATCGTTCAGCGCGTCCGCCAACTCGCCCAGCCACTGATGTAGGCAGTTGTTTTGCTTGCGGGTCCGGCTGCGCTCGGTCGTGCACTTGATTCGTGTGAGGCCGTCCAGTGCCTTCCGGTCCTCATCGGTGACGGGGATCCAGTACTCACCCACCTGGCCACCGCAGCGTCTCAGCTCTGGCATACCGCCTCCAACCTGAAACCGCCCCACTGGTCCGCCATTGCGTTGGCAATCCCCTGATAGGTTTCGCTCCGCAGCTTCCAGCGGTCCTCGCTAGGCGGCATTCTGTGAATGCGGTTATCCCTGCCCTCTACCACGTCGGTCGGAGACAGCCGCGGCAGGCCCTTAAGCCAGAGGCAGGTGGCTTTGGTCTCGCCGTGCCCGAACTGCCAAGGCTGGATTATCTGGTCTGGTTTTCTCCACAGGCTGGACATGATGCAAACCGGGTTCTCTATGGCGATCATGGGAATATCAGCTTTGGCCAGCGCCATGAAAAACGACACGCTCGCCTGCTGGCGACCATCGAGCCTCTTGGCCTCGAAATGCCTCGCCCCACTTACAGCCAGATCAGTGCAGGGAGGGTGCGCAACCATCAGATCCCATGGGTAATCCAGCACGTCGCGGACATCGCCGCAGTAGTGCGGGCCCGGGGCATCGGTCGGAAGGAGATCGCAGCTTATAGCCTCATGCCCCCCCCTGATAAACGCATCGCGCACTCGGCCCGAGTATTCACAAGCAACAAGAACCCTCACCCGTAAACCCTCCGATCAATCGCATTGCACGAGTCGCCTACCCACTGCGCTGCCTCGTCCACTCCAGCCGCATCTGGTCCCGTAGCCTGTCCGCTGCCGCCTGCCCTCGGCGCTTCGCTATCCGAACCATCAGGTCTGACACGGCCTGCGGATCTCCCCGGGTTATCGCCAGCCAGTGACGGGCTTCGCATTCCGCTCTGTGCTGTTCCGTAGCGTTGCCAGAATTCGTCATCGGTCACTCCCTGGCCAAGAGCCCACTCTTCCTCGGTAAGAGCCACTGCGCCGACGATGATCACGCCGCACCTCCCCAGAACCACACCCGTTGCACGCCAGACCGGCGACTCAGGGTGGCCAGGTACTTTCTGGCGATTGCGTAGAATTCGGGGTTGGGGATGGTTTTCATGCGGTTACCTCGCTGCCCAGCTGGTATCGGAAAGGTCTTCTTCGAGAGTGGTTTTTCTGGAGCTACCGGATGACGGGCCGGGGCGCGGTCGCCCACCCTGCTGCTCGCCACCAGTGGATAACCTGCGCTTGAGCCAATCAGGTTTGACGGACTGCCAGCCGGCGTCGATGGTCTCGGTGACCACCTGGCGCTCAGGAATCCCAAGTTCCCGCGAACAGGCGTGCACCTGGCCCACGAATCGATCCAGTGCGTTCTGCGTGAGCGGGCGCTTCACGTTCTTTCGGTGCTGGATGAACTCCTCGATCACGTCGGTCAGATCGAGCGGCACACAATCGAGCGCGAGCCTTGTTGTAGTAGTATTCCTGGTTCTTTCCTGGTTCTTTCCTGGTTCGTACCCCAATTTCGGGGGGGGTGTCCCCCCAATTTCGGGGGGGGTGTCTACCCGTTTTCGGGGTACCCCGTTTTTGGGTGCCCCCAATTTTGGGGTACCCCGTTTTTGGGGTAGGTTCAGGCTGAAAGTTGAGGATGTGCCGGGCCGGTGAATGATCTGTATCAGACCCAATTCGGCGAGCTCCTTCAGTGCCCCGGGGACGGTCTTTTCATTCAGACCTGTCTGCCTAGCAATGTGCTCGTGCGATGGGTAACAGTTGCCGGTCTCGGCGTTGTGGCAGTCAGCCAGACACAGCAGGACCAGCTTTGCGCTGGCCGGCTTGACGGGCTGCTCCCAGGCCCAGGCTGACGCGGAAAGGCTCACGGTGACTGCCACCTCCGCAGGTGGTCAGACTTGATGCTGCCGCCCGCACGCTCCACTAGGTCAATGAGGGTCGCCCAGTCGCGACCGCTCATCATGGTGCAAAGGAAGTTGCAGCATTCGCCCCTGGCTTCCTCGCGAAGCTGTCGAGCCTCTTTCTCTCTGGCCTCTTTTTCCTCTTTGAGCAGCGCCCGGCGCTCTTTGTCGGCCAGGGCTTCAAGCTGGATATTGGCGTTCTCGATCTGCGCGGCCGGCTCCAGCTTCGACAGCTTGTCGAGCATGGCCCCGGTGTCCAGCTTCGTCCCCCGGATAAGGTCGCGGGCCTCCTGACAGACATCGTGGGCGCGGCGGACATCGCGGTTGATGCTCTCCTTGCTCTTGCCGGTGGTCTTGGCGGTCTCGGTGGCGAAGCCTTCCGGCCTGCCCTCGTTCTCTCTGCCGCGAACGCTTAGTTTCGGGTCAACTTGACCCGATACTCTATCGCGCTCCCGCGCCTCCCAAAGCTCCTTCCGCTTCGCCAGGTGCTCGGCTTGCTCGGTGGGGGTCAGTTCATGGCGGCACAGGTTTTCGTCGATTTCCCACAACTCGGCATCAATCTCGCTGTCACCGTCGAAGATGAAGCACTCGATCTTTTCCCAGCCGAGACGCTTTGCGGCCTCCAGGCGGTGAGCGCCGGTAACAACTACCGGCTGCCCATCCACCACAACGCCGTCGGTGTCGATGTGGTTGTCGACAATGCGCACCGTGATTGGCGTTCTGAGACCGACCGACTGCATGGACTCCATGAGCCGTGCTACTGACTCCGGATTTACCGCCCGGCGCCCTCCGTACTTGGCTATCGCTTCCGGCGGGAGCATCTCAACCTGTCGCATCAGCTGACCTCCGGCAGCTTCTCGCCCTTCTTGATCGTGTGGGTCAGGGTTCGGACGGTTTTTCCGGCGCGCCAGTTGTTCCACGCCATGAAGATGCACTTCAGCTGCTCGTTCTTGTTGATTCGCTTGTACGGGTCCAGGAGCTTTTCACGCGCCACCCAGATCGGGTCGCGTTGCTTGAGTTCGGCGCCAGAAATCAGCTTCTCCACGAACTGGTCTGCAGCGAAGACATCTACCTGGCTGAATATGTAGTGCGCCATGCCGAGCACCGTGTAGCTGGCGATCCTTGCGGCCCCTGTCTGCCGGACAGCGAGGAAAGACTTTTCTATTCCGTCATCGCAGACAACGCGCTCTCTGACTTCGGACTTGGTCGCCTTTGCCGCTGCGGTGCTGGATATTTTCCCGAAATTCTCGTAGTCGATGACCGCCGAAGCGATAGCGGAAAGGTTGGTGCCGTTCCTGATTCCCTCCATACCGAGGAAGTCGCCGGTTGTTTTTGCTGCGCCCGTATCTGTGGTGAGGCGCGATTCAAACGAGACGCCAAAGCTGAAAACAACATCAATTGGCTTGTTTGCGATAACCACGGCGCGGCACCGATGCTGTCCGTCATTGAGGTGGCAGCAGCTGGACACGGTTATCGTTTCGCCGTTGGTTTCCCAGCGCCCAGCGATTATGTCTTTCGCGTATTTTTCTGCACGAGACTCCCGGATTGGTCGGTTACTGCTGTTGAGGTCGAGAAGCAGTCTTGCCAGCGAAGGAGTGAGCGCCCCGAATTCAGCGAACTTTTCCTTCTCGCCGCGATCAAGCCGAAGTTTCAGCCACGCAACGTCTTGTGGTTTGATTTGATGATTTGTGCCGTCTACAGTAAAATCACTCATGTTAGCTTCCTCGCTAATATCAGAGCCAAAATTAAAGCCCTGCTGGCGGCCACCAGTGGGGATTTTGCTTTTCTGTCCAGAGCAGAGCGGCCAAAAACTTTGAATATATTTCTCACGCGCATAACCCTTGCCTGAGGTAGGGAAAAATGCCCCGTACAAAGGGGATTAAGACTCGCGAGCGTAGCTCATGCCCCTGCCTTCTTCTGTTAGTGTCGGTCTCTCCCGGCTGTCACGCCACTATACCGGTGCTATTGCTATGCTGCGTCGCTTTTTCTGCCGAAAATATCCGGGCGCAAATCGTATCGTGTAATAGCGCCGTCGATCGCATCCTCAATTGGTATGCACCACTTTGCAGGTACAGGCCGATCCCCGTCTGCTATTTGCTGCATAAATTGTTTGCTCATACCGATGCGGTTAGCCAGGGCCGTTTTACCCCCCGCAATGCTTGCGGCCATAATAATGAGTTTGTTTGGCGTCTTCATGCATGACAGTAAAGCACGGCGGTACGAGAAAGGCAAGCAGGGTAATTAAAATAATATTTACAGCTTTGCTTGACGCGGGCAAATTGGCGTGCTTTACTGCACCCATACCACACAAAAGCGGGGCAGGGAGAGGCCAATGAGTCAGACAATAACCATCAGCATCGAAGTGCCGATTTCCGAGATCGACTTCAGCGCCTGCACCGTCAGGCGGGAGCGCGAGTTTTGCGAATTCTGGGGCATGAAATCCATTGAGACCACCTATGACGGCGACCTGTCGGGCGCCACATGGCAGGGACATGCCGTTGAGTTTTCAGAGCTGGATTACCTGATTACTGACGGGAGGGTTGCAGCATGAGCCAGGGCAAAAAATACGAGCTAACCACAAACACGATAATGGCATTCGGGCGGAAACTTTTCCAGATCCGCGCAGCGGTCAGCTTCGGTGATGTTGAGAGTGGCGACGCCGGAGGGTTTGTGGCGAGCGAGGACTGTCTGAGCCATGATGGCAACGCTTGGGTCTACGGCGACGCTTGGGTCTCCGGCGACGCTCGGGTCTCCGGCGACGCTCGGGTCTCCGGCAACGCTCGGGTCTCCGGCAACGCTCGGGTCTCCGGCGACGCTCGGGTCTACGGCGACGCTCGGGTCTACGGCGACGCTTGGGTCTACGGCGACGCTCGGGTCTACGGCGACGCTCGGGTCTCCGGCGACGCTCGGGTCTACGGCGACGCTTGGGTCTCCGGCAACGCTTGGGTCTCCGGCTACGCTTGGGTCTCCGGCTACGCTCTGGTCTCCGGCTATGCTCGGGTCTCCGGCGACACAGACATAGCGTGGTTTTCAGGGGTAGGCAGCGAAAACGGGACACTCACGGCGATGCGCGATAAAGATGGCGGCGTATTCATAACGCGAGGCTGCTTCGGCGGTTCTTTAGATGAGTTTGAGAGCGCAGTCGCGGAGAGCCATGGAGCCAGCAAGATAGGTCGAGAGTACGGCCTTCTGGTGCAACTTATACGTCTACGCATGAGCGACGAGAGGAATGAGCCATGAGCCATGCAGAAAAAATAGCGGAGCTGATCGCGGCGGTTATGAAGCGCGAGCGCAAGGGCCCGCTTCACGACGGGATTATTTCCATTGATTATGCGTGGTCCGGGCGGCTTCGAGTACAGGTGCGCCAAGATTATTTTATGGAGCACTACGGCGAGAGGGCCTACACCATCGAGCCATGCTGCGACGACGACTATTACTGGACCTACACCACGCCATCGGGCGCAGAGATCCTCTGCATTGTCAGCAGAGAGAGGGCCGCAGCATGAGAAACAAAACAACAATCGAAACCACAGACGACCTACTTGCGTTGCGCGGACCCGATGGGGTTGTGCGAGTTGATGGAGATTTAATCATTAACTGTAGTGTTCCACGGAGCGTAGGAAATCAGGTTTCCGGTCTGTACGTGCGCGGCTATCTGCACGTGCGCGGCAATCTGGACGTGCGCGGCTATCTGGTCGTGCGCGGCTATCTGGTCGTGCGCAGCGATCTGGATGTGGGCGGCTATCTGGAGGTGGGCGGCTATCTGGTCGTGGGCGGCTATCTGGA
>JAGRIK010000070.1 GCA_020443325.1 Halioglobus sp.
CCAGCGATGTCGCCATCGTGACACCCGCACTGGGGCCATCCTTCGGGGTAGCGCCCTCAGGCACATGCAGGTGCACCATACTCATATCGAAAAAGTCCTGGTCGCAGTTGTAGTCCTTCAGGTGGGCAACAACATAGCTGTAGGCAATTTCCGCCGACTCCTTCATCACATCACCCAGGCGCCCTGTCAGTTTGAAACCGCGATTGAGCGTATGCACCTGCGATGACTCGATAGGTAGCGTGGCACCGCCCATCGCCGTCCAGGCGAGCCCGGTGACAACACCGACACCCCGCAGCGGTCGTTCCGCCTGGTACGGGGGCTTGCCCAATAACACCTCGATATCCTTTTTCCCGACACGCAGTTTTTTGTCCTTGCCATCCAACAGGCGCACAATGGATTTGCGCATGATGCGTGCAATCTGCTTCTCGAGCGTGCGCACGCCCGCTTCCCGGCAATAGGAGTCGATAACATACTTGAGGCCAGCATCGTTGATCCTGAGCTGGTCGTCTTTCAGCCCGTGACGCTCCAGTTGCTTCGGCCACAGGTGATTTTTTGCGATGAACAATTTCTCCTCCGCCACATAGCCCGACAGGCGCAGTGTTTCCATGCGGTCCAGCAACGGGCCCGGGATGGTGTCGAGCTGGTTGGCTGTGCACACGAAAAGGACTTTCGACAGGTCGACGCGCAGGTCCAGGTAGTGATCCAGGAACTCACTGTTCTGCTCGGGATCCAGCACCTCCAGTAAAGCCGACGCCGGGTCGCCCTGGAAAGACGCGCCTATCTTGTCGATCTCATCCAGCATGATGACCGGGTTGGCCACCTGCACTTCCTTCAGCGCCTGGACAAACTTGCCCGGCATCGCGCCGATATAGGTCCGGCGGTGCCCCTTGATTTCCGCCTCGTCGCGCATGCCGCCCAGGCTGAAGCGGTAGAACTGGCGTCCCAGCGCATCGGCCACCGAACGGCCGATGCTGGTTTTACCCACGCCGGGCGGACCCACCAGCAACAGGATGGAACCGGCGATCTCACCCTTGAACGCGCCGACCGCGAGGAATTCCAGTATGCGATCCTTCACGTCCTCCAGGCCCTCGTGATGCTCATCCAGCACGGCGCGTCCGTGCTTCAGGTCGAGGTTGTCCTCGGACATTACGCCCCAGGGCACACTCGTCGCCCAGTCGAGATAGTTGCGCGTGACCCCGTACTCCGCAGAGCCTGTCTCCAGGACAGACAGCTTATGCATCTCCTCGCTGATTCGCTTGGAGGCCGCTTCCGGCATATCGAGGTCCTTAATGCGCTCCTCAAACATTTCCACATCAGACGTGCGATCGTCCTTGGAGATGCCCAGTTCCTTCTGGATGATTTTCAGTTGTTCCCGCAGGAAGAACTCGCGCTGCTGGTCAGAAACCTTCTCGTTCACCTGGCTGGTGATCTGGCCCTGCAATTCAGCAACCTCCTGCTCCTTGCGCAGCAGGTTCAGCACTTTCTCCATGCGCGAGCGCAGCGGCAAAGTATCCAGGATTTCCTGTAACTGTTCCCCGGTGGCGGTCGTCAGGGCTGCCGAGAAATCGGCCAGCTGGCTGGGTTGGCGCGGGCTGAAGTTCGACAGGTACTGCTTTAACTCTTCACTGTAAAGCGGGTTGAGCGGCAGCAGTTCCCTGATCTGCTTGATCAGG
Organism: Halioglobus sp.; assembly: GCA_020443325.1. Lineage (GTDB taxonomy): Bacteria > Pseudomonadota > Gammaproteobacteria > Pseudomonadales > Halieaceae > Marimicrobium. Next base: position 1,674 of record JAGRIK010000070.1, read on the forward strand.
GCCATCGCATAGGCCTTGATCTCATCGTTGTCGCGGTCACCCTGGCTGCGGGGGTATTCCACCTGCACCAGATAGGGCGGCTTCTCGCTGAGCCAGCGGATAATACGGAATCGTTTGACGCCCTGCGCCAGGAAATGTCCCGCCTGTCCCGCTGCATGGGGCGGGCGATGCAGGCGCACTGCGCAACCGATCTCGGGAAACTGTCGCGGCCCCGCTTCGGTTGAATCCGGCACATTCACGTAGGACAGGCCGATCAAGCCATGCCCTTCGCGCTGCAGTGCCTTGAGTGTGCTTTCCCAGGCAGCCGGGTCGATCGCGATCGGCTGCACCTGCCCCGGGAAAAAGGGTCTGTGGGGCACAGGTATCAGGTGCAGCGTATCGGGCAGCACATCGTCGGCCACCGCCGGGGGCTGGCGTGTCTCCTGTTGGGGCTCCACATTAATCTCTGCTGAATCTTCCGCTTCACTCATGGTGTATCAGTTCCTGTTCTGTCCGTGGGATGTGCCTGCCTATCCCGAGCGCATCATCTCTTTATATAGGCTGAACGGTAATTTTCAAGCTTCGCGCGTCCGGACGTACAGCTGCGGGGAAGTTCCCGTTATACTCCCCCGCCTTAAATATCCACCGCGTGTCGGGCGCAGTTTCCAGAGGACAATACCGTGCATATCGATCAACTGTCAGTCGCCGAGCTTGCAACAGAACGGGATTCACTACAGCAGCAGTACAATACCTTGAAAGGCCTGAATCTCGCACTGGATCTCACGCGGGGCAAACCCTGCACCGAGCAGGCCGACTTGTCGAATGCGCTGGACGGCATTCTCCAGGGCAATTATTTTTCTGCAGACGGCACCGATACACGAAACTACGGCGGCCTGGACGGGCTTCCCGAGGCCAGAGCACTTTTCGCACAGGTACTGGGTACGACGCCCGCACAGACCCTCGTGGGTGGCAATTCGAGCCTGACGCTGATGTACAGCGTGATCGAATTTGCGCTGACCGAGGGGTTGGCCGGCGCCGCTTCCGCGTGGGGCAACAATGACACCGTGAAGTTCCTGTGTCCCGCACCCGGCTACGATCGCCATTTCGCCATCTGTGAACACCTGGGCATCGAGATGATCACCGTGCCCATGCTGGACACCGGTCCGGATATGGATCAGGTTGAAGCACTGGTCAAACAGGACGATGCCATCAAGGGCCTGTGGTGTGTGCCGCGCTTTTCCAACCCCACCGGCTGTGTCTACAGCGATGAGACCGTCGAGCGCATCGCCCGCCTGGGCCTGATCGCGGGGAACCAGTTCCTGGTGATGTGGGACAACGCGTACGCCGTGCACACCCTCTACGATGACGCGCAGCAGCTGGCCTCCATCAGTGACCTCTGTGAGAAGCACGGCACGATGGACAGCGTGATCCAGTTCGGCTCCACCTCCAAAATCACGTTTGCCGGTGCAGGTGTATCCTTTCTCGCCACCAGCGAGCGCAATCTTGCAGCACTGAAAGCGCACCTGGCATTCCAGACCATTGGCCCGGATAAAGTGAACCAGCTGCGCCACGTGCGTTTCCTGGCGGATGCAAACACGCTGGCCGCGCATATGGCGGCCCACGCCGCGCTCATCAGGCCGCGCTTTGAATGTGTACTGGACGCCCTCAACAAGGCATTGGCAGGCCGCGGAATGGGCGAATGGACCGCCCCGCGCGGTGGTTACTTTGTCTCCTTCAATGCCCTGCCGGGGCAGGCGCGTAAAATCGTGGAGCTGGCAGGTGCTATCGGCGTGAAACTCACACCGGCGGGAGCGACATTCCCGTACGGCGAGGATCCCGAGGACAGCAATATTCGCCTCTCGCCCACCTACCCCTCGCTCAAGGACGTCAAGGCGGCGATCGAATCATTCGTGGTGTGTGTGCAACTCGCCGCAATCGAGGATCGATTGCAACAGCAGGCTTGACAGGGTGCTGCGGTAAACGGTAACGCCGCTAAAACTGCCACTCCTCGCCCCACAGGCTGCGGATATAGTTCACCAGATCCCAGATGGCATCATCACTGCCCAGCTCGGTGCGCCAGCCGGGCATCGCTGCACCCGTCCCATTGGCGATGCTGTCGAACATCTCTTCGGCCGACGTGCCGTGAAAGAAAGCGGTTGGGTCGGCGAGGTTGGTTGCTCCCGGTACAGGATCAAACCCCCCAAAGTTCGTGTAGGCGTCCTCATCGTCCCAGGCTCCCACCGGATCTGAGTCCTCCACTGCCTCATGCATCCGGTCGATCGCGCCGGTTACCGTACCGAGCACTTCTGCCCTGACATCCTCCTCAGCTTCCGGCGCGGGATTATCCGCCCACTCGGGCCAATCCGCCTGCGGCGCGGCGACCGGTTCGGGAGCGCCTGCGCCTCGCACCAGCTCGACCAACTCCGCATAGTCTTCGGACACATCGGAATCCGCGTCATCGGTGTCATAAAGTTCACCGTAGCGACCGGACGCATCGACGCCATGACAATCGCTACAGTACAGGTCGTACAGTTGCGCGCCCATCCGCACCGATTGCTCGTCATTGGGGTCAACCTGGGCGAACGCCTGCAGAGCGCCGGTTAAACCGGAGGCCAGTATGAATGCCAACACGGAACACCGGGAGATTGCGGACCGGCGTTGTGACGGGGAGTGCTGCATGGCCAGGCGGTGCCGCGCTTACTCTTCGCCGCCTTTTTGCCCGGGTGGGAAACCCGAAAAGGGGAAACTGGTGACATTGTTCCCGGAGGCGGCGACATCGGACACTTTGCTGCTGCCCTCCTTGTCCACCTCGTCAATGCGGATGATGGCCTGCAGCGGGATATAACTGCGTTTTACGCCGCTGAATTCATTCTTGAGCTTTTCCTCGCTCGGGTCGACCAGGATTTGCGAGCGCTCCCCGAACACGAACTCCTCCACCTCGATGAAGCCCCACATATCGCTCTGGTAAATCTGGCGCGCAAAGACTTCAAACACCTGGTTGCCGTTCTGGAAGATCACCTTGTATACGGGTTGGTTTGCCATTGTCATCTCGTGTATCGCATCTCGCGATGTGCGTGCCTGTGAGCGGCGATAGGTCGGCTGATTTTTAAGGCCGGCAATAGTACCACCATCGCCCCAGAATACCAGTTTCCAACCGGGTGTGCTGCTTCTAAAACCATCCTGTTTCCGATCACTGTAAAAGTGCTCGAATTCCCTCGAAAGTCCCTTCGAAACGCGAATCAAGTGTCGTTTATCGAGGCACTAGGTTTGCCCCCGCTAACTGGGTATAATCCGCGGCCCTTTTCCCCACAGAGCGACACCAGCGACAGACGCGCTGCACTGACCCGTGAACAAGAAACTCTACATCAAGACTCATGGCTGCCAGATGAACGAATACGATTCGGCCCGTATGCGTGACCTGCTGCAGTTGAGCCATGACCTGATCCCCACGGACAACCCCGAAGATGCGGACGTGCTACTGCTAAACACCTGTTCTATAAGGGAAAAAGCACAGGAAAAGGTGTTTCACCAGCTGGGCCGCTGGAAGCACCTGAAACAGAAGAATCCCGACCTCATCATCGGCGTGGGCGGTTGCGTGGCCAGTCAGGAGGGCGCGGAAATCGGGCGCCGTGCCCCGTATGTCGACCTGGTATTCGGCCCCCAGACCCTGCACAGGCTGCCACACATGATTGAGCAGCGCGGCACCGCAGGCACACTGGTTGTCGATGTCAGCTTCCCGGAGATCGAGAAATTCGACAATCTGCCCCAGCCCAAGGTTGACGGCCCCTGCGCATTCGTCTCGGTGATGGAAGGTTGCAGCAAGTATTGTACGTTCTGTGTCGTACCCTATACGCGCGGCGAAGAAGTCTCCCGGCCCGTGGATGATGTGATTGCCGAAATAGCGCACCTGGCGCAGGGTGGGGTACGCGAGGTCAACCTGCTGGGCCAGAATGTGAACGCCTACCGGGGCGTCGATCATGAGGGTGAAATCGTCGATTTTGCGGAGCTGCTGCATTTTGTCGCGCGCATTCCCGGCATCGAGCGCATCCGCTATACCACGTCCCACCCGGTGGAGTTTTCCGACGCACTGATCGCCGCCTACGCGCAGATACCGCAGCTGGTAGATCACCTGCACCTGCCGGTACAGAGCGGTTCGGACCGCATCCTCGCCGCAATGAAGCGCGGCCACACCGCACTGGAATACAAATCCAGGATACGCCAACTGCGGAAAATTCGCCCCGATATCAGCATTTCCTCGGATTTCATCATCGGGTTTCCCGGCGAGACCGAGGCAGACTTCGCCGCCACGATGAAGCTGATCGAGGATATCGGCTTCGACAGCTCCTTCAGTTTTGTTTACAGCGCACGCCCCGGCACCCCGGCGGCGGAACTGGACGACAGTACCGACGAGGAGACCAAGAAGCAGCGGCTACAGATATTGCAAACGCGTATCCTGCAACAGGCCGCCCAGATCAGCCGGCGCATGGTCGGCAGCACGCAGCGCATACTGGTAACCGGCGTTTCCAAAAAGGATCCCGGACAGTTGCAGGGGCGCACTGAAAATAATCGCGCGGTGAATTTTTCGGCGACAGACCAGTCCCTGATCGGGCAATTTGTGGACGTGCAGATCATCGATGCACTGCCCAACTCGCTGCGCGGCGCGAGAATCGCGGGTTGACGCCTGTGAATTCCCGTATATCCTTAACGAGTAATGGCACTGCCCACAGCGGCGACAGGATACTTTGAACAACGAACCTCCCCCGCAACCGTCTCCTCGACAGTTGATCCAAGAAACCCTGACACTGGAGCCGAATGACGCACGTCATCTGGCGATGCTGTGTGGCCACCTCGACAGCCATTTGCGCCAGATCGAGGAGCGGCTGGGTATCACGATCAGCGCACGCGGCAACCAGATGCGACTGAACGGCGCGCCTGAAGACGTCAACACGGCCGAACAACTGCTGCTGCATCTCTACGACGAGGTCTGCCAGGGCGTGGGACTCAGCCCCGAATCACTGCATTTGCAACTGCAGGAGGCGGGGCTCGAAGGCCTGGTTGAGGCGGGCCTGGACCCCTCCATCGCGCCCATCCAGGTCATTCGCACAAAACGCGCCTCGATCAAGCCGCGCGGCAAGAACCAGCAGTCCTATGTGCGCACGATAAAGCAGTTCGACATCAATTTCGGTATCGGGCCCGCCGGCACGGGCAAGACCTACCTGGCAGTGGCCTGTGGCGTCGAAGCCCTGCTGGAGGAGCGCGTGCGACGCATCCTGCTGGTACGCCCGGCGGTGGAAGCTGGCGAGAAGCTGGGCTTTTTGCCCGGCGATATCAGCCAGAAGATCGATCCCTATTTGCGCCCACTCTACGATGCCCTGTACGAGATGCTGGGCTTTGAAACCGTCAACAAATACATCGAGCGCAATATTATCGAAGTCGCACCACTGGCATTCATGCGCGGGCGTACACTGAACAACGCGTTCATCATTCTCGACGAGGCGCAAAATACCACGCGCGAGCAGATGAAAATGTTCCTCACCCGCATCGGTTTCGGCTCCACCGCCGTCATCACCGGGGATGCCACACAAATCGACCTGCCGCGCGGCGCACAATCCGGCCTGACCCATGCGAGCAGCATCCTGGGCGATGTGGAAGGCATCGGGTTTACCTACTTCGGCAACAAGGACGTGGTGCGCCACCCGCTGGTACAGCGCATTGTCCAGGCCTATGACGGCGCTGAAGAAACCGCTGCAAAACTGGAAAAGAGCCGGCTGTGAAACTGCTCCTCGATGTCCAGGCTGTGAGCTGCGAGCAGGTTCCTTCCAAAGAGGAACTGCGCCACTGGATTGCAGCAGCACTCAGCGAGCGAACGACACGGCAGGAGGTAGAAATCGTCGTGCGACTGGTGGACGGCGACGAAATGGCGCAACTCAACACCAACTACCGCGGCAAGAAAGGGGCGACCAATGTGCTGTCCTTCCCCGCCGACCTCCCGCCGGACCTGGAACTGCCGCTGCTGGGCGATATCGTGATTTGCGCGCCGGTCGTTCTGGAAGAAGCTGCCCAACAGGGCAAGACCGCCAGTGCCCATTGGGCCCACATGGCCATCCACGGCACACTGCACTTACTGGGTTACGATCACATTGAAGAGGACGAAGCAGAGGTTATGGAAGCTCTGGAAAGCGCCATTCTCAGGCAACTGGATTACAGTTGTCCTTACCAAAATCAACCGCAGCACGAGCGTATATCAGTATGAGTGACGACCGCGCCGGCAGTGACAGCTCCGACCGCTCCTGGCTAGACAAAATCACCTATTTGTTCAGCTCTGAGCCGCGCACGCGCCGCGACCTCGAGGATGTGCTGACACTTGCCGTGGAGAACGAGATCATCGACCAGGATGCCCACAGCATCATGGAAGGTGCGATGCAGGTCAGCGACATGCAGGCGCGCGATATCATGATTCCGCGCTCGCAAATGGTGTTTATCAAGGCGGAGGGCAAGCTCGAGGATATCCTCCCGCAAATCATCCGCTCAGCCCACTCCCGCTATCCGGTGGTTGGCGACAGCCCGGACGTTATCCTGGGCATCCTGCTGGCCAAGGATTTGCTGCCGCAGATTCTCAACCTGGACAATGGCAATTTCAAGATTGAGGAGTTGCTGCGCCCCGCGATGGTGGTACCGGAGAGCAAGCGCCTGAACGTGTTACTGCGGGAGTTTCGCGAGAACCGCAATCACATGGCCATCGTGATCGATGAGTATGGCGGTGTCGCCGGCCTCGTTACCATCGAAGATGTCCTGGAGGAAATCGTCGGCGAAATCGAAGACGAGACAGACGCCCAGGTCGACCGTCACATCCACATGATCGATACGAATGAGTTCATGGTGAAAGCCCTGACCCCCATCGAGGAATTCAATACGTATTTTGACTGCGATTTCAGTGATGACGATTTCGACACGATCGGCGGATTGGTCATCCAGGCCTTTGGGCATATGCCCACACGCCATGAAGTCACCACAATCGAAGGCTTCAAGTTCGAGGTGATCAAGGCCGACCAGCGCAAAATTTACAGCCTGCGCATGCTGCGGCTACGTAACCAGGGTGAATGAAGCCACCTCGTCAATGCGCTCAGAATCCAGCCTGAACCCCCTGTTTGTCCTTATCTGGACACCCTTCGTCGGGGCGCTGGTGACGCTGTCGCTGGCCCCGTTCGATTTCTGGCCCGCGGGAATCCTGAGCTGCGCCTTTTACGCCCACCTCCTGTGTACCTGTTCCCCCCGGCAGGGCCTGTGGCGCGGTTGGCTCTACGGTTTGGGCCTGTTCGGCAGCGGTGTGTCGTGGATCTACGTGAGTATTCATGTCCACGGCAATGCCAGTATCCCACTGGCGGCGGGACTCACTGCACTGTTTTGTGCCGGGCTGGCGCTGTTTCACGCCCTCTTCGCCTGGCTGTACGTGCAGTTTGTACGCCCGCTCCCCGGGGGCATGCTGGTGGGGTTTCCGGCGCTCTGGGTGATCTTCGAGTGGTTGCGGGAATGGGTGCTCACCGGCTTTCCGTGGCTTTACCTGGGTTACGCACACGTGGAGACCTGGATCTCCGGCTGGGCCCCGATAACAGGGGTATTCGGCCTGTCATTTATCTGCGCGATATCGGGTATCTGCCTGTTCCTGGCCTGGCGCAGCCGCAAGCCCGTCTCCTGCACCACCTATGCCGTGGTACTGATTACCCTGTGGGGCGGCGGCGCGATACTCAAGCCCACGCAGTGGGTGGGACAGGCCAACGAACGCCCGATCACCATAGGGATCGTCCAGCCCAACGTACCCCAGGAACACAAATGGGACCCGCGGTATTACAACCCGATTCTGCAGCAATTGCGCATCGCCACCGACAAGCTGCTAGGTCGCGACATCGTGATCTGGCCGGAGTCTGCAATACCCAACTACTACCAGCGCGCCCAGGACTTCCTGGAGCCGATCAACCAGCGCGCGAAAGCGGCTGGCACCACCCTGATCACAGGCGCTCCCTTCCGGGCAACCGGCAGCGCCGCCTACTACAACAGCATTGTCGCAACAGGATCTGGCTCCGGTATCTACCACAAACAGCGGCTGGTGCCCTTCGGGGAATATGTCCCGCTGGAGGCGCAGCTTCGCGGCCTGATCGATTTTTTTGACCTGCCGATGTCCTCGTTCAGCTCAGGACCCGCCGAACAAAAGTCCCTCACCGCCGGCGCCTACCGCATCGCACCCTTCATCTGCTATGAAATCGTCTATGGCAACCTGGTGGCCCAGAACGCACAGGATGCCGAGCTGCTGGTCACTATCAGCAACGACAGCTGGTTCGGCGACTCGATAGGCCCCTGGCAACACCTGCAGATTGCCCAGATGCGGGGGCGGGAAAATGGCCGTTACGTGCTGCGCGCGACCAACAACGGTATCTCTGCGATCATCGACCACCAGGGACGCATCCTGAAACGCACGGAGCAGTTCGTGGAAACCACCCTCACAGGCGAGGCGGAAGCGATGCTGGGAAACACCCCCTTCAGCAGCTTCGGGAACCGGCCGATGGTCATCGCCTGCTTCCTCGGCTTGCTCCTCATGGGCCTGATGTATCTGGGGTTCTGGCGCGATAGCTAGCTTGCCGTTTGAGTGTTCATCTTGCTCAGGCACGAATGGCGTTTAGCTGGGCCTCGATCCGGCCGAGAATTGAAGGCTATAGGGGTGGGACCCGCCGTGAACCCGTCCA
>JAGRIK010000071.1 GCA_020443325.1 Halioglobus sp.
ATGCCTCCGCTTCACGTTTGATGCAGCGCAGCGCGGATTTGCGCGTCATGCCGCTGATTGAGCGCATATAGGATGCATAGCGACGGAATTTTTTCAGGCTCTCTGGGTCGTCGCATTGTATTCGTGTGTGTGTTGTCAGTCGGGTGCGGTTGCCCTGCAACGGCTCGAGTGAGAAGCTCCACACGATTTTGGCGAGCTCGGGATCGTTAAAATCGCGAAAGTCAGTGGCGTTAATTTTGCGGACGCCCCCGGCCGGTGTCCATATCTTGCCGGCGAACCCCGTCACCAACTCTTTTGAAGGCGCTTCTTCGAGGACCGTGAGCCCGGCCCGTTCCAGGTCGGCGAGCGTGGGCCCCAGCGGGTTTCGACCCGCGAGTTTGCCAGGAATACTGCGCAGCCAGAAAAGTACCCTCAGCAGATAGGCCTTCCTCAGGTCCAGCTTGCGCACGATCGGGTAGACGCGCTCGACAGGCGCATCGATCTCGGTGGCATAGGACGCTTGAAACTGGTATTCCGGCAAGTAATCATCGATCAGCATAACGGCTCCTCTGGAGTTGGTTCGGTCACCAGGTGCAGAATTATGTGTGCTGCTCCAGTGCGTGGATGAGCTAAAGTTTATGGCGATAGGCGGGGGAAAAATACTCGCTATGGCTGCAGCTTTGATCGCGCCATAAGTTGTTGAAAAGAATATTTATTCTCGCGGGTTTTTCGCAGGAGAGGCGAATGGGCTCGGATATTGCTCGCGATAGGCGAGGGCCGATGCAGCTGTTCGGGAAACCGCAGTCGTGTTACGTATAGTCGGGCATGGTCAGGTAGGCCAATTGTAAACGCAGGCCCTGTTGCAGTAAGTCTGCAGCAGTGTAGGCGCTTGTATTGGCGTTGACGATAAAACCCTCGTTGGCGCTGACGATGGTCAGGGCGGCGAGTTGCAGGTCCGGCACGGTAATCTCATCCCGGTGTGCCTCCAGTAGTCTGGCGACTGCCGCCAGTGCCTCGTCCCTGGCGTTATTGCGAATCTCCAGGAAGGGGCCGTCTAACAGGTGACTCAATGCCTGCACCAGCTTCGGGTTATTGTCCTGTGACTGGAACACCCGCGAGTACATGTTGGTGAGAGTATCGCGCAACGTTTCATGAGCGGTGGATTGCTCAACCGCGACAACGATTTTCCCGCATTCGTGTGCCATCAGCTCAAGGTAAATGTCCTCTTTGCCCTCGAAGTACTGGTACAGGGTGCCCACGCTGAAGCCTGAGCGCTCCGCAATTTTGTTGGTGGTGGCGCGGCTGTAGCCAAGTTCAATCAGGAGCTGGGCTGCGCCTGTGAGGATGGTCTGGATTGTGTGCCTGGACCGCGCTTGCTTCCCTTTGCTTCTCAACGTGAAGTTCCCCCGGCACGATGAACTCTTTGCGCGAGGACGGACTGCGACAGGCGGGGAGAACCTTTACGAATCTCGCCTGCAGGCGCTGACGGCGTATTCAGGTGCGGCCTGACGGCGCCCGGGATAAGGTAAATGATAGCTCTGCTCATGTGCACTCATTCTACGAGGAACTCGGCACAATGGAAGCGGTGCAGGGAAAAAGCGGTGGGCGCGTGTGCTACCTGGCGTAAAGTTCCTCATTCCACTTCTTCATCTTGTCCAGATCTTCGTGGCTGAAGCCGAGCTTGTACCAGGGCGATATGTACGCAAGTAATCGCGTCACCATGCCCCTGAAAGGCCCGGGCTTAATCCACTTGTAGTAGAAGAGGCTACAGCGGTCTTTGAATGTGATGCGGTGATTGAATCCCCTGGCCGCCAGTTCAATCCCTTCGTTCAGCATGCTGAAAACAAAGCGTGCACGAAAAGCGGTACGCAGCCGATGGGCGTAATCATTGCCAAAAAAATACCGGTACTGATCATGACTGACCGCACCGTGTTCCGCTTCTTCCAGAAAATGGTAGAGAAACAAGCGGTCGACCTGTGGATGAATCTGGCGCCTGAGCGTAGCGGAGGCGAGGTAGATATGCGCAATGGAGTACAATCCGTGCTCACCAGCCGACACCACGCCCAGCATATCCAACGGTGAGAGGCCATCCGTTGCCCTGTCGAGAATCCGTTTGAAATGTGCCTGTATTCCATCAATGTCGTAGCCAATCGCTTTCAGGTGATCATTCAGCTTGCGGTGACTCGCAGAGTGCTGAGCTTCCTGCGCAATCATGGCTTTTACATCCCGCTCCAACTTCGGGTCACCCGAGATGGTCTCCAGGGTTGGCAGCAGCGCCCGGATGAAGAAACTTTCAATCGGTGTAGCGCCGGCTGAGATGGTCGCCCACAGGTAGCTCACCAGCGGCGTTGAATGCTCCACGAAGTGCACGGGAACCTCACTGAAATCCCACGCAATATCTTTGCGCACGATGAGGTCAAAAGGCGTTTGGGAAAGTGTTCCGAGCGTGTCCATGGCGGTACCTCCGGCTCGCGTATGCTCGATCATGCTCGCGCACAGAGCGTTGGTTGAGTACTCTAATGAATATAAGGAATGTTCCGCTGGTTCACTACTCGCATTAATCCGGGACGGCATGAAGCGCTGTAACCCGTTGAAAAATAGCTAAAACATGAGTGCACGCGATGTGTAACCAGAACGTATTTGGCGGGCGGCAATTCAGGTTTTGATTGACGTGCAGGTACGAATGCCAGTCTCGGCCTCCCCTCGAATCGTGACAGGATATCACCGATGAAATCAGAGCAAGGAGCGCGTTCAGGGAGACTTCCCTTGCCACAAAAACCGAAATATCTTTTATTTATCAATTAGCTGCAGCTCACTGACCCCTTCACAACCCGTCCTGAAAACCCGAGTAGAAATAGCTGGGTAATCTCTTACCATGGCAATGCTGGCGCCAGAGCAGATTACTCAGGTTGGACCAGCAATCACTATAAAAATACCGGAGCAGTAATGAACACCATGAAAAAATGGATTCTCGCGAGCCTTGCGGCCCAATACCTGATGATCGGCCCGCAGCTGGCCCGGGCACAAATGCTTGAGGAGGTGTTGGTCACCGCCCGCAAAAAAACGGAGAGCCTGACGGATGCGCCGCTGGCTGTATCGGTAGTCGACGGTGACCTGCTCAACCGCGAGGGGATCACGAACATGGAGCAGTTGAGCGGCCAGGTACCGGGACTGCAACTGGGTCGCGCCGCGCTCAGCAGCAGTATCTACATTCGCGGTATCGGTTCCTCCACGAACGCCGGTTTTGAGCAGTCAGCAGGTATGTATGTGGACGGCATCTACCAGCCCCGGAGTCGGCAGTTTACCCAATCCCTGATCGACCTGAACCGGATTGAAATCCTGCGCGGTCCGCAAAGCCTGTTGTTCGGGAAGAACACTGTGGCGGGTGCCATCAAGGTGGAGACAGCAGATCCGGGCCTGGACGAAGACCTTGGCGGCTACATTCTGGCCGATGTCGAACCCGAGTACAGCACCGCGCGCGGCACTGCAGTGGTCAGTGGTGCGCTGTCGGAAACTGTTGCTGCCCGGCTGGCATTGCGCTACCAGCAAACGGACGGTTACGTGGACAACGTGTATATCGACGAGGATGTGCAGCGCGCCGACGATACCATTGGCAGGTTGTCACTGGTGTGGGCGCCCGTGGAACAACTGAGAGTCGTCGGCAAGCTGGCACGTACCGAAATGCACGGTAAGGGCATTGAACAGGTCAACCCGGTAGCCGACCCCAACCTGCTTGACGAAACGCTTGCCGGCAACACGATGCTTGAACTGGTCAGTGTTGCAGGATCCATCGCCGCGTTTGACACGCCGGGTTTTCAGGCGGCTACGGGGAGCAGGGAGTACAAATCCTGGACCGGTAACCTCGACTGGGAATCACATGATAAAGAGAAAACCACGTCTTCCCAGGCCTCATTGCGAGCGGACTGGGAGGCTGACCGGTTCACGCTGACATCGCTGTCCGGGTACACGAACTTCAACTTCAAGCAACGGCATGATGTGGACTTCCATCCGGGCAATGTCGTGCAGGGCAGCAACCGGGAAAGCCTGGACTTTTTCAGCCAGGAGTTTCGAGTCGCCAGCGATCTTGACGGCTTCTTTAATTTCACAGCAGGCCTTTACTACGAAGACCAGAATCTCGATACCGGCGCGCAGGCCTTCGTTGACGGCACACTGGGTGGGCTGGTGGGTGGCCTCCTGGCGAGTTCGCTGAACCCGGCATTGCCCCCTGTCCCCCTGTCCTCGCTGGGTATTAACAGCCTGTGGAACGGCACGGTACTGGCGCAGCTCGACCCGTCCGTTGGGGGCGCTCTCATCGGCGCGGAGCAGGATGCGATTCAGTCGCGGGTCGCAAACCAGGGCGACAACAGAACCACCTCGGCTTTCGCGGAATTCAACTTTGAGCTGTCTGACACGGTGTCTTTCGACATTGGTGGACGGTGGTCTGAAGATCGCAAGAAAATGTCCAAGATGATCACCCTCGGTTCGGGCTCCCCTGCAAATCCCGTGCTCGTGATTGACAGTAACGGCGTACCCACCGGGGCGCTGGACGCAAAAAACACTGAGCTGGTGGCGGTGGCCGGGAGTGCTTTGTCGATTTACCCCTCCGACCAGAAGTTGAAACTGGACGAGAGCCACTTTGATCCCTCCTATCGGCTGCGCTGGGATGCCCTGGAGAACACCATGGTGTATCTGTCTTACAGTGAGGGATACAAGTCCGGTGGTTTTAACCCGTCGCCGGATACTTCGAACCCCGATGGCTCCGCCGGAGAGGGCACGGAGTTCAAGCCGGAGGAAGCTCAGGCCTGGGAGCTGGGAGCCAAAAGCAGCTTTTGGGATAACCGGGCGCGCCTCGCCGCAACACTGTTCCATACCAGAGTGGATGACCTGCAGGTCACTTCCTGGCAGGGCACCAGTTTCATTGTTGGCAACGCGGCCTCCATGACCAGCCAGGGTATGGAGCTGGAGGGGCAGTTTGCCGTCAGCTCAGAGTGGGAACTCGGCGGCGCGATAGCCTATCTCGATTCAGAGTTCGATGATTACGACAACGCGCCATGCACTGTGTACCAGACGGCCGAGCAGGGTCCGAGCTGTCTCCAGGATCTGGGCGGCGAGCGAGGGCCCTTCGCGCCCGAGTGGAGCGGTGTTGTCTATGCCTCGTATCAGCGAGCGGTCTGGGGCAACCATGTCTTCAAATTCTATACCAACGCCTCGTACACGGATGATTACTTCCTCGATGGTGACCTGGACCCGAATACGCGCCAGGACAGCTATGTAAAGATTAATGCCAGCGTGGCAATCGCCGCTGAGGGTGATCGTTGGGAAGTCTCGCTGTATGGACGCAACCTCACTGATGAAACGACCTACACCTATGCCACCGACGCGCCCCTGAGCGCGGGGATCTACGGCGGTTGGGTGGCAGAGCCGAGGATTATCGGTGTGCAGGGGCTCTATAACTTTTAAACTCGCTTGCAGGAGTACCTGGGATGAGTCGCCAGTTCGCCTCGTTTGATCCCGCATTGCAGAAGTGCTGTTGCGCAATCACTGACAATGGGGAGGGGTAACATGTCGCAGGATTTGAATGCACTCAATCGCGAGGCCGTGGCGGCCGCGAAGCACTACATGGGGCAGGTGAGTTGGCTGACAGTAGTGTTGACAATCTTCGTGCTGCTGGCCTACTGCGCTAACCTGGCCCTGTTTGCCAGCGGTGTGCTGAACCCCTGGATAGCAACCGGGATTATGGGAGCGCTGACCCACATGTCGTACACGCCACTGCACGAAGCGGTGCATGGCAATATCAGCGGAAAGAACGATCAGTTGCGCTGGTTGAATGCCGCTTGCGGATACCTGATGGCGCCGTTGATCGCCAATCCGTACTCATCCCACCATCTGGAGCATTTCACTCATCACCGCTTTACCAATCAACCAGGAAAGGACCCCGACTATATCGTGCGCGGTATGCGCGAGGGTCTGCTCGGTGTCCTGGTGACGCTGTTCCGATTTTTCTGGTTGCAAAATACTTTCTTTGTTATTGAACACTGGCGCAACGCCGCAGTGAAAGACCGCGCAATATACTGTGCAGAAGTGAGTTTTTCGCTGGGCTGGCGCGTAGCCTTTCTGGCGCTGGTGACGACACCCGGTGCGGGCTGGGTGATTCTGTTCGGTTACTTTCTGGGTGGTCTGTTCTCGACCTATTGGTTTGCCTATCGCCCGCACGCGCCGTACAAGGACTCTGCTCGTTACCGCAATACCAACAGCCTGGTCATGCCCGCCTGGATGAAGCCGGTGGGATGGTTCTGGCTGGGGCAGCACCTGCACTCGATCCATCACCTTTTCCCCCGCGTGCCCTTTTACCATTATCACGCGCTGCACCGCGAAATCGAACCGATATTGCGGGCGCAGGGTACGCCCATCGTGGGGATTTTCACTCGTGAACCGGTGCCGGCTGGCCAGCGCGATTAAGGCATCCACACTCTGGCGGCGGCACGAAAGCTTTGATTGCTGTAGCATCAGCGTGAATGCATACGCAGTTGTTGGTTCACAGTGAGGGTTGTAAAATGCCTGTCCTGCATACTGATTGTTAGACGATTGCATCAGCTCTAATGGCAGTGCCGGTTTTTCTGCATGGTCGAAATTTTTTCCCGGGGAGGGATATCCATGAATAAACTGCATAAACTCACTGCATCGCTGGTGACAGCCGTACTTTTGGCAGCTGCCACCATCAGTGCCGCGATGGCGGGTGAGGATGCCGGCAAACCCGACCTGGACCAGGTGCGAGCCATAGCGGAGGAGGGCTTTATCTACGGCCTGCCTATCGTAATGAACTATGCCGTGATGAATGAATTTGCGGTGGACCCGAACTCAGGCCAGTTCAAGGCGCCGTTCAATCACATTCTCAACCTGGCACGCGTGGCCACCTACAAGGATACCGCGGTGGTGACGCCCAACAGCGATACGCCGTATTCGTTCCTGTGGCTGGACCTGCGCGCCGAGCCGATGGTGATTTCGGTACCCGAGGTGGAGGGCAATCGCTATTACGTGGTGCAACTGGTGGATGGAAATACCTATAATTATGGCTATATCGGCACACGCGCCACGGGCAACAAAGCGGGTAGCTATATGGTGGTTGGGCCGGGCTGGGCGGGCGAAAAGCCAGCTGGGGTCGAGAGGGTGTTCGAGTCGACAACGCCCTTCAGTTTCGCCGTTATCCGGACACAACTTTACAACCCACAGGACATAGACAACGTGAGGAAGGTGCAAGCGGGTTACAAGGCGCAGCCGTTGTCAGCGTTCCTGAACAGGCCGGCGCCACCCGCTGTGCCAAAGATCGATTTTTTACCGGCGAATACTGCCGGCATCAAGGACAATTTCTGGCAGTATCTGGACGCAGCGCTGGAGTTCGTGCCTGTATCCGAAACGAGCAAGGATATTCGCGCAAAGCTGGTCCGGCTCGGTATCGGTGGGGGTGAAGCCGTGGCACCGAAAGATATCAGTGCGGAAGAACGACAGGCGATAGTGGAGGGCATGAAGGCCGGCGAGGCCAGGATTGCAAAGTACCTGACATCGGGCATGCATAACCTGAATGGCTGGCCGACCGGCTCGTTGTTCGGCGATAAGGCCGATTACGACGGCGACTGGCTCAAGCGTGCCGCCGCTGTGAAAGCCGGGCTCTATGGTAACGACGCTATCGAGGCGGTATATCCCCTTACTCGCGTGGACGCGACCGGCCAGGAACTGGACGGCAGCAAGCACAACTACACGCTGACCTTTCCCGCTGGCAAGTATCCTCCGGTGAAGGCGTTCTGGTCGGTGACCATGTACGACGGCGTGAGCCAGTTGCTGATAGAGAACCCGATCAATCGCTACCTGATCAACTCCCCGATGTTGCCGGAGTTGCAAAAGAACCCCGACGGTTCGCTGACGATCTATATCCAACACGCTTCGCCCGGGAAGGACAAGGAGTCGAACTGGTTGCCAGCACCGGACGGGCCAATTTACATGGTGCTGCGCCTCTATTGGCCGGAGCCGGCAACGGCTGATCTTTCTATCCTTCCTCTCGGCAAGGGTACATGGGCGCCGCCTGGCGTCGAGGTGGCGAAATAGCGGGCAGCTGGTTGCTTAGCTATAGAAAACATCGGTAGGGTAGATTTCGAACTATCGACTTACTGATCATGATCTTCCAAAAAAGATGAGCACCACTATGAATTCGATAACGCAATTGAAAGATGCCCAGTCCCGCTCACTCATCTGTATAGCCCTGTTGCTTGCCAGCATATTGGTTGCCATTTCGGCATCGGCAGCAGAGCGTATTGCGGGGCGGGTCGAGGCGGGAAGTCAGCCCATCGCCGGTGCCGACGTCAGCCTCTGGTTAGCTACTTCAAATGCGCCCCGCAAGCTTGCCGAGACACGCACGACGGATGATGGTCGTTTCAACTTGTCAGCAACCGGCGAAGCAGGGAACGCCGGCGTGCTTTACCTCATTGCCGAGGGCGGTGTGGCGCGTGTGGGAACCGCCACGAAGGCGAACCCCGCGACCACCCTGATGGCCACGCTTGGGAAAGAGCCGCCAGCACACGTGACGATAAATGAGCTCACCACCGTGGCTTCAGCCTGGACAGCGGCGCAGTTCCTGAACGGAAAAGCGCTGAGTGGCAATGCGGTGGGCTTGCGGATCGCTGCCGGCAACGTACCGAACCTGGTGAACCTCGAAACGGGCGGCCTGGGGCGGGTCATCACAGACCCGTTAAACGGCCCGCAAACCACTACACTGGCGAGGATGAACACGCTGGCTTTATTGCTGTCGGGCTGCGTCACGGCAATCCCGGATGCGTGTAGCAAGTTGTTCGACGCAGCCACACCGCCAGGCGGGACCGCGCCGACTGACACACTGTCAGCGGCGCAGAACATCGCCCGTCACCCCTGGCACAATGCAGACAAACTGTTCAGGCTGCTGGAGGCGTTCTATCCCGTTCCGGAAGGCAAGCGCTACCGCGACGTGGCGCTGATACCCTACCTATACTATGCGCCCAGCGCATGGACTCTGTCGCTGGTCTATTCCGGAGGTGGCTACTTTGCGGTGGGTGGTGCCGCCATCGACGGCGAGGGCAATTTCTGGACCAACAATAACTGGCTGGTCGGCTCGCAGACCACGATCTACCAACAGTTTGGCGGCGGTATCGGCAAGTTTGCGCCCGACGGCACGCCGCTGTCACCCATGATTACAGGTTATCGTGGAGGCGGCCTCGACAGCCCTGGCTGGGGCATCGCGTTTTCGGCGGATGACAAGGTCTGGGCGACCAACCTGATCGGCCGCACGATATCCGTTTTGGACCGCAAGACCGGCAAGCCGCTGTCGCCCGAGACCGGCTATAACTTTGACGGGAAGCTGGGACAGATGCAGGGCATTCTCGTTGCCCCGAACGGCGACGTCTGGACCGTCGACAACGAAAACAACCAGGTCGTTCACCTGCCGGGTGGCGACGTTTCCAAAGGCCGGATTCTGGGCCGCACGGTGGACGGTAAACCGGTCGATGGCACGCTACAGGTCAAGGGTCCATTCGGTATCGCCATCGACCAGCAGGATCGTATCTGGATCACCAACAGCGGCTCCAACACCGTGACCCGCTTCCCAGCCAGTGACCCGGGCAACGCAGAGGAGATAGAGGTCGGCTTCAGCCCACATGCCGTTGCGATCGACAGCCAGGGCAATGCGTGGGTCGGTAACCTCATAGGGCATCCGGGCACGATGGAGAAGTTGGCCCTGGTCAAGCAGAAGCTCGAAAGCAAGGCTGAGGCACTGGAAGGATCGATGTCGGCTGACGCACTGGCGGCCAACATGTGGGTCAACCTTTGGGATATTCTCAGCGAATACCCCGGTGGCGATGTGTCGATGATCCGTCCTGACGGCACGGTGCTCGGTCCCTTCAACGCGGGCGGAAGCATTACAGGACCGTGGGGGATTGCGATCGACGGCAATGACAATGTCTGGGTTTCGAGCTCCACCAGTCATTCCGTTACCCAACTGTGCGGCGTGCGCACTGAGACATGCCCCGCAGGCGTGACAACCGGCGAGCCCATTTCTCCGAAGGGTGGCTATATCGGTGCTCTGCAGACGATCTCCGCGCTCGCGCTGGATCCCGCCGGCAATGCCTGGGTAGCTAACAGCTGGAACGATACGGCAGCGGGATTCAGCGAAGTCCCACCCGAAGCGCAGTCCACCCTGTTTTCCGCCAACACCATGGTGGTATTCTTCGGCGTAGCCAAGCCGGTACGCACGCCCTTGATCGGTCCGGACCAGGCACAGTAGTATCGCGAACAGCCCATGGTTTAATACAGGGTGGGTGCGGTGCCCTGTGTCGCTTCTACAGCTATGAACTACGCTTCCGCAGAGGGCATATAAGAATAGTAGATCGAAGCCATACGTTACCTCCAAACGATGTCACAGGCTTTCGATCTCCTTCGGAGATGAGCATGTCTAACAAGTTTTGCCTGCGATCAATTCTGCTGTGTATCGGCATCACCGCATCACTGGCCTTCGCCGCGCCCGAGGTATCTACCGATACGGACGAAGCGAGAAAGATTGCGCCCGTCACACTGGATGGTGAGGTGCTTTTCCAGTTGCGGGGTATTTCTGCTCTCCCTGCACCGGAGAGGGCGGCTACCGTTCGCGAGAAGATCATTCAAGCGGCCCAGGATGCATCCATAGCACCTGACAGTGGTTCGCTGGAGGCGAGCGAGGATCGGATCACGGTGATCCTCGGCACGCACGCGATTGTCTCTTTTTTCCCGGCCGATGCGGAGATCGAAGCCGTGCCGATGAAGCTGCTGGCGGAGACAGCGCTGGTGCGCATCGCGGCCGGCATCAAGGACTACCGTGAGGCCCGCAGTGCAAAATACCTGTTGCGTCACACGGGAATGCTGGTGGGTATCACAATCGCTGGAGCACTGTTGTTGTGGCTGATCCTCGGTCTCTTCAAGTGGCTGGACCGGGTGCTGGAGCGACGGGTGAAGCGAAAAATACAGCGGCTGGAGCAGGCCTCGCACCGCGTTCTGGACGCCGGCCAGATTGGCGGATGGCTCGCGGGTGTACTGCGCGGTGTCCGCGCTGTACTGGTCTTTGCGCTGGTTCTCATTTGGCTAAACGCCGCACTGGGCTTGTATCCCTGGACCAGGCCGCTGGCCGCGGAGTTGTTTTCACTGGTGCTGGGGCCCCTGAAGGAACTCGGACTCGGCTTCCTCACATCTCTACCGGACCTGGCGTTCCTCGCCGTACTCTTTTTCGTGGTGCGCTTTATCCTGCGCGTTATCCATACCTTTTTTAATCGCGCCCATCGGGGTTGGATTCGCCTGAAGAATTTCGAGCCGGAACTCGCAATGCCCACTTACCGTATCGTCAGGATCATGGTCATTGTGATGGCACTGGTGATTGCCTATCCGTATATACCCGGTTCTGATTCAGAAGCCTTCAAGGGCATGAGTATTTTCTTCGGTGTTGTCCTGTCAATTGGCTCTTCTTCCTTTATTGCCAATATCATCGCGGGATACAGCCTGACTTATCGCAGGGCATTTCGCGAAGGCGACCGGATCAAGGTCGGCGAACAGGAAGGCATCGTGCTGGAAATGAGCACGCTCAATACCCGCATCCGATCAATGAAAAATGAAGAGATCAATATCCCAAACTCGGTCGTGCTCGGTAGCCCCATCGTTAACTACACCACCTTCGAGCAGGAACCGGGGTTGATTTTGCACTCCGATGTGGGTATCGGCTATGACGTGCCATGGCGACAAGTCGAGGCGATGTTGCTGGAGGCTGCAAAACGAACGGAAGGGCTCAAGCAGGATCCTGCTCCGTTCGTTTTACAGAAATCGCTCGGCGATTTCACCGTCGTCTACCAGATCAATGCCTATTGTGAGGATGCCGATAAAATGAATATTCGCTATAGCGCACTGCACAGTCACATACAGGATGTCTTCAACGAATACGGGGTACAAATCATGTCGCCCAACTACGTTGCGGATCCCCCGGAGTCCAAAGTTGTCCCACCTGAGCAATGGTATTCCGCTCCCGCTGAGCCACCTGCGGCGACATAGTGGTCCCCGTGCCGGCGAGTCTGGTTCACATCCAACAGCTGGCCATCAATTTCACAGTTTGCCGCTGGCAGTGCGCTGCAAGCATTGCCAGTAAGAGGCTGAAAAACTGGTGTATGGCCATTCCGCTCAATCCCCGTTCAATTCGCTGCGCCAGTTGCGGGGCGACAACCCTGTCCAGCGTCGAAAAGCGCGGGAAAGTGCACTTGAATGCGCGTAACCCAGTTGGTCGGCGATCTGCGTGATCGTGGCGGTCGAGTGTTCCAGCAGGTCACGAGCGACATCGAATCGCATCTGCTCCTGAAGCGTCTCAAAGTTGGTGCCTTCGCCGCGCAAGCGACGCCTCAGGGTTCTCGGGCTGATACCCAGACGAACGGCAATTTGCTGCGAAGATACATCGCCGGCCAACAGGCCCATGCGGATGACCGCGCAGACACGGCGGGTGAAGTCCTCGTCGCGATCAGCAGACGCCTCCGCCATAAGCTTAAGCAGGATGTGTTGGAAATCCGCGTTATTGCGTTCGAGCCTATGTGTCAGGTCTTGAGTGCGGAATACCAGTATGTTGTTCCTTGCCCCGAACTGCACGGGAGCCTGCACGCACTGCTGCCATGCGGATACCCGCAGCGGTCGTTTCCGCGCCAGCCGAAGCTCGACCGGCTTCCATTTGTCACCGCACAACTGCCGCAGGAGGGACACGGCGATTCCCATAGCCGCCTCCGTAATCAACCCGGCGCCCTTCATCCAGGGCAGCATGAACGAATACTCCAGGGACGCGAGGCCAGCCGTCTCCTTGACCAGGATTGCACCGGCGAAGTGATGAATGTGATCACTCAGGTTGGCGAGAGCCGCGCGCACGGTGGCTGAATTTTGCGCCAGATAGCCAACGGCTGTGAGCGATGTTAAACCCTCGGCCAATCCCACGCGGAACGGGAAGCTGTCATCGCCTGTTGCGCGCACACATTCCGATAGATAGGTACCAATTTCCTCGAAAGTGAGCGTCTGGGTCGGATCGTCGAACCAGTTTGGATCCAGTCCAGCACTCGTTGCAACATTCTTGGCACATGCGCCGGCTTCGGCTAGCAAGCGCGGTGCGCTGGCCACTGTGGCAATCGGCACACGTAGCCCTCCCGCCATTTTCTTTGGCAGCGGGTTCGACGCCGGCTTCATTTACTGGGTTCCGGCTGCATCGAAGGAATCTCACGTGTCGTCATCTTTATCGTGGCCGGTAAAGATAAATCAAAGGCCTTACAGGGTAAACCGGTGTTTGCTGAAGCGACTAGACTTACCGCGAGCAATGAACGTAAGTTTCGTTACGCTCCGACAGTATCACGCTGAGTGACGCGAGTATTATCCGCCGAAAGACCCGGCCTCAAGGAGACAGATGTGATGTCCAGCCCATTAACCCGTTTTGTCTTGTCCGCAGTGCTGGCCGCTGCGATGCCTGTTACCGGTAGTGCGCAGTCCCTTTCAGGCGAGCCTGCCGACCCGAACTACAAATACTCGACGCCGATGCCTCCCGGCATCGCGGCACCCGCCAGCGTCGATACCCGTCTCGGGACTTTGCGTTTCTTCGATGGGTATCCGGACGAGGCGACCTCCGAAACACTCTGGGATAACCTCGACTTCCAGCGTGCGGTGCAGGCTTTCCTGCTGGGTATGCCGGCGGTGAGCCAGATGGCCAACCGCCAGGCATTCCTGACGCTCGGCGCGCCCAATACGGTGCTGCCGATCTTTGAGGAACTGACGGATTCACGTTCAATTATCCTCACTGGCAACGACAACACCGTGTACAGCTGGGTATGGCTCGATCTCTCCGCTGGACCGATGGTGCTTGAGGTGCCTCCGAAAGTGCTCGGGACGGCAAATGACATGTGGCAACGCTGGGTGGTGGATGTTGGCGTGACCGGGCCAGACAAGGGGGAGGGCGGGAAGTATCTTTTTCTGCCGCCGGGCCATACTGATAAAGCGCCAGCGGACTACTACGTGGTTCAATCACCCACGTTCGGGTTGTGGGTACCGTGGCGCAGTTTTCTGGTGGATGGCGATCCCAAGCCGGGCGTTGATCTTGTCAAGAAATTCACGAAGATCTATCCACTCGCCGATGCAGGCAAGCCTCATCCACCACTCAAGATAGTGAATATGTCAGGCGAGGCATTCAACACCGTCTTCCCGACCAACTACCGTTTCTGGGAACTGCTTAACCAGGTGGTGCAGGAGGAGCCGAGTGATTCACTCGACGCGGTTACCCTCGGTTTCTTCAACTCGATCGGCATCCAGAAGGGTAAGCCCTTCGCCCCCGATGCTCGGATGAAGAAAATCCTGGCGGAAGCAGCGGTGGTCGGTGATGCCACCGCGCGCAACGTCCTTTTCCATACGCGTGAAAAGGCAGCCTACTACTACGAGAACAGCAACTGGCAGTTGGGCTTCACAGGTGGCTACAATTTCATGGCCGCCCCGGGTGTTGCAGATTTTGATGCGGCGACCTTCTACTACTACCTTGCGATCCTTGTCACGCCAGCGATGGAGGAAAAGATGGTGGGCAAGGGTTCCCAGTACGCGTGGACCGCTCGCGATAAGAGCGGCAATCCGCTGGACGGCGGGAAGAGCTATCGGCTTCATCTACCGCCCAATGTTCCGGTCAAGGACTTCTGGTCGTTGATCCTGTACAGCGACCAGACGCGCTCCCAGATCCAGACCGACCAGCGTTTCCCAAGCATGAGTAGCCAGACGCAAGGGCTGGCGACGAATGCGGACGGTTCGATCGATGTGTATTTTGGGCCGAAGGCGCCCGCCGGCAAGGAAAGCAACTGGGTGCAGACGGTTCCCGGCAATGGCTGGAATGTCGTGCTGCGGATGTACGGAGCGCTTGAGCCCTGGTTTGAAAAAACCTGGCGCCCCGGCGAAATCGAGTTAATGCAGTAGGAAGTGGAAATCATGAAACGAACGCTCAAATATCTGCGTAATGCTGCCCTCTGCCTGGCGGTGACTATCCCTTCATTCGCTGCCGAGGGCCAGGCGGGGGGAGGCTCCGCGTCCGCTGCGCCAGATTACGCACCCAGCGTGCCGACCCGGATCACCACATCCGATACCGTCGAGACCCGCATAGGGACGCTGCGCTTCGATGATGGCGCGCCCGATGCGGAAACAATCCAGACGGCCTACGATCAGCTTGATTTTGGCAGGGGTGTAGACGCTTTCCTGAAGGGCATGTCTGCGACCTCGGTCCATGCGCTCTGTAGGGGATTCGAAGAAGCGGGTATTGCACTCAACCAGGGTATCGGCATCACCGAGGATCTTATGGATGCCCGCTCGCTCTTCCTGACGGCTAATACCACCACCGTGTATGTTGTGTTGTGTATCGACGTGGGTAGCGGGCCGATGGTGGTGCGGGTGCCTCCGCGTGTGCTTGGGCCCGTGGACGATGCCGATTTCCGCTGGGTAACCGATGTCGGCCTGACTGGTCCGGATAAAGGGGCGGGCGGGGAGTACCTTTTCGTGCCGCCTGGCTACGAGGGCGCGGTGCCTTCTGCGGGTTACCACATCGCAAAACCACGCACCAACAGAATGCTGCTGTTCTATCGTGCGTTCGTGGAGAAGGGTGACATCGCAGCGGCAGTTGCGAACGTGAAGGCCAACGCGGCGATTTTCCCGCTGGCTGAGGCTGCCAATCCGCCTGCAACCCATTTTGTGAATATCTCCGGCGTTAAGTTCAACACTATTAGTGCTAATGATTTCAGTTACTACGAGGAATTAAACGCCGTGGTGCAGAACGAGCCGGCGGACTGGGTAGATCCGGATACCGTGGGCCTCTATGCATCCATTGGTATTCGCAAGGGGCAGCCCTTCGCACCCGATAGCCGGATGAAAAAAATACTGACGGACTCGGTGGCCGTGGGTAACGCGATTGCGCGTGCAAACCTGTTTGCGTCCCGGGATCCACAAACGCAAATCTACAATGATCGCCAATGGTTTACGCCCTTTGTCGGGGGTAGCTACCAGTTCCTCAACGGCGCAGAACGACTGCTCGATGCGCGGATGATGTTCTTCTACTACGCGACCGGTATTACGCCGGCCATGACTGAATCGCGCCCCGGCACTGGCTCGGCATACGCCATTACTGTGCGCGATGCTGAAGGCAAGTATCTGGACGGTAGCCTTACTTACAAGGTCACGTTACCAGGACCTGTTCCGGCAAAAAACTTCTGGTCTTTTACGGTCTATGACAATCAGACCCGCTCGTTGCTTCCTACGGATCAGAAACTGTCTGGCCTCGACAGCACCGTTGCGGATATTGAAATGAACAATGACGGCGGGGTTACCGTCTGGTTCGGCCCTGAGGCACCGGCCGGTCATGAGAAAAACTGGGTGCAGACCTGGCCCGGCAAAGGCTACAACGCAGCTTTACGACTCTATGGTCCCCTGGAGCCCTGGTTCGACCAGACATGGCGCCCGGGCGATCTTGAATTGCAGCGCTGACTTATTTTGGATGTCTCTTTGTGCCCCGCCTCATTCAACCCTGGGTTGGAATGACCTTCAGGCAATAACAAGCGTGATACCCGCCGCTTCGAGCATATCGCGATGCTCCCGACGAATCGCGTCATCGGTGATGAGTGTATCGATTTCACTGAGAGGGCAAACAATGTGACCGGAGGGGCCGTCGAACTTTGAGCTGTCCACCAGTACGATCAGTTGTTCGCAACGCCGGATAAATTTCTGCTCAGCGGTGACCAGCATACTATCTGCCTGCATCAGGCCGGAGGAGCCGATGGAGGCCGCGCCCATAAACAACTTTGGTGCGTGTACGTTGGGCAACGGTTCATCATCGGTCATGGAGAGAATAATATTCTGTTCCCTGAACACCTGGCCCGACGGTATCAGCAATCGGGTTCTCGCTTGTGGCATCAGGGCGCTGACGATGTGCAGGGAGTTGGTGTACACCTGCAGGTTAAGGCTTTCGAGATGCGGGCACATTTGCAGTGTGGTGGAACCGCCATCGATAACAACGCTTTCGCCAGGTTTACACAGCGCGGCTGCCGCCTGGCCAATCGTTTTTTTTGCATCGGCATGCCGGGTCACATTGACGTGAAAAGGGACGCCAGCCAAACCGGCTGCTGTTTGCGAGTTGTCTGCGACTGTGTTTGCAGATTTTGCGCCGCCATGCACACGAACGATCTTTCCGGAGCCGGCGAGGCGTTCCAGGTCTCTTCGAATGGTTGCGGGTGACGCAGCCAGGTCTTTCTCCAGTTCCTTGAAGGAGACGAACCCGGATCGCTCCAGTCGCTTGATGATTAGCTGTTCGCGTTCAGCGACATGCATCATAGTGCTCCTTTACTCAATAGATCTACACAATCCCTGCGGCGGTGGATGTGGGCTTGCGCACTGCTGCTTTGGTAGTGCGCCAGCCGGCCTCGCGGTACGCTGCAATCGGCGCAATGGCGCCGCCCTTGGTCATCCGTACCATGGCAGCAATCGGTGATACGTCTGTGCGGTAGGCGCGGCGCAGTGTCTGGTAGGCGAGCATGACATCGTTTGCCTCCTGCGCAGCGTGCAATGCTTCTCTGTCCACCAATAGGGCCTTGGCAAATGCCGCTGTGATTTCTTCCGCTGAAGAAATCATGCTCTCGATTGGGTCTGTCACGTTGTGGGACTGATCGATCATATACGCAGGGTCGAAGCCCTCCAGCGGGTTCAGCTCCGCCTCCACCAGTTCATTGAATACAAGGAACAGCTGGTGCGGATTGATGGAGCCGGCATCGAGGTCGTCATCCCCGTACTTGCTGTCGTTGAAATGGAAGCCACCCAGTTTACCGAAGTGATGCAGCCGCGCAACAATCTGTTCGATATTAACGTTCGGTGCGTGGTGTCCGAGATCGACCAGGCACTTCGCTTTCGGCCCAAGTTGTTGCGCCGCCAGAATGGATGTACCCCAGTCCTGGATCACGGTTGCATAAAATGCCGGCTCGTACATTTTGTGTTCCAGCATCATCAGCCAGTCATCGGGCAGTGCGGCATAGATAGCTGCAGTGGATTGCAGGTAACGATCGAGCGCCCGGGTAAAATCCTGTTGTCCCGCGAAATTCGCGCCGTCACCAACCCAGACAGTGATCGCCTGCGCGCCCAACGCCTTGCCGATTTCGATGCACTCGAGGTTGTGTTCTATGGCGAGATCCCGCGTCGCTGCACACGTGGAACTGAGTGAGCCGGTAGCATAGCTGTGCGCCTGGCCGGGTTGGTCCTGGAAAGTATTGGAATTGACCGCGTCGAACGCGAGCCCGAGTTGGCCTGCCTCCTCTCGCAGTGCAGCGTAGTCAGTCACCTTGTCCCAGGGAAAGTGCGGGGACACTCTCGGGGTCGCGCGGCTCAACTGATTGATGACCGCGCAATCCTCGAGTTTTTCATCGAGGTTGGTGGGTTCACCGGCCAGCGGAAACCGGGCGAAGCGGGTGCCGCCGCGGCCCACACCCCAACTGGGAATGGCAACCTCGAAGGCGGTGACGCGTGCGGCGATATCGTCGATGCGCACGCCTGCGCGTTCGAGTTGCCTGCCCAGACTGTCGTATTCGTCGCGCAATGCCTCGCTGCGCGTCGAGTTGTGTTGGTCAACCAGGTCTGCCTGGATCGGTAGCTGTGTGTTCATGGCGTCCTCGCTTGTACTTTGTTATCGGGAAAATGCCTGGGCGTTGCCGGCATCCACGTTGAGCATGTTTCCGGTGGATTTTGCCGAGGCATCGCCGGCGAAAAAATAGACCGCTTCTGCCACATCCTCTGGCAGCACGTCCCGCTTGAGCATGGATCGGTTGCGATAGTGTTCTTCGAGTTCCGCGCCCGCATCAATGCCATGTGCACCGGCTCGCTCCTGGCGCCACTGCCCATCCCAGATGCTCGATCCTTTGATGACGGCATCGGGGTTGACCGTATTGACGCGAATGCCCTGCGGTGCGCCTTCCAGTGCCAGGCAGCGTGCGAGGTGCAACGATGCGGCCTTGGCGGACGCGTAGGCAGAGGCGTTGATCGCGGCGGCCAGGCCATTTTTGGAACCGATAAAAATGATGGAACCACCACGCTGTAACCTGAGGAGGGGAAATGCGGCACGCGCGGTGAGAAAATAACCTTCAGCGAGCACATCAAAGTTCTTGCGCCACAGTTCAACGGTGGTTTCTTCTATCGGTGCAGAGGAGGCGATACCCGCGTTGGCTACCAGAATGTCGAGGCCGCCGAACTCCCGTGCACAGACGTCGAAGGCATCCTTGATCTGTGACTCCTCGGTGACGTCGCACACTGCCGAGCGTACGTGGTCGCTACCGGCCTGTTCGACCAGTGACTGCACCGCCCCCGGCAGCGCTTCGGCACTGTAGTCCAGTAGCATCACGCAGGCGCCCTCGCTGAGCAGGCGTCGCGCCGTCGCACTGCCGATACCGCCAGCGCCTCCTGTTACCAGGGCAATTCTCCCTGCCAGCGGTTTGGGTTTCGGCATGCGTTGTAGCTTGGCTTCTTCAAGCGCCCAGTATTCGATATTGAACGCTTCTTGTTCGTCCAGCCCGACGTAGCCACCGATCGCTTCCGCGCCACGCATCACATTGATAGCGTTCGCGTAGAATTCGCCCGCGATGCGTGCCGTTGCCTTGTCGGTCGCGAAGGTGATACGACCCACGCCGGGGACAAGTACCACCACGGGGTTGGGATCGCGCATCGCGGGGTCATTGGGTCCGGCGCATCGCTGATAGTAGGCGTGGTAGCCGTTGCGATACTCGGCGAGCGCGGATTCGAGGTAGGCATCATCCTCAAGTTGCGTTTCATCCAGCAGCAGCGGTGCGATCTTGGTGCGCAGGAAATGGTCGGGACAGGACGTACCAATTGCTGACAATCGCTGGCAGTCGTTTGAGTCGACGAATTCCAGGGTTTCGGCATCGTCGCTGAAGTGACCGATTTTTGGATTTCCGTCGTTCATCAGGCCGCGCAGGCGCGGCATCAAATTTGCGGCTGCGGCGTTTCTTCGCGCCGTCGTCATGGGGCGAATGCGCTCACCCCCGAAGGCAGGCCCATCGCCAAGCGCCGTGTTGAGGTGTCGTGCGGCATCCGCGACGAGTTCGATGGTGTTGTCGTAACAGTCTTTTGCCGTGTCGCCCCAGCAGATCACGCCGTGTCCCGCGAGCATCACCCCCCTCAGGTCGGGGTGGGCGGCGACATAGTCGCGCAGTTTGATACCGAGGTCGAATCCCGGACGCTGCCAGGGTAGCCAGCCCATCCGGTCACCCCAAATCGTGCGCGTGGTCTGTTCACCGCTCTGTGCTGCAGCCAGTGCAATAATGGCATCCGGATGTACGTGGTCGATATGTTTGAACGGCAACAGTCCGTGCAGGGGTGTGTCGATCGAGGCGGCCCTCGCATTCAGGTTGAAGGTGCAGTGTGGCAGGTAGCCCACCATTTCATCTTCATGTTCAAGGCCGCGATAGCGCCCCTCCAGCAGATGCAACTTCTGCAGGTCCACAGTGGCGAAGCCATCAAGTTGCATGGAACCCAGATCGCCACCGGATCCCTTAACCCACAACACGTCAGTGTCCGAGCCACTTAGCGGATCCTGTTCAATAATTTTTGCAGACGTGTTGCCGCCCCCGAAATTGGTGACCGTCAGGTCCTGACCCAGGAGATTCGATCGGTATAGCAGCAGTTCTGCCTCGGTCCTGGTGGCGGCTGTCGTTTCATCCCAGCAGTTGGCGGGTATGGCGAATGGTGTCGCTGCGGACACGGTGTTAGCGGTATCGACTTCCTCAGTCATAGTGCCTCTCGCAGTGACAAAGTAGGATTAAATTATGCATAGGTACTGGTCATATACAATCACATTCGATAATCTTCGATCAAATAATATCGAAATTGGCTGGAATCACAGATGCAGAATCGGGCAGTTGCCGTCCTGGATGTTGGCAAGACACTGGCGAAGCTGAGCTTATGGGATGCCAGCGGCGCTGCGATTGCCCGTCGTTCCCGGCCCAATCAGCGGGTTGATGCCGGGCATTACACGGCGCTCGATACCCGGGGCATTACCGCTTGGCTGATCGAAACCTTGCGTGAGTTTGCATCGCTGGCGGAAATTGGAGGCATTATCCCTGTCACTCATGGCGCCGCGGCTGTCGTTATCCGGGGTGATCAACTGGTGTGCCCGCCTCTGGACTATGAACAGGACATTCCCGAGGCCATCCGCGCTGACTATTTGGGGCGTCGGGATGCCTTTGCTGACACTGGCTCGCCGGCCCTGCCAACGGGGCTCAACCTGGGTGCCCAGTTGTTCTGGCTGGAGCACCTGTATCCGGACCTGTTGGCAGAGGACGCCATTATCATGCCCTGGGCACAGTACTGGAGTTGGCTACTGTGCGGTGTTGCCGCGAGCGAACTCACGAGTCTGGGGTGTCACTCGGATCTTTGGCGGCCGTTCGACCGCGCGCCGTCACAGTTGGCCCAGGCTCGCGGTTGGGCGCAGAAGTTGGCGCCACTGCGACGCGCTGGCGAAGTGCTTGGATCAATCCTGCCGCAGTGGGCGACACAGGCAGGGCTGCCTCCGGACGTTGCTGTGTATTGCGGCCTCCACGATTCAAACGCTGCGCTCTATGCCGCGCGCGGCTTTCCTGAGATCGCTGGGCAGGATGCCACTGTGGTCTCGACCGGCACCTGGTTTGTCGCGATGCGCTCGCTGGCGAAGAATGCAGCGCCGGACTTCAATGCGCTCGATGAGCGGCGGGACTGCCTCGTCAATATCGACGTGCACGGACAGCCGGTACCCTCGGCTCGCTTCATGGGCGGGCGCGAAATTGAATTGCTGACGGGCGTGGACACACGGCAGGTCGACATCGCGCCGGACCAGGCCGCACTTGTTGATGGCGTGAGCGCAGTGCTAGACGCTGGCGCCATGTTGGTGCCCACCTTTGTTTCCGGTGTTGGGCCCTTCCCCGATGCTCGCGGTCGCTGGATCAATATGCCCAGTGATGAAACGCAGCGCCGTGCGGCTGTCTGCCTGTATATAGCGCTGGTCATGAACGAGGTGTTGCGGTTGTTGGGCACGCGCAAGCGACTGCTGGTAGAAGGGCGTTTTGCCCGCGCGGAAGTGATTGTCCGGGCGCTCGCCTCTCTGCGCCCGGATATTGAAGTCTACATCGCCCGGTTTCACTCCGATGTGTCCTACGGGGCGTTGCGCTTGATCCACCCTCACATCCTTCCGCCGGAAGGGTTGAGCAGAGTCGAGCCGCTGGACGACCCTCTTGGGTCCTACCATCGGAACTGGCAGCGCGAAGTGCAACTGATTACCCATTTACCCCAGGAGGGGATATGAATCCGTTACTCGGTGTCTTTTTTCACTGGCTCGGTGGTTTGTCGTCGGCCACATTCTATGTACCTTACAAGCGTATCAAGCGTTGGTCCTGGGAGATTTTCTGGCTGACGGGTGGCGTATTTTCCTGGTTGCTGATGCCGTGGATTGTCGCCGCGATCCAGACTGAAGACCTGCTCGGCGTGCTGGGGCGCACACCGGGTGATATCTGGTTCTGGTGCTGGTTCTGGGGCGCGATGTGGGGCTTCGGTGGACTGACGTTCGGGTTGACCATGCGTTACCTGGGTCTCTCTCTGGGGATGGCGGTGGCGCTCGGGCTGACAACGGTGATCGGCACACTGGGCCCGCCTATTTTCGACGGCAGCATTGTGGACGTCGCAACGCAGACC
>JAGRIK010000072.1 GCA_020443325.1 Halioglobus sp.
GGGTGATCCTTGAACTGCTCGTGCTGGTCTCTGTCCATGCCCAAGTAGTGAAAGAAGTAGTAGCCCTGAAAAATACCGTGATGTTTGACCATCCAGTGGTTTTCCTCACTGACAAAGGGTTCCAACAGCACGGCGGCAACGTCGGCATGGTTATACGTGCCCAGGGTATCGCCGATATCGTGCAACAGGGCACAAACCACGTACTCCTCGTCCTTACCATCCTGGTGCGCCAGCATTCCGGTCTGCAGGCAGTGCGTGAGCCGATCAACAGGGAATCCGCCGTAATCACCGTCCAGCAGCCTGAGATGCTGCAGGATACGGTCGGGCAGCCCCTTGGCCATTTCCTTGACCTCTCCCGCGATGAGGTCCCAGTCCTCTTGGGTGCCATCCTTCATATGGTGAAACAAGGCTCGCTGGGGTATGGGTTGGTTCATAAGACTGTCCTCCGCGTTATTCAGGACAGTATAGTACAGATAGAACTAAACCCTTTACGGGATGCATTCCAGGGGAGCTGTATTTTTGGCAAAGCGTTTTCCAACAACCCTGCACAAATCGAACAGCTTTGTGGCCTGCGTGAGCGGGGCGCGCTTGTGAAATAAAGGTGAAATAAAGGTGCCGGAGGGATTAATCTTCAACCAGGTAGCTCGCTTTTAATTCCCTCCGGCACCTTTTCAGCACCTTTTCAGACGACTGGGCATCCGCTTGAAACCTATGATGTCATCGGGGAATTACAACCCTTTAGCTGGGCCGGGATCGAAGTCACTGAGCATCTCGTGCCAACAGGGATTGTCTTCCGGGTTGACAGGGGAGCCATTGGTGAGCGCACCGGGCGCGATGCCCAGGTTGGCATTGTCACCGCAGTCCGGCAGAAAATCGCGCAGTTCGGCTGGCAATCGGGCATCCACACCGCAGGCCACCTGGAGTTGCTCGGGTGCCAGGTGGCGCGCGCCTGTCAGGTCCGAACCGAGGAATTGCGCACCGGTGAGATCCGCTCCGGAGAAATTTGTGCCCGTCAACGTGGTGCAGTGCACGACTGGTTCTCGATGTGTATCGTGCTGGTGCGAGGCGTGGCAGTTGAACACGGCGCCGCGCAGGTCCGCTCTCGTAAGATCTGCTCCGGTCAAGTTGGCCCCCTGCAGATTGGCGTATTGCATCCTTGCACGTCCCAGGTATGCGTAGCTGAGGTTCGCGCGTCCTAAATAGGCGCCGCTGAGATCGCTGTCCTCCAGGTCCGAGCGAACTAGGCTGGCTCGCCGCATGCAGGCGTTGTGGAACC
This sequence comes from Halioglobus sp., assembly GCA_020443325.1. Classification (GTDB taxonomy): domain Bacteria; phylum Pseudomonadota; class Gammaproteobacteria; order Pseudomonadales; family Halieaceae; genus Marimicrobium. Next base: position 1,277 of record JAGRIK010000072.1, read on the forward strand.
GTGTCGAGTCGAGATTGGCGTTTGACAGGTCGACATCCTCCAGCAGGGCGCGGGTGAAATCGGCGCGCTGAAAATCCGAGCCCGCTATGGTCCCGTCCTTGAGATTGACGGCCACCAGGCTTGCCCGGTGGCCGTAGGCGTAGCGTAAGTCCCCGCGCGTCATCAGTGCGCCGTCCAGGTCCCCGTCCTGCAGATCGGCCGTCAGCCAGAGTACATTTTTTGGCTTGATACCCATGACTTCAGGGAAGGCTGAGCCGTTATCAGGTGGGGTTGCGGAGAAGCGATCGAGAATCCAGGGTAGCCCATGGCAGAAGACACTGATCGCGAGCATTGCAGCTCCCAGCGTCCACAGGATTTGCCGCTCCCTCGCTATCCGCCAGGGTCGCCGAGTGATTTGCCTCATGGCTCCAGCGAAGAGCCGCAATGCGCCCCATACGGCGAACAGCACAATCGCGATATGCATCCCCGTGACAGGCCAGTCGCGCAGCGGCAAGTAGCGCCACCAGATCGCCAGCAAAGTGGCCGGCACGGCGCCCCACATCAAAAAGATCACCACCCACTCGCGAAAGCCCACGACCTGCATACCGCCGCGAAGGCGGACCAGGTCGATGAACAACCAGGGGTGGGCACCCCGCTCAATGGGGGAGCCGTCCGTTAATACGTTGGGTAAGCCTGCCAGGTCCTGCCAGACTCTCGCCATATAGAAATGCTGGTAAGCATAGAGGAAGACGAGAATCAGTGGGGCAATCCAGAACAGGGACGCGGCGGGAATGCTGGTCGAGAGATTTGGCATTACTGCCGACGGTGCGTTGGTGAAGAGCGCAACATCCGGCGTAGAGAAGACGGTCAGTACGATGAACGCGGTCACGACAAGCACGAATAAATAGAGCGGTCGAGCAATGCCAATGACGCCGGAAAGATGACGCAGGCGATCGATGTTGACGAGAGTTGCAGGCAGACGCACACCGGTCAGATCGGTTCCAGCGAGGTCGTCCGCGGTCAGGCCGACGGCGTCCTCGAGACAGGCGTCTCTGAGCGTTGCCGTGGCGAGCCCCGATACGCCCTGGAGTCGTGCGCCAGTGAGTTGGGCACGGACGAATAGTGCCCCGGTGACATCAGCACCCTCGATCACGGCTCGCGCCAGTTCGCAGTCGCTGAAGTCGGCTTCGCGTAAATCGGCACCAGGCAGATTGGCACCTGTGAGGTTGGCGCCACATAGCCGGGCCTTGCGCAGATTCGCGCCGGCAAGGTCCGCTTCCTGGAGCTGGTACCCTTCTAGATCTATACCTGCCAGTTCAGCGTTCGCCAGAACGGCGCGGTGGCCGTCCTGGCCTTCGCTCTCTACCCAGCGCGCATGCGCCTGAAGCAGGTGCTTTAGGTCGTCCGGTATGAGGATCACATCTGTGCCGATAGTGTTCTTCATAGACGTTAGTTAAGACAAGCTGTCGGCGGCGGTCAAGGCATTACCGTACGAATCCAAATGACGAAAGATCGCCTGGATACTCGCCATTAATAAA
>JAGRIK010000073.1 GCA_020443325.1 Halioglobus sp.
AGGGTATTGAAACCTTGCCTTCTACCTCCTGGAGAAAACGGCGGTTCTCCAACTCGCTGTCGGGCTGCATGTTCAATCGCTCCCTCATCGGCGGCAGCACCCACTCTTCAAAACGGGTGCGGCCACAGTTGCGCAGGATGTAGGGGATTTCCATTTCACACAATAACTCCCGAACAGGCCTCGCGTAGGGGCTGGACTCGAAGCTATACAGCTCCAACAGGTACTCCGGCATCCTCCCGGGGTTGGCCTGCATACCGCGACTCACCCGCGGTGCGCTGGCGAGCATGGAACCCAGCGTTTGCAGCTTTCCCGCCTTCCACTTGAGCGGCATTTCCCGCAATCCGTAGGTTTCAAACAGGTAGGCGATGATATCCAGGGATTCGTACATTTCAACGCCGGTATTGGGATCGACGAGGTAGGGAAACTGCGCCTTTCCACCGCGTTCCTCCAACTCCGGCCGGAAGCGCTGGCCCGCTTTGGGGCACGGGGATATTTCGACATCGAGGTCCAGTTCTGTCAGTGCTTCCCGCACCAGGCGGCAGTACGGACAATTCTCGATATCGTACAATTGCAGGGTTTTCCGGGGTTTTACCGCCGCCGGCTTGCTCTGGATCCCATTGCTCGCACGCAGCAGCGTCGCCATCATTGAAGTCGCCAGATTGACTGCCATCTCTTAGCCCTCGCTCAATGTTTGGAAATCTTTCTCCAGTTTTTTCATCGCCTTCTTGGACACCCCACCCAGCACCTCTATCGCATGGCGAATGCGCGCGCGGCTCATATCGGGCCCCAACAGCTCCATCGAGTCTACCACTGAGAACGAGGCGCTGGAGCCGGCAATCGCGATAAACAGCGGCGCCAGAAAATCCTTCACCTTGACCCCGAGGGCATCTGCCAGTGCCTTGAGTTCGTCCCATACCGTGTCTCTCGACCAGTGGCGCAACCCTTCCAGGCGCCACAGCGCGAACTGTAAATGCCTTACGATATCCTCACGCTCGCCCGAGATGGCGGCAAAGCTTGCCTCGCCGATAGGCAACGTTCCCGCCACCAGGAAGTTCGCCAACGGCGCGAAATCACTCAACGTCTCCATGCGTTTACGCGCGTGCGGAAGAACCCGCATGAGATTGTCACGATTGTACGCCCAGTCCGCCAGGCGCTCGGCCAGTTGGGTATCGTCCAACTCCTCGCGTATCCACACACCGTTTAGCCAGCTGAGCTTTTCAACGTCGAAGATAGGGCCGCCGAGTGAGACGCGCTGAATATCAAACTGCTCCACCATTTCCGGCAGAGAAAACTTTTCCCGCTCATCCGGCATCGACCAACCCATGCGGCCCAGGTAATTGAGCAACGCCTCCGGCAAATAACCCATGCGCTGGTAATACAGGATGCTTGTGGGATTCTTGCGTTTGCTCAGCTTGGACTTGTCCGGATTGCGCAGAAGCGGCAGGTGGCAGAGCGTGGGCATCTCCCAGCCGAAATACTCGTAAAGCAGTTTGTGCTTGGGTGCCGAGTTGATCCACTCTTCACCGCGCAACACGTGCGTGATACCCATAAGGTGATCATCGACCACGTTGGCCAGGTGGTAGGTCGGCATGCCATCGGACTTCAGCAGTATCTGTGCATCCACCATACCCCAGTCCAACTCTATGGTGCCGCGTAACATATCTTCAATCGCGCAATTGCCCTCCTCTTCCGGTACCAGCATGCGTATCACATGGGCGTCACCCGCCTCACGGCGTTTCTCGATCTCGGCATCGCTCAGTTGCAGATCCGAAGGCTTCAGCGCCGTGCTGTTACCCGCAGCGCGACGCGCCTCGCGCAACTCATTCAACTCCTGTTCGGTGCGATAGCAGAGGAAGGCCTTGCCCGCGTCCACCAGTTGCTGGGCGTACTGGCCGTACATCGCCATCCGTTCGCTCTGGCGATAGGGCCCATGCTCTCCCCCGACATCCGGCCCCTCGTCCCACTCCAGGCCCAGCCAGCGCAGCGAGTCCAGGATGGCCTGTTCTGACTCAGGGGTACTGCGGGCCTGGTCTGTGTCTTCGATACGCAGCAGGAACTGCCCGCCATGCGCGCGCGCAAAACAGTAATTGAACAGGGCAATATAGGCGGTGCCGACGTGGGGGTCGCCTGTGGGGGAAGGCGCAACTCGGGTGCGAACGGTCATGGGAATGCGGTGTCTCGAATAACGGAGCGGCAATTATACGGTGTCGTGGTGGTAAATCCCACTCGCCATCATGCTTTCGCAGGATGTCCGATTCTCTACACCCCCTGTACTACAGCGCTGCCTGCAACGGGGTGGAGTGCCAGTAAAAGGTGAGCGCGACAATGAGCAAACTGCGCATGTCCAGTTCGAAGAAAACCACACCCTGGCAGTGTCCATCCGGGCTGCGGTAGTTCACAGTCGCTGACACCATATTGCCAGCAGCCAGCACCTTGCTGAAATGCAGTTCGCCGCCTTGTCGGGCACAGTCAGTCACGGGCAGGTAGCGCCCGGCGTGGGGAAAGGCTATCAACGTGTCTGCTGCGGCAAACAGGCGTTTGAGCTGCGCGGTATCGCCCGCGTTGAAGTGCCTGGCAAACCTGTCGGCCTGCGCCTTGCCCACTGCGCCAACACTGGACAATGCGCGCATGAAGCCGGCCATTCCGGTCACGCCCTGGTGGCGCATCATGCGCAGGGCGGACGCACCACCCACCCACATAAAATGCCTTCCCGTGGCGATCTGCTGCTGCAACATCGGCCACAATTCCCAGTGCGCAGCGAGCCGAAATATCTTCAGCTCGCCCGCTTCCACGGTGAGTTCATACAGCAGGTGTACCGGGACACGCACCACCACCTCCGGCGCCATGGCAATCTCGATGGTCAGGTCGCGGACCACATGCAGTCCACACACCGTATCCCTCTCAACCTCGAAACGAATCGTGTTCGGCGCGATAAACGTCTCATAGAAACGACTCAGACGGCCGTTCGAGCGAAAGCCTGAACGGGCGTCGAACACACCCGTGATGTGCGGCGCTGAGCCCACCGGGTCTTCCACGAGGTTGTAGCGGGCGAACAGGGCCAACCAGGCCGCTTTGTCATGCACAGCAACCGCTGCGGGAGAGCGCTCGACCAGTGCCAGGCAGTCGGCCTCGGTAAACCCCTCCTCGGTTAAATGCTTCGATATCACTGTGTGCTCCAAACGCCGTCACAGGGCTTCTAGATAACACACAGCCGTTGCCAAGCCAATATTTCTGATAACACCCTAGGAATTTAGCCCTCCAGAACCTATACTCCACGCCTCAATCCTAAGGGGTGGCTGCGGCCTGAGATGTTTGTTGTGGTAACAAACAAACCCTTGAACCTGATCCGGTTAATACCGGCGTAGGAATAGGTGCAGTCAAACCGCTCTAACGTCGCTCTCCGGGTCTCTTATTTTTTAGAGGCTCAATATGTCCAAACGCTACACAATCCTGACTTCCCTGCTGGCACTGTCCAGCATTTCCGGCTCCGCGCTCGCGCGGACTGCTGAAGGTCCAACGCTGGAAGAAATTATCGTCACCGCGAACTTCCGCGAAACCACATTGATGGAAACTGTCGGCAGTGTCAGTGTGGTCCCTGAAAGCACGATCACGGAGCGGGCCGCGCAACACCTGCAGGATATACTCAATGCCGTGCCCAACGTGACCTGGGCATCCGGCGCGTCGCGCAGCCGCTTTGTACAGATCCGTGGCATAGGCGATCTCGAGCAATACTATGATCCCAAATACTACCCCTCTGTCGGTATGCGGCTGGACGACCTCGAGTTGGGAGACAGCATCAATGCGGGCATGCTGTTCGATGTGGCACAGGTGGAGGTGTTGCGGGGGCCACAGGGTACACGCTTCGGTGCCAGTGGCCACGCGGGCATGATCAACATCATCAGCAATGCGCCGACAGACTCCTTCGAAGGCGAGTTGAGCGGCGGTGTCGGCAATTACGACAGCTACGATGCGGGGCTGGTCCTGAGCGGCCCGCTGCACGAAAACCTGCGCGGCCGACTGGCCGTGCAGCAGAATAACAGCGACGGCTACATCGAGAACGAACATCTCGATAAGAGCGACACCAATAATTTTGACGAATTGACCAGCCGAGCCCGGCTGCAATGGACACCCACGGAGACTGCGCTATACGAACTCGGTGTACTCTATTTCGATTCGGACAACGGCCACGATGCCTGGTCGATCGAAAACGACCGCACTACCTGGAGCGATCAACCGGGCAACGACACGCAAAAGACCGCAGGCGTAAATGCCAGCGGCACCTGGCAACTGGCTGACACGCTGACACTTGAGGCCGACATCAGTTACATCGATATGGATCTACACCAGAGCTATGACGCAGACTGGGTGTCCGGGGAATTTTGCCAGATCTTCACGTGCTCCGGCGGCCATGAAACGGCACAGGAAATCTTTGATCGCGACCGCGACCGCCTGGTTGCCGATATTCGGCTACTGGGGGGCGAAAGCACGCTGGCCGCCGGCAGTGGCAACTATGTCATCGGGCTTTATGCCAACGACAGCAGCGAGAACCTCGATTACCACTACCCCAGTGTGTGGTATGGCGATTACTCCAGTAATAGCGACTACGAAGCGCAGCGCTACGCGGTCTACGGCGAGTATGAATACGCCGTATCGAGCCAGTTGACCCTGGTCGCGGGCGCGCGCCTTGAGCGGTTTGAAGACGACTATCGCGACAGCAACGCGTTTCGCAGTGACAACAATGACAACCTCTGGAACGCGAAGCTCAGCGCACGCTATGACCTTGAAGACAACACCATGGTCTACGCCACCATCGCACGCAGCGCCAAGCCCGGCGGCGTGAACACCACGGCAACGGCAAACCAACCCTTCATGTCACCCATCTTCCAGGCGTTTACCCAGGGCAAACTCAGTTTCGACGATGAGAGCCTGCTGAATACGGAGGTCGGCATCAAGACAGTGCAGTTTGACCAGCGCCTGTCTCTCAGCGCCGCGCTGTTCTACACCGACAGGAGCAACGCCCAACTCGAGAACTGGATGTGGGACGATGCCGCCGGGCTGTGGATTGGCTATCTGGATTCCACCAGTGACGCCAACAACTACGGCCTGGAAGTCGAAAGCACCTTCGCGATCAATAACCACATTGAACTCTTTGCCAACATTGGATTACTGCACGCCGAGGTGGATGCGATAGAAGCCTTTGATCTCGACGAGTTTGATTTTGTCACGCGGGAGAATCGCGATCAGGCTAAATCCCCCAAGTACCAGTACAACATTGGCACACGTGTTTCCTTCAGCCAGGAGTGGAGCGGACACGTCGAGGTCGAAGGGCGAGGAGACAGTTACTACGGCTACTATCACAACGGCAAACTGGAGAGTTACGACCTGCTCAATGCCAGTCTCCACTGGCAGCGCAACGCGATCAGCGTAACCGTGTGGGGGCGCAACCTCACAGACAAGGACTTTGCGGTACACGGACTGTATTTCGGCAATGATCCGCGCGACGATTTTGGTGCCTACCAGAACGAAGTCTATACCCAACTCGGGGAGCCGCGGACCTACGGCATTGAACTCACCTATGCGTTCTAGGCTTTCACATTAAAGGAGGGCAACGTGTCGACACTATTGATTGTAGAAATACTGGGTACCGCGGCCAACCTCCTTTTCGTGGTACTCCTGATTCGGGAAAAAATCCTCTGCTGGGCCTTCGGTATTGTCGGCAGCTTACTGAGTGTGTACCTGTTTATCGACGCCCGGCTCTACTCCGAAGCATTTCTCTATGTCTTCTATGCTGCAATGGGCTGCTGGGGCTGGCTCCGCTGGCACAGGCATGCAGAGATTGACGCCAATCCGGTGACAAAATGGCCGGCGGTCTTTCACTGGTGGGCACTACTGCTGGGCGGCATGCTCGCGCTGTCCCTGGGCTATTCCGTGCAACACTACAGCGATGCCGAACGCCCCCTGATAGACGCCTTCACTACGCTGTTCAGTATCCTGGCCACCTTTATGGAAATTACCAAGGTGCTGGAGGCTTGGATTTACTGGTTGATCATCAACCTTGCGTCGGTATGGCTCTACCACGATCGCAACCTGGATATTTACGCGGTACTTATTGGGCTTTACAGTGTACTGTCCATTTGGGGGTTTTTCAGCTGGCGAAAAACCTATCAATCACAGCTGGAGGCAACAGCACATGTACCGGAGTTCTAGAATCTGGCTGATAATTGCCAGCCTGTTGCTGGTGGCCTGTACCCCGGCTTTACAGGTACAGCCCGCCCCTGCCTTTGTACCAAAGGCGGCCGCCCTGGACGCCGAGCAGGATGGCCGTTACTGGTGGCAGGCGCGCTTTCGCCTGACATGGCCTGACGATCAGCCCCCCGACTTTGCCGCGCACCTTCTGATCGCCGAGCAGGTTTTGCTGCCCGTCATTGTGGAGAACCAGGCGGAACTGCCATTGTGGCGTTTTCACCGACGCGCTGGCCGGGATGGCGCCGGCAACCAGTTCAGCCTGATTTTCCTCGCTGACAAAGCGACCGCAGCCCGCATCGACGCGGAAATCACGTCAGCGCCACTCACCCAGTGGCTTCTCGACAACGCGCTAATGGACAAGGTCAGCTTTGCGCAAAGGAGTCCCGAGGAGATGGGGCGACTGGAACTCACCAGTGATCCTGAGTGGCCGATAGAGATCCAGCGTTCATGGCCCTATTTTATTATGGGTGCCAGTCAAACCTGGCTGATGCTGGTGCAGGAATTGAGCCAGGAGAATGCGCCCGAAGGCGAGGTGGATTACCCCGCGTTGCTTAAGCATTACCAGACGGTGGATGCGCGCCTCAACGGGGAATGGCAACGCTACGGACAGCACGCATACCTGCATCACCTCAGCGCGATATTCGGATACCAGCCGCTGCAGATTCGATCGAGTAAACTCAGGACTTTCTAGCCGACCACCCCAATAAAGCCAGGCCGCGGCATTTCAATTTCAGTGGTAAGGATGCAAAATCCGGGATACGGGAAGTGCCACGGTTGTCGGCCATTTAATGATTTCAACTTAAGTACTGGATAAGGGAGATGGTGGGCAATACGACATCGGCAGATCTTGCAGTTCATCGGCGCTTTTCAATCGCCCCGATGATGGACTGGTCTGATCACAATTGCCGCTTTTTCTGGCGTTTGCTGACGCGGCAGGCACTGCTCTATACCGAAATGGTCACTACCGGTGCGCTCATTCACGGTGATCGGGAGCGCTTCCTGCACTACAACGCAGAGGAGCATCCCGTGGCCCTGCAATTGGGTGGCAGCAATCCCGGAGACCTGGCGCGCTGCGCTCGCTGGGCCCAGGAATGGGGTTACGACGAGGTCAACCTCAACTGCGGCTGCCCTTCCGACCGCGTACAGTCTGGCATGTTTGGCGCGTGCCTGATGGCCAAACCACAGCTCGTCGCAGACTGTGTAAGCGCCATGGTGGACAGCTGCGACATACCGGTGACTGTAAAACACCGGATCGGTATCGACGACATGGAATCCTATGAGCAATTGCTGGCCTTCGTCGAACCCGTTGCGGCGGCGGGTTGCTCGGTGTTTATTGTGCATGCGCGCAAGGCCTGGCTTCAGGGCCTGTCACCTAAGGAGAATCGTGAGATCCCTCCCCTGAACTACCCGTGGGTATACCAGCTGAAAAAGGATTTTCCGCACCTTGCCATTGTGATCAATGGCGGCATCCAGACATTGAGTGATTGCCAATCGCATCTGCAACACGTCGACGGTGTCATGCTGGGAAGGGAGGCGTACCAGAACCCGTGGATGCTCGCGCAGGTAGACGAGATGCTCTTTGGCATGGACAAACCGGCTGAATCCCGCGATGATATTATCACTGCGCTGCTGCCCTATGCCGAGCAGCAGCTTGCGCGCGGCGCATCCCTTAATCATATTACCCGGCACATACTCGGCTTGTACCAGGGTGTTCCGGGTGCGAGGAAGTTTCGCCGCCACTTGAGCGAAAATGCCTACAAGAAAGGGGCGGGAATCGATGTACTCGCGCAAGCCCATGCGCTGGTAGCAGAACACTGAAGCAGGACGTTATGAACAGTAAACTCGAACAGTTAAAAGCAATGACCGATGTCGTTGCCGACACCGGGGATATCGAAGCCATTCGTCGCTATGCCCCGCTCGATGCGACCACCAATCCCTCCCTGCTGCTCAAGGCAGCTGCCATACCGCAGTACCAGACCCTGCTGGGACAAGCCAGGCAATGGGCCAGTTCACTGGGCGGCAGCGATCGGGAGCAACTCAGCAACTGCACAGACCGCTTCGCCGTGGACGTGGGGTCGGAGATCCTGGGTATTATACCCGGGCGCATTTCCACCGAGGTGGATGCCCGCCTCTCTTTCGACACAAACGCCTCCATTGAGCGGGCAAAGCGGCTTATCGGCCTGTACGAAGAAGCCGGGTTCACACGGGATCGCATACTGATCAAGCTGGCCTCCACCTGGGAAGGCATACGCGCAGCACAACAACTTGAGCGCGAGGGCATCAACTGCAATCTCACGCTGCTTTTCAGTTTTGGACAGGCGGCAGCGTGCGCTGATGCAGGCGCCTTTCTGGTGTCACCTTTTGTGGGCCGGATCCTGGACTGGTACAAGAGCAATACGGAGATTGTTATACGGGACGCGATGGATGATCCCGGCGTGCAGTCTGTGACCAGAATCTACAACTACTATAAACAGCACAAGTATTCGACAGTGGTCATGGGCGCCAGTTTCCGCAACAGCGGTGAGGTGGAAGCGCTGGCGGGTTGCGACCGGCTCACCATCAGTCCGACCCTGCTGGAAGAGTTATCCAACGACAACGCCCAACTGGTGCGCAGGCTGAGCCCCGAAACCGCCGCCAGTGATGATGCCAAAACACAACCTGACGAGGCGACATTCCGCTTCGAACTGAACAGCGATGCGATGGCAACCGAGAAGTTGGCCGAGGGTATCCGTAACTTTGTCGCCGACCAGGTAAAACTCGAGCAGTTGATAGGTTCACAATGATTCATGTATTCAAAGCGCTGTTTGAACACGCTCCTGTGGAGAGTGAGGAATCCAGGGAACGCAAGCTGCGCCTCGCTGCCGCCGCGTTAATGATTGAAACAGCGCGCGCAGATTTCTCGGAATCCAGCGTCGAGATTACCACCTTGTCCGAGCTGCTGCCCACTGTGCTGCAATTGGAAGCCTTCGAGGTCGAGGCCCTGGTGTCTGCTGCACAGGAGCAGGTGGAAGATGCGACTTCACTGTACGAATTCACGCAAGTTATCAACGAGGGCTGGAGTCTGGAGCGCAAGATACAGCTGATCAGCGCGATGTGGACAGTCGCGTATGCCGACGGCGATGTGGACAAGTACGAGGAACACCTGATTCGGAATGTGGCCGACCTGATCTACGTGCCACATTCAAACTACATTCACTGCAAACTGGCTGCGCAGGGTTGAGTCAGCCGCGCTCCAGCGCCGTTATCAGGTCTTTGAAGCGATTGCGATTTTCATCCGAGACCCCCATCAACACCCTGTGGGCCTCAATGACCTTTTGCTTCACAGACTCTTCGCTGCCAGTGACTGTGGGAATCTCTTCGATGTCGGCGGGGTTTGCACAGGATTCTTCGTGCAATACATACAGGCGGTTAAAGTCCATGCTTCGCAACAAGCGGTTGATGCCCGCGTCACAGGAGTAAATTGCAGGAACAAACCCGAATTTCTGCTTCACCCTTAATGCCAGTTTTGCCAACAGGCCAAGGGTCGTACTATCAAGCCCCTGGGCATCGCAGAGATCCACCCACACGCTCGCAAAATTCGGATCGGAAAACATCTTATCGAGAAAATCATCGATCGTCGTGCACAGCGTAAGACGGACATCACCCTCCAGGCGGATGACATAGGCGCCATCCTGGCTGGCTGCGAGTATGCGCCCCTCGCTCAGGTCAGTCACGTTTGATCACAAACAGTGCCGCGATATCGTCGGGCGCTGTATCGACACGGTCTAACCCAAGGTGCGCTGCCAACTGCTCCGGAGAGTCAGCTGTCTCCTCAAACACCTTGAGGAAATATTGCTCTTTTTCGATGAGGCTCATATGCGGCAGTATCTCGAGGATCCCATCAGAGAACAGCGCCAGCATAAAACTATTGGGCAAATCCACAACATGTTCTTCATATTGGGCGTCCTCCATCAAACCCACGGTGGAGCCCTCACCTTCCAGGTAGCGGGCACCGGAGTCGGACACAAGCACAGGCAGCGGCAGGTGCCCGGCAACACTATAACGCAATGTATTCTGGCGCATATCCAGCAATCCCACCACCATTGTGGCGAACTTGTCCACACCCAGATCCAGGAGCTCCTTGTTTGCGTGTTGCAGCATGGTAACGGGCTGCAATATTGTTGCGTCGCGACGCCGGGAGAAATCAGAGCGTTTTCGTGCGAAGAGATTCTTCAACAGGACTGTCGCGAATGCAGAGGAACTGCCGTGGCCGGATACGTCTGCCATGAAGAAAATGACGTAGTGGTCGCCCACCGTGAAGTAGTCCGTGAAATCACCGCTGAGATAGAGCGACGGGATCACCGTATGGCTGAAGACATAATCATTCAGCACCATGGGCGTGACAGGGAGCATCCGCATCTGCACTTGCCGCCCCGCCTGCTGGTCCTGCTCAAGCATCTTGATAGTACCGCGCAACTCGATATTGGCGGCTTCGAGCCGGTCCCGCGACTCCTGCAATTCCCGGCGCAGATTTCTCTGGCGAACACAGCGTTCTATAGACCTGACCAAGGCAGCCTTGTCTTCAATCGGGCGCAGAAAGAAATCACTCGCGCCCAGGCGGAGGGCCGTCATCATTCGCTCGGGATCTGCAACGTCACAGAACATGATCACAGGAACCTGCACATCCATGCCGCGCAGCGCGTGACGGGCGTCGACCCAGGAAAAGTCCTTGAGATCCAGTTCGCATAAAATAACATCCAGATCACTGTCACCACCCAGAGAGTAAGTGGAGTTACTGACGTCTGTGATGACCTCAACGTGAAAACCGGATTGCGACAAGAAACTCGCCATCGATTCTGCACGGTCGGGAAGATCATCAACAATAAGGATATTGCCGTTTGTAGCAGTCATAGCAAGCTTTGATCATGTGTTGGGCGTGACACTACGCCCATCGGGGGGTACAGGCAACCACGGCAATAACGCTTTGGCAGAATTTTACAATTTTACCGGTTTTTGCCGTATCCGGAACGTCCCTGCGCCCTGCGGCGAGGTCAGAATTCGAGATAATCTTCCGCTCGCTCCTGGTTGGAGAAGCTGTCCTGGATCTTGCCTGTCAGGAAGTACTCGCGGCGCTGCAAATAGGCGTTGCGAACGAAGATATAACGGTCGCCCGTCACCAGTTCGTCAGCTTTGATCAGGTTGGCCCGCAGATCCACCGCTTCAACCGTCCAGAAGAGGTAGGCCCACGCCCGATCCTCGATCACGCCGGGCAAACCGGGCAGCGAGGTGTAGGTATCCACGAAGTAGCCCGCGCTGCTGCGCACCGTACGTGGGCCGAATACCGGCAGCATCACGAAGGGCCCCGAGTCAACGCCCCAGGTATAGAGCGTCTGCCCGAAATCCGCCGGACGGCTCTCAATCCCCATAGGAGTGGCAACATCTATCAGGCCCGCCAAACCGACGGTGGTATTGACCAGGAATCGGCCAAAACTCTGCAACGCGTTGCCTGGACGCCCCTGGAGCAGCGAGTTGAAGATGGAATTGAACTCGTAGACGTTGGCGATAAAGTTTGTCACTCCGCGCTCTGCAGGATCAGGCATCACATAGCGGTAGCCTTTGGCAGCGGGGAGGAGCAGGTGATTGTCCAGCGACTCATTGAAGCTGAAAATGCGGCGATTCATCGGCTCCCACGGGTCGGCAACCCCCCCGGCGGACTCATCTTCGCCCATGGAAAGCTGCGGGAGCGCCATCAACAACAGGAGCACATAACGCGTAACGGTCATTTCAACGACTGGCCAGATTTAAAAACAGCGATGGTACGCTTAGGCCGCAGAGGGATCAACCGCTGAATCGCGCCCGCGTCAAGGCTTTGCGACCTGTATCACTCCCTTGGCTGCCAATTGCCTGAGCTGTTCACCGCCGTGAACAAGTATCTGTTCGAGGGGCTGCCCCAACTCGGTGGCAAGGCCGTCCAGCAAGGTATGGGCGGTATCGGACGTATTGTCCCGGATCAATTCCAGCAGGCGCGCCGTTACGGCATTGAGCTCTATAAACCCGACCTGGTCTGCCCTGTTGCGGTAAACCACCAGGTAAGTCGGCTCGCTCGCCCCTGCAGGCCTGAATCCGGGACCGATTCTGTGCACGGGAAACCGGTAGCGCAGTGACCAGGCCAGCGGCGACAGTCGCACCACGGCAGCCAGTATATCCTCGGCCTCCTCAGCGGCGGGCAGTTCCTCCTCCGAGATATCGAGCGCCAGCTCTACCCATTCATAGTGCGCCAGTTCTGCCAGGAATGGCGGGTCGCTATCGCGCGGCTGGTAATCCCGCATCAGGAACTGCAGGAATTCCTGGCTGATTTCCAGAAAATAGGGCGTGTGGCAACTGTGCTGGTCCACGAAGGCGCGCACCAGGGCGTGCCATGCATCATCGTCGTAGAGCGCGCGCAGAACGGGAAAACCACCGCTAATGAAACTCTCGATGTTGTTGTAGACAAGGCGCTCATAAATCTTCATCCGCCGCGGTTCGATCCCCGGAGGCGGCGGGTGCTGCGCGGGATTTCGCAAATAGCGCGCCATCGCGAGCTGGCTGGCCTTCAGCGCGGAGTCAGCCACTAGCCCAGTGCCCTCGCCGAGCTGTCGCGTGCATCCCGTTGCAGTGCTCGCACGTGCGCCACTTCCTGCAACAACACAGGCAGTGGCGGTAAATTGAAATCTCGCTCCAGCAACGTGGGTACGGGCCCGAGCCGGCGATAAGCCGCTGCCAGCAGTGCCCAGACGGGGTCGATGACATCCGCGCCGTGGGTATCCACTTTCAGGTCCGGGGCCTCGTCGTAGTGCCCGGCGATGTGGATATACCGCACCCGCTCCAGCGACAGCGCGTCGAGGAAGGCGTGTGGGTCATAGCGGTGGTTGATGGAATTGACGTAGATATTGTTGACGTCCAGCAGCAGGTCACAACCGCTTTCCCGCTGCACGGCATTGATAAACTGCGCTTCGCTCAGGTCGGTGTGGGGCTGGGCGTAATACGAGGCATTCTCCAGCGCGATGGGCTGCCCGATAATATCCTGTACCTGCCGCACGCGCTCCGCGACATGCCGCACGGCCTCCTCAGTAAAGGGAATGGGAAGCAGGTCGTACAGATGCCCCTCGGCCGCACAATAGGTCAGGTGCTCACTGTACAACGGGACATTGATCTCACTCATCAGGGCCCGTACTGCGCGGACCAGATCGGTATCGATGGGATCGGGCCCGCCAATATCCAGCGACAAGCCGTGCAGGACAACGGGGTAGCGCTCGGCCATGGCGCGAAACTGCTTGCCAAACCGACCCCCAACACCGATCCAGTTCTCCGGTGCTGCTTCCAGAAAGTCGACCTCTCCCTGGTCCATGGATAATAACGGGCCCAATTGGGCCCGTCGTAAACCGAGTCCCGCTCCGTGGAGTACCCGGTCAGTCTGAGGCATTACTTATCGCCGCAGCTACCTTCCCCAGCGGCCTTTTCGCCACCGCAGCTGCCTTCACCCTCGGCTTTTTTGTCGCCGCAGCTGCCTTCGCCGCCAGCCTTGCTGTCACCGCACTTGCCTTCACCGCACTTGCCTTCTTCGCCGGATTTGCCTTCACCGCACTTGCCTTCGCCGCATTTGCCCTCTTCGTGCTTGTCATAGTTGGCGAGATCGTAGCCGCCACTCAGCTGCTGTGCGGAAAACGGGTTGGACTCTGCTGTTACCAGAGGAGAAATGGACGTTGCCAGAAAAGCTGCACCCAGTGCGGCCGCCAGCGGTTTTTTTGATATAGCCATAGTAATTTCCTGTCTGTGATCAGAGATTAATTGATGTCTATCCAGAACTACCCGAAGTGCGGCCGGCAACATTCTGCCTTAAGCCAACCTCGTGGGTATTCCGACAGGATAGCAAACGATAAGTTTCAGCGCACAGCACCAATTGGGAAATAAACCTTCCCTTACCCATGTGTTAATGAGGGTTATTTTCCAGATACCGGCTCACCAGTTGCCATTGTTCCTCCAGGCGCTTCTGCGAGACGGCGCGGCGGGTACCGAGATTCTGGGCAAACAGGGACACGCGAAACTCCTCCAGCATCCAGCGATAGGTACAGACCTCATCGCTTAGAAGCACAAGCGCCGGGCGCCGCTCGAGCACGTCGAGCAGGGGCTGAGTCAGTGCAGCGAGGATGGCGGTTGACTTCTGGTCTTTCGGATACTGGCCCGCCAATCGCTCCAGGCGTTGCTGCAGTGCTTTCATATAGCGGGGATACTGCGCCAGCCACTCCGCAGGGGTATCACGCTGGAATGACTCTCTCCATAAATGGGACAACTGCGCACGAACATCCGCCCGGGTATCGGGCCATTTTTCCATCTCCGGCGCCGTCAACCTCTGGCGCACCTCGACGAGCAGGCGCAGTGCATTGAGCAACAGGGTCTCCATGTCATTGGCGCGACCGACAACCGCCCCCCTGCTCTCTTCTTCAAGCCGGCAGAATTGTTCCTCGCTGTACGGCAGACCCTGGTCGGTGCCAAGCCCCTGCATATAAGCTGCATCGATCATATCCTCTACCAGCGCGCCGCGCTCCAACTGGGCACCCGCCAGCATCAGGTTGAACTCATTGCCGCGCAATAACTGTTTACGCAGGTACTTCACCTGCTGCGCCCCGGCCAGACGCAACAGGCGCAACACGCCCAAACGGTGGTGAACAAACGCCTCGCCGGGGTAGTCGCACAGCTCAATGGCCACGGTCTCAGTCTTATCGACCAGAGCCGGATAAGCGACAATATCGATACCAGCCTGGCGAAAGCGCCATTCACGCGGCAACTCGCCCATGTCCCAGCGCGTGATACCCTCCCGCGCCACAGACGCCTGCGGGCTGGCACTGATGCTCTGGCGTGTATCCTCGCGAAAGCGGCGCACCAGTTTATCCAGGTCGCGACCCTGCCCCAGCAACTGACCCTGCGCGTCCACCACACGCACGTTCATCCGGTAGTAATCATCGAGCTTCTCGATGGCCCAGTCGTCACTTTCCAACACGATTTTTCCCAGCTTCGATAATCGACCGGCCAGGCTTGCCAGCAGATTCACATTGTCCGGCTGCAATTGCTCCAGTGCCCGGTCAACGAAGTCCGGGGCGGGCACCAGGTGCTTGCGTTTCTCTTTCGGCAGGCCCTTTACCAGCTGGATGCACTTTTCACGGAGCAACCCGGGAACCAGCCAGTCCAAAAGGTATCTCGGTAAGCGGTTCAGCAGCGCAACTGGAATGGTCACGGAGACACCATCAGCGACCTGCCCGGGTTCAAACTGGTAACTCAGTTTGAACCGCATATCCTCCCACGCCAGGTGATCCGGGAATTGCTCACCGACAGCCTCCCCCGGATCCCGTGCGACCAGCACCTCGCGCGTCAGATAGAGCGATTGCTCACGATCGGGGTTGCGCTTCAACCAGGACTGCAGCGAGGCGGCGGTATACATTCCCTCGGGAAGGCGCTCATCATAAAACTCGAACAACACCTGTTCATCCACCAGGATATCGCGCCGGCGGGTGCGCGACTCCAACTCCTCCACCGCCTGCACCTCGCGCCGGTTGTGCTTCAGGAATTTGGGATACTGGCGAAACCTCCCGGCCACCAGCCCTTCGCGGATCATCAGCGCGCGACTCTCCGCGGGCGCCAGCGGCCCGTAGTGCACCACGCGCTTGTCTGCCAGGATAAGCCCGTACAGGCTGATTCTTTCATAGGCCACCACCTGCCCGCGGCGCGACTGCCAGCGCGGTTCATAGTAATGTCTTTTCAGTAAATCGGGGTTGATGCCCAGCGCCCACTCCGGCTCTATCGCACCCACTTCGCGGGCGAAGACCCGCGAGGTTTCAACGATTTCGGCCGCCACCAGCCACTTCGGCGATTTCCGCGCCAGCGAGGACCCGGGGAAGATTTGCAGCTTGCGGTTGCGACTGCCCAGGTAATCCCGCCGCTCGTCGTGCTGGGCAATATTGCTCAGCAACCCGCTGAGCAGCGCCGTATGCACGCCCTGGTAGTTTTCCTCATCCGGCAATGTGGCCGCTGGCTTCAGCCCCTGCTGGCGGCACGCAATGCTGAGTTGGGTGTGTATATCGCGCCACTCGCGCATCCGCAGGAACGACAGGAATTCACGGCTGAACAGTTTGCGCAGCTGGTTCTGGCTCAGGGCCTGGCGCTGTTCATCGTAGTAGCGCCACAGGCTGAGCCAGGCCATAAAGTCCGAGCGCGGGTGGCGAAACCGGGCATGCATCTGGTCCGCCTGCTGCTGTTTGTCCGGCGGGCGCTCGCGCGGGTCCTGTGCGGTCAACGCGCTGGTGATCACGAGGATTTCCTGCAGGCAGCCGCGCTCATCGGCGGCCAGCACCATTCGCGCCAGGCGGGGGTCCACCGGCAGGCGTGCCATCCGCTTGCCGACGGCCGTCAGTTCACCTGCGGAGCTCACGGCACCCAACTCCTCCAGCAGCTTGTAGCCGTCGCGCACCATGCGTGAATCGGGTGGATCGATAAACGGGAACTGCTCAACATCACCCAGCCCCAGTGTCAGCATCTGCAGGATGACCGCAGCGAGATTGGTGCGCCGAATCTCCGGATCGGTGAACTCCGGGCGATTGTTGTAGTCGTCCTCACTGTACAGCCGGATACACACACCGGGGCCGATGCGGCCACAGCGCCCCTGTCGCTGGTTTGCGCTGGCCTGCGATACCGGTTCAATCGGCAGGCGCTGCAGCTTGGTGCGATGGCTGTAGCGGCTGATGCGGGCCTCGCCCGGATCGATCACGTAGCGAATGCCGGGCACGGTCAGTGAGGTCTCGGCGACATTGGTCGCCAGTACAACCCTGATGCCGGATTTGCGCCCAGACCGCTCAAATACACGGTTTTGTTCTGCCTGGCTCAACCGGGCATAGAGCGGGAGAATTTCCAGTTCGCTCGCCTGGCGCAGCGCCTTCGCGAGCTCCCGGATATCGCGTTCGCCCGGCAAAAACACAAGGATATCGCCGCGTGCGCCGAAGTGACCGGCATCAATATCCTCCACCAGGGAAACGATCTGTGCCTCAACCCCGTCCTCCTGCTCCTGCTCACGGCCGAGATAGTGCGTTTCCACCGGGAAGGTGCGACCGGACACCTCGATGATCGGTGCGTCATTGAAATGCCGGGAAAAACTTTCCACATCGATCGTCGCGGAGGTCACGATGAGTTTCAAGTCTGGTCGCCGCGGCAGGATACGCTTGAGATAGCCGAGCAGGAAATCAATATTCAGGCTGCGTTCGTGCGCCTCATCAATGATCAGGGTGTCGTACTTGCGCAGCAGCCGGTCATGCTGCATCTCTGCCAGCAGGATGCCGTCCGTCATCAGCTTGATAGCGGTGTTCTGTGACACCTGGTCTGTGAAACGCACCTGGTAGCCGACCAGATCGCCCAGCGACGTCTCCAACTCCTGCGCAATACGCGCAGCAACGGTGCGGGCCGCCAGGCGGCGCGGCTGGGTATGGCCGATCAGGCCAGTGGCACCACGACCCAGTTCCAGGCATATCTTGGGCAACTGCGTGGTCTTGCCGGATCCCGTCTCGCCCGCGATGATCACCACCTGGTGATTGGCAATCGCGCGAGCGATGTCGTCCCGGCTCGCAGCAATCGGGAGTTCCTCGGGATACACAATGGCCGGAATTCGTCTCCCGGCTGTGGGTAAATCTTCCATACGGGTGGTTCACCAGTCAGGTTATTTACGCTCAAGCGCGCAGAATTGGGTTAAGCTTTCAGGAATTCACCGTCAGGAAATCCGCGACATGCCGCAAATCAGCAATTATACGTACGACGAGATAACGATAGGGCAAACGGCCACCTGTTCCAAGCGGGTCGACGTGCAGGACATCCAGCTTTTCGCCGCACTTTCTGGCGATGTAAATCCGGTGCACCTCGATGCCGGGTTTGCCGCGACCACCCAGTTCAAGGGCTGCATCGCACACGGGATGTTGAGTGGCGCCATCATCTCTGCCGCCATCGCAATGCAACTGCCGGGCCCCGGCTCAATTTACCTCAGCCAGTCGTTGCGCTTTCGCCTGCCCGTTAGGCCGGGCGACACCATCACACTGACGCTCGAGGTGACCGAGAAGAAAGACAAACGCGGCATTGTCGTTCTGGATTGTACTGTCCTGAATCAACAGGGCAAGCGCGTGCTCACCGGAACTGCCGAGGTGATGGCGCCTGCGGAAAAACTGGTATTGGAAAGACCCAGTACTCCCCGGGTGCACATCGAGGCCTAGCCGACCGTATCCGATTTTGCCGGCGTGGCGCCACCGGCAAACTGCGATGGATCGAGATACATCAGCTGCAAAACTGTCGCCTCGCCCGCCTCACTCGAATCGACCGCCAGCACCATCACATTGCGCTGGTTGTCCTCGACGGTTACCGCCGTGATCCCGAAGATCATCGCACTACCTTCGTTGAGTGCGTTAAACACCCTGAGTTCTCTCTCTTCACGCAGCGCCTGGGCAATGTTGGCAATAAGCGCCGTCACGCTGGCGCGAAAGGCACCGAAATTGAGCCTGCCGATAAATTCGCTGTGCGACAGGGAGAGCTGGAAACGTGCGATGGATTTGTCGACCAGTTCAACCCTCGTCAAATTTACCACCTCCTCGCCCGCGATCTTCTGGTAAAGCGCTTTGGCCTCTGTCCGTGTCGCCTCGATAAAGGCTTTATGCAGGAGATTGACCGCCACCAACAGGAACTTATCCTGGGGCAGGGACTGGATTTGCGATTGCGACATGACGACCTCTGGCAGTGTATGCACGACAGTCTACTGCCCGAAAGTGTGACGGGCAACGAGAACCCTGCACGTAATGGTCGACACCGGCAAGGAATCTGTTCAATGTACCGGCTGTTTGCGCTAGAGTGGCGGCTTGCTGCAATATCCCTTCTGGCACTATTGATCATAAAAGTAGTATTCGACTGTGACCATTCGCATACCCCCGACACTGACAGCCGCGGCGCCGAAAATCCTTGTTGCAATGAGCTTGATGGCCGGGCTGTTATCGCTTTGTTTCTCCTGGCTATTCTGGGCGCGGTTTCATGTCGACATTCCGGTAGAAGACTCCTTAACCCTGCTGCCCATCGTCCAGTCATTTGTAGAGACGGGTTGGAGCGGCGTCAGTTTCCAGGAGTGGATAGCGCCCCACTCCTCCGCGCACAGGATTGTTGTTGGACGCCTGCTGATGGCGATAGAGTACAAGTATCTCTGGGGTGAAAACTATCTTTCCTACCTGGGCAGTTGGCTGAGTATCGCCGCGTTATGCTATCTGTACTTTACGACGTCGAGAATATCGAAACCCCGGCACACGGATATCGGCTACTTCATGCTCGGTATCGCGCTGGTTTACACCTGTAGCTATACCCAGGTCGGGAATCTGATCAGTGCTGTTAATGCGCTGTGGTATATCAGCGCAGCGTGTTGTGCGTTCAGCATCTACCTGTTCGTTACGCCGAGAGCGAATCTGACGCTACCTCGCGCAGCGGCCGCCTGCCTGCTTGCCATCATCGCCTCGTACTCAACTTTCCTGGGCATTATCGGGTGTCTCGTGCTCGCACTGCTGGCAATCCAATCGCGCTCCCGGCACGCCTGGTGGATTTCCGTTTTGATGCTGGCTTTTGTCGCGCTGTACATGAAAGGCATCAAGCCTGTCACAGTGTCCGCACTTCCCGACGAAAGCACCCTGGATTCAATTCTCAGCAGCATTTCGGTTTTTATTGAATTCCGGAAGACGTTCTTTGACTTTGCAGTCGCATTTCTCAGCTCACCGATATCAAAGTCCTCGACCGTATTGCCCTATATCTACGTGA
>JAGRIK010000074.1 GCA_020443325.1 Halioglobus sp.
CAGTCCGTGAAGATCAGTTCCTCACGCTTGCCCGGCTCAAGTAGATTTACAGACAACAGTCCGGCCGCAACGTCTGCGTGGATGTCTGTGGACTTCGGCGTCAGGTAGGTCTGCAGCAGGGTAATGGCGTTGTTGATATAGGCTTTCATTTCTTCCTGTTTGTGCTCTTCAATCATTTTAATCAGGCGTCCCGGCGGCAGGATGCCGGGCAGGCCACCACCCGATTTTACCGAGTCACCCAGGGAGACTTTCTGCACCATGCCCTCAGGGCCGTAGAAGCAGCGATCCTTGTCATCAGATTTCTCGTCGCCGTCAACCGTGATTACGGTCTCGCTCATCCACTGGTAGTGACGCAACTGTGCCTCGCTGGCCGCCATCCACTCCTTGAGCATGGCAGCGCGTTCCTTCGGTGTAGGTTCGGGCGCTTGCGCCAGGACGGAAGCGGTGAAGACGGATGCCAGCAGCAATAGAAACGCCCGGGTGGGCCGCAGTCTAAGGGGGGGAAGCATGGTATGAACTCCAGTAAAGTTAGGTTGACAGGGCCCTTGTACGAGCAAGGATTCTAGTCGTTACATCGCTCGATGCAATATGACGGCGATCAATATTTTCGTAGAACCTCTTCCGTGTGCGCTTTGTGGATACGCAGTAGTCAATTGGCGGCAGCTAGCCCGCCTGATTATTCGGAGCGCAACGCCTCGATCGGGTCGAGTGCGGCGGCATTCATCGCCGGTGAGATACCGGCTGCGAGGCCGACGCCGCAGCTCAGCGCCAGTGACCCCAGCATATACGCCGGTTGCAGGCTGATCGGCAAGCCGGGCGCGAAGGTGTTCAGCGTGATCACCAGTATCGCGACCATGCTCAGTCCCAGTATCCCGCCCAGCCCCGACAACAACACCGCCTCGCCCAGGAACATCCAGAGAATCTGCTGCCGTGTGCAGCCCACCGCGCGCAGCAGGCCGATCTCTCCGGTGCGCTCCTTCAGTGCAGTGGTCATGATCGTGAGCACGCCCACGCCGCCGACCACCAGCGCCACGCCGCCCAGGGCGCCGACGGCCATTTTCAGCATGGACATGATCTTGTCCAGTGTGGAAAGCATGTCCTCCTGTGTGAACAGCGTGAAGTCCTCGTCGCCGTGGCGCCGGATCAGCAGTTCCTTGACACGTTCGCGCATCTCATCGGACGTCGTGGTTTCCCTGAAGACGATGTCGATCTCCATCAGGCTTTCCTTGTTGAACATCTGCATCGCCAGATCGGCCGGTATATAGATAGCGTCGTCGAGATCGAAACCCAGTAGTTGCCCCTTCGTCTCCATTACGCCAATCACCCGGAAGCGGGTGCCGCCGACACGGACGTAGCTGCCGAGCGCATTGCCGGCGCGAAACAATTCCTCTTTGACGCGCGAACCTATCACCGCAAAATAGCGCGAGTTCTCCAGATCACCCTCTGGCAGGAAGCGCCCCTGCGCGACGGTGAACCGCCAGGCGCGATCCATGTCGGGGCCCACGCCGATGACATCGGTATCCCTGCTGTATTGTCCGGCTTCGATTTTCGCAGTGCCCTGTATCACCGGGACCACGGCATCGACATGGGGTAACTTGCCAAGATGTGTGGCGTCGGCCAGTGACAGCGGGCGAATGGTAGTCAGCAGGCCCGCCATGCCTGCGGTGGTTGTTTTACCCGGTGTGACCGCAATAATGCGCGTGCCAAACTGGGAAAAACTGTCCATCAGGTATACGCGAATACCCTCACCGATGGAGGTGAGCAGGGTGACTGCCGCTATGCCGATACTGATGCCTAGGGCGGTCAGCAGGCTGCGCAGGCGGGCAGTCGTCACCGCGTGGAACACCCAGCGCAACCAGTCGCTTACCAGCATGGCAGTCTACTTTTTACCGAGCGCATCAACGGGCTCCATGTCTGCGGCCTGCTGCGCAGGCAACCACGCGAAGAGTAGTGCCGTCCCGATTGCCAGCGCAAGTGAAGCCCACAGCGCCCAGGCCGGGGTCGCAAACGGCACGCCGGGATAAACCTTCGCCCCGATGAGCACTACCCCGTGGCCGACCAGGATACCGAGCACCGCGCCCGCAGCGGCTATCAATCCCGCCTCGGTGAGGAAGAGGGTGCGCACCTGGGAGGATGGGGCGCCCAGCGCTTTCAGCAGGCCGATCTCCGCCGTGCGCTGCTTCACCGACATCAGCGTCACGTTCATCACCAGTATGCCCGACACCACCAGGCTGATAGCGCCGATGCCCGCCACCCCCAGGGTCATCACGCGTAAAATACTGTCGAACGTGGAGAGCATCGCATCGGGGCTGATAATCGTGACGTCCAGCTCGCCGTTGTGCAGCGCCTGCATCTGTTTGGCGATGGCCGACTTCACCGCTTCCACCTGGTAATTCTCCTTCACTTTCAGCGTTACCCGGAACAGTCCATGGACATTGAAAACGGCCTGCGCGGAGGCGACCGGGATGAAGATCGCCTCGCTCAGGTCTGCGCCGAAGGAGTCGCCCGAACCGGCCAGCACACCGACTACGCGAAAACGGTAGTCGCGCAGCCGTATCCACTGGCCCACGGCGCGGCCGCTGTCAAACAGGGCCTCCTTGAGTTTCTGGCCGATGACGGCCACCTGTTTTCCCTCGCCCAGCGCCAGCTCGGGCAGGCCGCTGCCCTGTGCGATTTCCAGTTTTCGCAGCGGGAAAAAAGCTGCTGTCGTGCCGACCACCATGCTGTCCCGTTCGCGGGATTTATACGATACCGGCCCGTTGCCCATCACCATGGGCGCCAACGAGGTCACACCCGGCACGGCGCGCTGCAACACCTCCATCTCCTCAAGGGTAATGGCGTGTGCGGCAACACCTGTCATGGGCGGCATGCCTCCGGTGGTCTCTTTCCGGCCCGGGATCATGATGACCGTATCCGTGCCGAGGTAGGCGAACTCACCCAGCACGTACCCGCGGGCACCCTCGCCCAGTGCCGTGAGTATCACGACAGCGCTGACGCCCAGTCCGACGGCCGTCAACAGCATGGCGCTGCGAAAGCGCTGGCGGCGCAGCGCGAGAATGCTGAAGCGCAGCAGGTCGAGTAGCCGCACCGTCAGGCCACGTGCTCGAACGTCTTATCAGTGGCGACGGCGCCGTCCACCATGCGTATCCTGCGCCGGGCGCGATCGCCCATGCTGTTGTCATGTGTCACGATCAACAGGGTGATGCCCTCTCGATTCAGGTTTTCCAGGATTTGGGTCACCTCCGCACCGGAGCGTGAGTCGAGGTTGCCGGTCGGCTCGTCGGCGAGCAGGAGGGCCGGCTTCATCACAATACTGCGTCCGATTGCCACCCGTTGGCGTTCGCCGCCGGATAACTGGTTGGGCAGGTGATCCGCGCGTTTGGCGATACCGAGTTTTTCAAGAATGCCCGCGACGGCTTCGTGCCGTTCTTTGGCCGGCACCCCCGCCAGCATCAGCGGCATCTCCACATTTTCCCGCGCCGTCAGGCGCGCGATCAGATGGTAGGACTGGAACACAAACCCGATCTGTTCGCGGCGCAGGCGGGCGCGCTCATTTTCATCCAGTGTCTGGGTGTCGACCCCGTTCAGCGAGTAACGCCCGTTATCGGGGCGATCCAGCAGGCCGAGCATATTGAGCAGGGTGGACTTGCCGGAGCCGGACGGCCCCATCACCGAGACATACTCGCCCTGTTCAATCCGCAGGTTGATGTCCGCCAGTGCATGTACGGTGCTGTCACCCAGGACAAACGTCTTGTTCACACCGCTGACTTCAATCATCCCGCGGCACCACCTCGAGCCCCTCCGCCAGGCCGGGAACATCCAGTGACAGCACGATCTCATCGCCAGCCTCCAGGTTTCCCGTCACCTCGGTGAAGTTCCAGTTGCGCAGTCCCGCCTCGATAGACACCAGTTCCAGTGTGCCGCTGCTGCGGTTGTAGCGGTAGACCTGGTCGTTCTCCATCACGGCTTCGGTGGGTATGCGCAACACGTCCGCGTGCGTCTCGAGGATAATGTCGATGTCTGCGCTGTAGCCGACGAGCAGCCGCTCGCGCACTGCGGGATCATCGAACACCACATCGATCTCGACGGTGCGCGCCTGCTTCTCCAGATCGAGTACATAGGGGGCGATGCGGTCCAGGCTGCCGGCGAACGTCTCACCGCGAAAGGCGTCCAGACTCACTCGGGCGGGGAGGCCGGGGTGCAGTTCGCCTGCGTCCACCTCGTCGATGGGCGCTGTGACATACAGGCAGCTGTAATCGATCAGGTCGACCGCCGGGGGGGTGGCGACTCCCGGTGGGGAGGGTGTGACGTACTCGCCGATCTCGCCGTTGATTTTCGCGACGATACCGGCGAAGGGCGCGCGCAGAAACGTCTCTTCCAGCAGTACGCTGTTTACGTCCAGGTTGGCCTGCGCCACCTTGGCCTCGTCGCGGGCCGCCTGGCAGGCAAAGCCGCTGCTCTGCGCCTTGGTGCGGCCCAGTTCGGCGGCCTCCCTGGATGCGAGTTTGCGTGCCAGCAGGGTATCGAGCCGCGTGGCCTCGCGTGCGGCATTTTCAGCTTCGACACAGATTTGTTCCGCGCTGTGGCGTGCGGACTGTAACCGGGCGCTGGCCTGAGATTGCATCGCCAGTCGGTCCTTGTTCCACAGGGACAGCAGCACCTGCCCGCTTTCAACATGGTCGCCCTCGTCGACGAGCAGTGTGTCCACCCGACCGCCACTGGGCATGGACAGCTTCGATCGTCGGCAGGCCTCTACGGTACCTGCCCGGGTGTTGGAGACGGTTTTTTCCACCGTGCCGCGCGCCACGGTATGCAGGAGTACCTGTGCAGGCGGTTGTCTGCCCATCAACCAGATCGCCAGGACAGACGCCGCGATAACGACCAGAAGAGCGATGATTTTTTTCACGCCGTTGCCACCCCTGTCTGCAATTCCGGGCCCATTATGCAGCCTGCACACGGTATTTTCGACGATTTATATCAAGCCAATCGCCAGCGGTCACTGGATACTGTGCGTCCCAGCGATTATATTGCTGCCCTGATTCAAGAATCTGGTTTCGGTAAACAACGGAGTATCGCTATGGGCAGGGCCTACCAGAATCGCAAGGAGTCGATGGCCAAGACTTCCGATATGAAGGCGCGTGTGTACAGCCGCTATGCACGGGAAATCTATGTGTCGGCCAAGTCCGGAGGGGTAGACCCCGCCGGGAACCTCTCGCTGCGCGGCGTGATCGAGCGGGCCAAACGTGCACAGGTGCCAGCGCATGTCATCGAGAAAGCACTGGAGAAGGCGCGCGGTGTTGGCGGCGAGGATTTTTCCACCGCGCGCTATGAGGGATTTGGGCCCGGGGGCACAGCGGTCATTGTCGATTGCTTGACGGACAACCCGAACCGCACCTTTGGTGATGTGCGCCAGTGCTTCAACAAAACCAAATGCAAACTCGGCTCGCCGGGCAACGTCAGTCACCTGTTCGACCACAGCGCGATTCTTGTGTTCG
Organism: Halioglobus sp.; assembly: GCA_020443325.1. GTDB lineage: Bacteria > Pseudomonadota > Gammaproteobacteria > Pseudomonadales > Halieaceae > Marimicrobium. The sequence continues at coordinate 5,496 of JAGRIK010000074.1, forward strand.
CCGGGGACGATGAAGAGGCGGCATTGGAGGCGTTGGTGGCAGCGGATGTGGATGTTTCCGATATCGAATGTGACAACGGCAAGATAACGGTTTTTGCGCCCCATACAGAATATTACAAGGCGAAGCAGGCCCTGTTGGATGTGTTTGAGGACCTGCAGTTTGAAGTGGACGATATACAGTTTGTCCCCCAGGCCACGGTGGCACTCAGCGAAGAAGACCAGGGCGTGCTGGAAAACCTGGTCGATATGCTGGATTACCTGGAAGATGTTCAAAACGTCTACCACAACGCCGGGTGACGCCAGACTGCGTGGGTGTTATATTCCTTCGCACTTGCGCTTTGTCCCTTGCAAATACGGACACAGCGTAATTCCCGGTCCAATCGAACCACTATGGAGAATTTTATGATGACGAAGAAATTGCTAGGTTCACTGTCGCTTGCCCTTGTGACATTCGCGTTTGTGGGTTGTGGTGAGGACAAGCCGGAAGCCGTGCAATCGGCGCAGCAGTCGATGAAAGAAGCCACTGAAGCGGTAACCGAAAAGACCAAGGCAGCCACTGAAACAGTTACGGAAAAGACGAAGTCAGCCGCTGAGTCGGTCAGTGATGCGGCAAGCGACGCGTATGATGCCACAGCCGACGCGGCAGAGGATGCGTATGACGCAACCGCCGATGCCGCAGACGAGGCGGTTGACGCAACCAAGGATGCCGCCAGCGATGCAGCGGACTCGGCAGATAAAATGGCCGATGACGCCACCAAGAGTGTCAAGGATGCCGCCAGCAGTGCCGGTAAAATGGCAAGCGATGCTGCGGATAGTGCCGGCGATATGGCCGACGATGCGGCAGACAGCATCGAGGACGCCGCTGATGCTACAGCCGACTCAGCCAAGAAAGCAGCGGAAAAAGCCAAAAAGGCAATGGGTAACTAAGACCTGTTCGCAGGCATCAGGCTCCCTTCGGGTAGCTTGATGCCTGTTACCCATTTTGCGGCGCCTTTATTTCCTCCCCGCCAGCGCGAAGTGCTGTGCGGAATCACCCTCGCTCTAAACCGCTTCCCTCACTTGCAGATGAGTTGAAAACACCTTGTGACATTCCGGTTTGTTTTCTCATTGGATAGCAACGAGATGAATTTTTTTCGTAGCGCTGTCGGGGGGGGGTAGTCGTGGTCGACGGGCTCGCACCCCAGTAGGCGTTTCAGTCGCTCCACGTGATTCGC
>JAGRIK010000075.1 GCA_020443325.1 Halioglobus sp.
ATCACGTGGAGCGACTGAAACGCCTACTGGGGTGCGAGCCCGTCGCCCACGACTAACCCCGCCCGACAGCGCAACGAAAAAATTCATCTCGCTGCAATCAATGCTAAAACAAACCGAAATGTCAGATGAAGGTTTTCAACACGCTGCTGGTGTCTAAAAATCTACCGTTAGGAGCATTTATGTTTTAGAGGAGCACATCACAGGATAGGACCCAACATCGCAACCGAATTATTCCAGAGCCGACGGGTCAGCGACCAGCCTTCGACCTCGGCCAGCGTAACGTCATTGGCGCTATCGATATAGCTCTGCTGCCGCGCCCGCACCGCCTCCGTCAGCGCGGGGTCATAAAACAGGATATTGTTCTCGAAGTTCAGGTCAAAACTGCGCCTGTCCATATTGGCGGAGCCGATCAGCACAATCTGGCCATCGAGCGTCACCGTTTTACTGTGCAGGAGCCCACCCACGTATTCACGGATATCCACACCGGCCTGCAGCAGCTCGGCGTAGTAACTGCGACTGGCTGCCGCCACCTCCCGCGAATCGTTCCTGGCGGGCAGTATCAGGATGGTGCGTACGCCCCGGTAGGCGGCGGCACACAGCGCAGATTGCATCGACTGGTTCGGCACGTAGTATGGCGTGGTAATGACCAGTTCTCGCCGCGCGGCAAACATCAGGGACACAAACAATTCGGGCATGGCAGAAGCGCGCAGGGTGGGACCGCTGGCAACCACCTGCGCTATGGCACCCTCAGCCCCGTTGCTCCCGGCGGCATCATCAATGCCTGCAGAAGCCTCCCCGGTGTAAGCCTCCCAGTCATCGGCAAACAGCATTGCATTCTGCCGGGCGATTGGACCTTCCAGACGTACGACAGCATCTACCCAGGGTGCAAACTTAGCCTTGACCCTGAATTCGGCGTCTGCACAGTTCTGGCTGCCGCAGTAGGTGACGCGGTTGTCGATGACAATGATCTTGCGGTGATTGCGCAAATCCACTCGGCCCTGCAGGGGACGCAGCAGGTTATTGCCCAGCGGCAACGCCACGGCGGTTTGCACGCCCGCCTTCTGCATCTGGCGCCAGAGTGCGGACTTGAGCAATGCCCGGGAGCCGAGGCCATCGACCATCACCCGGCAGCACACCCCGCGCCCGACTGCCCGGATCAATGCCTCGGCCATGGCGGTACCGTTGTTGTCGGTCAACCAGATGTAAAACAGCACATCAACCTGACGCTGCGCTGCGTCGATATCGTCGATCATGGCGTCGATCGTTTTCTGCGAATCCTCCATCAAGCGGGCGACGTTGCCACCGACGGCGGGAAAGCCGCTGACTGAATGTCCGACGCGAAACAGGTGGGCGTATCGGACAGGTACAGTGACGGGATCGTTTTCCGGGCCCTCCTGGACGGTCTGCCGATGTAATTCACCCCCCATAACGGTCTTCATGGCTTTCTGGTTGCGACGACCGACATTGGTCTCACCGAGCATAAGATAGCCGAGGATGCCGAGTACCGGCAGCGCCAGGACGACGACCATCCAGGCAATCCTGGACGCGGGCTCGCGATTGGGGCGCTGCAATACCCGCACAACAACAGCCACCTGGATTACCAGGTGCAGGAGTACGAACCAGATACTGTCTATCGTCATGGCTGCAGCTTGCCCTATCCGGAATTGGGCATCAAGCTCCACAGAGCTAATCTACGGCAGTTTCGGCAAGTCGTTGCATACTTGCCAGCAGCAGGCATCTTGTGCCGCCAGGCCCCCAAATCGGTACAAGTCTGTTACAGTATTCAGCTATACAGCTAACGGCCCGCAGCTTCCGTTTTTCCGGCTGCACGGCCCACGACATCGCAATAAGAAGGTCTACCATGACTTTTACACTGACATTCATCAAACTGTTCTTTTCGGTGCTGGCCCTTATCTCACCCATTTTACTCACGCTGTGTTCCATTATTATTGTTCTCGGTCTGGTAGCGGGTCGCAAGGAGGGCTGGAGTACATTCGATACCATCTACTGGGCATTTATCACGGCCTTCACGGTCGGCTACGGTGATATACGCCCGCTCAAACGCACTTCAAAGGTGCTCGCTGTTATCATTGCCTGGACGGGCATCATGTTTACCGGGGTCATCGTCGCGGTAACTGTGGCGGCAACAACAGACACCGTCAAAAAACATTATGATCCCGACGTTCTGCAGGCAGAGCTGCAAAAGCTCAAATAGCGCGAGACGCAAGTGATAAGGTCAGTCATACCCGACCCTCGCACTAGCACCCCCCCTGCGCGACCACTGTGCGCCCTGCTGCTTGCCCTCTCAATAGCGGCTGGATGCTCTGGCAAATCAAGCGAACAGCATATTGCAACGGCAGAACAGTATATTGCGGAATCCCAGCTTGAGCCCGCTACTATCGAGCTTAAGAACGCGATACGAAAAGACCCCAAGTCCGCCAGGGCGCGGTGGCTTCTGGGCCAGAATTATCTGCTCACGGGTGATGCAGAATCCGCAGCAAAGGAACTGTTGCGCGCCAGGGAACTCGGGTGGCAGCGCGATGATGTGTTGCCCGCACTCGCCAAAGCGTTGCTTGCACTGGGAGACTATCAGGGCGTCAGTGAATTGCCCCGGGATGAACTAAGCCCCGATCCCCGGGGAGAATTGATGGCGGTACAGGCACTGTCGGAGTTCGCGCAGGGCGACACTGAACGCGCCAACGCTCTCATCAGGCGAGCGCTTAAACAGGCGCCCGAAGTCAGCGATGTACAAATAGCACAGGCGAGAATTCGATTCGCCCAGAAAGACTATCCGGGTGCCCTGGCCGCCACCGGGAAGGTCATCGCAGAGCACCCCGACTCGGGGCAGGCGTGGAGCGTCAGCGGCGATGTGTATATGCGACAGGGCGCGTTCGACGATGCATTAAAGGCCTATAGCAAGGCGATAACATACCAGCAGTACAGCCCTGTCGAGCATCTCAAAAGGGGGTTGGTACGCCTGCAACTGAAGGATTACGACGGGGCACTGGCCGATGCCAAAGCACTTCTGGGCTATTCACCGTCCAATCCGGGAGGTAACTACATAAAGGGGATTGTACTGTTCCAGAGAGAACAATACGCTGCGGCCCAGCGCCCCCTTTCACTCGCCGAGCCCGCCTGGCAGCAATTTCCGCTGGTACTGTTCTTTCTCGGTTCAGCCAACCTGATGCAGGATAACCTGGAGCAGGCGGCAACCTACGCCGGCAAGTTTTATGAAACCTTTCCCGACAATCTCGCAGGGCGCAAACTGCTCGCGACCATCCGCCTGAAACAAGAAAAATTCTCCGAGATAGAGACCCTGCTGACACCGGTGCTCGACAAAAACCCGAACGACACCGACACGCTGACACTACTGGCAAATGCCCTGTTGTTTGACAACCGTGTTGATGAGGGGATCGCACTGCTTGAGACCGTGGCACAGTTACAACCCGCTTCGGCATCGGCCCGTATTCGCCTGGGCACAGGCCTGATGCTGGGCGGTAACAGCGAGGCGGCGAATGAACAACTCGAAACCGCCCTCGAACTGGACCCACAGTTTCAGCAGGCCGGGATATTGCTGATACTCAGTCATCTGCAGAATCGCGAATACCCGGCCGCCATCGACGCGGCGAAATCGTATCAGCAGCGACACCCCGCAAATGCCATGTCCCATAACCTGCTGGGGCGGGCCTATCTTGAAAACGGCCAGGCGAAAAGAGCCAGGGCATCGTTCGAGAAGGCCATCGCTGTGGCGCCTGGTGATCCATCGGCCAGTCACCAGCTGGCGAAAATGGCACAGGCAGAGGGGCAGCCAAACGAGGCGAGGCGCTACTACGAGTCGGTGCTGGAACATCACCGCAACCATCTCTCCACACTTATCCAACTGGCGCTGCTCGATGCAAAGGATGGCAATGAGCAGGCGGTAATTGCAGGGATGGAGCGCGCGATGACGGAACATCCGACAGCACTGGAACCCAGGCTTCTGCTGGGGCGTTATTATCTTGCCCTGGGTAAACCCGAGCACCTGCCGCCGCTGTTTGCGACGCTTAACAAGTCCCAGCGGCGCTCGCCCAGGGTGATGCTGCTCCTCGCGCTGTCACAGATATCCGACGCCGACAATATCGGCGCACAATATACACTTGAGGAGATGCTGCGCTCTACGCCGGAGACGCCAGAGACCCATCACCTGCTGGCGATGGCCGCCGCGGGCACAGGTGACGGCGTGCAGGCCCGCGCTTCACTGCGCTCCGCGCTGGCACTCAATCCGCATTTCCTGCCCTCAAGACTGGCGCTTGCGCGACTGGATCTTGGCGACGGGGAGTTGACAGCCTTTCGAGAACACCTGGACATTCTGGTAGAAGTGGCACCAGAGTCCGTTGATGTTTTACAGCTGAGAGCGGCCGCCGCCGCGCTCGACAAGAAGCCGGATGAGGCACTGGCATTCAGCCAACAGGTGTTCTCCCTGGCACCCTCTACGCAGACGCTGCTGGAACTCACGCGCTACCTGAATTTTGCCGGTAACAACGAGGTGGGAAGCGCGCGATTACGGGAGTGGGTTGTCGAGCACCCCGCGGACCTGCCAGCGCGGCTCGCGCTCGGTGACCAGCTTCGCCAGACAGGGCAGCAGGAAGAGTCCCTAACACACTACGAGGCAGTGCTCGACGCAGACGCCGGGAATACCAGGGCCCTCTCATCACTTTCCCGGGGACTGCTGCAAAGCAATCCGAAACGGTCACTGGCACTGGCAGAAAAGGCCAGTGAACTCGCGCCCGATTCCGCTGAAATGCTGGATACCCTGGCGCTCGCCGCCTATGCGAATGAGGACTACCAGGAGGCTGCACTGAGCATCCGCCGGGCCATCATGAAAGCCCCGGAACGCCCGGACTACCAGTATCACCAGGCGATGATTCTCTCCGCCCAGGGGGAAACGGCAGGCGCTATCGCTGTTCTGGAACACGTGTTGGCCGAGGAGCAAGCCTTCGCGGGGTATGAAGAGGCCGTACGTCTGCTGGATGAACTCAAAAACCCGGAGTAACGTCTCTTATCGGGCAGGGACGTTCAGGCGCACACGCCCCCACGGAGTCCCGTAGTGAATGCGGCCGTCCTCATCGATCAACGTGCCGGAAAATAATACGTTGTAGCGCTGGCCACCAATCACGTAATGAAAATCGGATTCACCCGTGGTCCAGTCCAATGCTTCCAGCGTCCACTGGTTGTCGCGCGCGCCGATCAGGTACACGCGATTGGCATCAAGGCTGGCCATCGGTACGGTAGACGGTGAGCTGACCTTATTATTGACCCAGCTATTTTCGAGTTGGCGTTTTTCGGGATTCCACTGGAATTTCTGTATCCCGTAGGGCTGGTAGTCGGGGTTGCTCCCCAGCATGCTGATCATCAATGTGCTGGCCCGCTCCGGCAGGTACCAGGGAATGTTTCGCGGTGTATTGTTCACCACCAGTGCGCCGTAACCCGCGACGATGACGGACTGCTCGGATTGCAATGCGGGGAGCTCGGGGTCGCCCATATTGGCTGGCAGCATGCCCGCTATGCGCCGGTCGGGCGCTCCTTCGGGTGGCTGCCATCCTTCGGGAATGTCATTGCGCCAGAACAACACGACGTTCATCAGGTTCTCGCCATCGGTGATCACCACAAACTGGTCCTCCTCACCGAAGCCCATCAGCGAGGGGGTCGCGCCTGTGCCCTGCCCCCAGCTGTTCAGGTAGGGCGATGTCCACGCACCATCCGCTTCGTCAATGCTGAGTTCCTCACCTGTCCATACCACCTTGTGCATGTGCTCCTGCGATGCGATGTAAATCCCGCCGTCATCGTCTAACGCAAAGGCGTTGCGCACCCAGCCCTTACCGGCGGGACCGGTGGCCTTGTCCTCGGCACCTTCGCTGAAGCGCATACGAACGGTATGCACCTCGCTGAAATCCCGTTTTACTGCGGCGACATAACCATGCTCGGTCGCGACGATCAACCAGCCATCGTAGGTCATATTCAGGCCCATCACCGGCCCGGTCACTTCAGGCGGCAACTGGAACTCCGCCTTCTTGACGATTGCCGACCGCGTGTCGTCGGAATCGGCATCGCCATAAGCGGTAATCAAACCCGTCTTGCTGCCCACGTAGTAGATATGATCCCTGTCCAGCACGGTGTAAAGGTTGGCCAGGTCGCGCAGCTTGCCCATCTCCTGGAACGTGCGGACCAGCGCGAACAGGCCGTCGTTGTTCTCATCGAACCCGGCGATCGCCTCATCAGCACGCTCCTCGTCGTAGACCTCTACACCGGGGAAGAAGTACTCTGCCACCACTTCCCAGGTGTCGTAGTCGATCTTGACGATACGATCAATGCCGTTGCTCCAGAACACGCGTTTGCCATCCGCGTAGACGCCGGAAGTGACTGCGCCAAAGTGTGCCGGGCCGACATGCTGGTACTGGATCTCCCCGGGGCTGAGCGTGCGCGAGGGGCCGGACGGTCCGGCCTGTTTGACGGCATCCTGTTGCGCAGGGTCACCATGCGCCATGGAGTAGCTGGACTTTGCCAGGTAGGCGTTCACCGGCGGCATGTTGACCGCCTGCGCCAGGGACACCACAGCCAGCAGCAGACTCCCAACAGCAATTCGCATCGTCATCGCCTTTTCACGCTCCTCAAGTTTCTAGATGGTCAAACGCCCCGGCAGTGCCGTGAAGGAATACCGAGGCCTGGGACGATACCCGTTAAAAGTTATAGCGCGCCGTCAGGCCAACGGTGCGCTCCGGCAGGATATTGGTCTGCGTATATGATCCCCCGCTGATGGCGAGATCGTACTGGTCCGGACCCTGCTGGAAGATCACGGTATCTTCATCCGTGACGTTCTTGACCCAGAGAGAAACATCCCAGCTGTAATCCATGCTGCGCCAACCGGTAAACAGGTCCAGTGTCTGGTAGGATTCGAAATCCTTGCTGACATTGCCGATCCCCGCTGAAGCATCTGTATTCAGGCGATCATCCGTATACTTGAACAGGCCGCGAATATAGACCTCAGTGGACTCCAGCGGGTAGAAGTACTCCGAGTTCAACGACAGGGACCACTCGGGCTCGCCGCCCAGTGGCTGACCGTCGATATCACAACTGCCGATAACTTCCGTGCCCGTACGTTCATTGCACGGTTGTGAGGCACCGTCCCACTCGCCCTTGCTGTAGCTGAGCGCACCGCCGGCGTCCCAGGTCTCGGTCAGCAACACACGCCCTTCAACTTCGACACCCCAGATATTTGCGTCACCGTTGTAGACTATCCCGCCGGGAAGGTCGACCGGGTCGCCGTTATCATTGAGTACCTGGACGCCGCGCACAAAGCCCAGATAGCCATCGAACTTCTGGTAGTACAGTGCAATGTTCAGGTTGGCGCGGTCATCCCACAGCGTACTCTTGGCACCGATCTCAATCGCATCACTCGTTTCCTCCTGGTACTCCAGCGTGCCATCGGGCAGGAAGCCAATATTGGGCGAGGGCACGATGGAAATACCGCCCGGACGGTAGCCGCGGTTATACGCAGCGTACAGTGACACTTCATCGCGCCAGTCATAGCGCACTTTCAGTGAGCCAGTGACGGCATCTTCATGGGTATCGGGGTTGTCTATCCCGACGATAGGAAACCGGGTCGAGAACGCCGCATTGACCGCTTCAAGCGTATTGAAGATCCCGGCGGCATAATTTGCGCCGGCATAATAGACATCGGCGCGCACATGGCCGTCGTACTTGGTCCAGCGTAAACCGGCTTCGAGCTGAATATCCGGCGTCAACTGAAACGTGTTAAACGTGAAGACTGCAAAATTATTTGCGTAAACCGGCAATACGGATTCCGTCAGGAAACCTGTTCC
>JAGRIK010000076.1 GCA_020443325.1 Halioglobus sp.
CTCAAGCCCCCATGGAGGGGTTCACGGCGGGTCCTGTAGGGGCCACCTGTTCCCCAGAGGCCTCGGATGGCAGTGAACCCATAGGTCCTTGAATGGAAATGCGCCTCAGAGCCAGAGTGGCAACGAACCCAAACCGCCCGAGTGGCAATGAACCCAATCCATAGGTAATCTACGCGACACTCAATCCCGTTAGGCCAGAAGACCAACCCGATGCCCGAACACGCCCCCATCGCCGCAATATTCAGCGGCAAAGTCCCGCAAGGTTCCCAGGTCACCGTCAAAGGCTGGTTGCGCAGCAAGCGCGACTCCAAGGCAGGGATATCGTTCCTGGCGGTACACGACGGCTCCGCGTTTGATGCGATACAGGCCGTCGTGCCCAATACGCTGGATAACTACCAGTCGCAGGTGTTACCACTGTCTACCGGGTGCGCCGTCATCGTCAGCGGTGAGCTGGTGGAATCGCAGGGCAAGGGCCAGAGTGTCGAAATCCAGGCGAGTGCCGTAGAGGTCGTCGGAGGGGTTGATGATCCCGAGACCTACACCAATGCCAAAAAACGCCACAGCTTCGAATACCTGCGCACACAGGCTCACCTGCGGCCGCGCACCAACACCTTTGGCGCGATTACGCGCGTGCGCAATACGCTTGCCCATGCGATTCACAATTACTTTTACAGTAATGGTTTTCACTGGATCAATACGCCCATCATCACCGGCAGCGATTGCGAGGGTGCAGGGGAGTTATTCCGCGTGAGCACACTGGATTTTGCCAACCTGCCACGCGGTGGGCAGGGGGCAGTGGATTTTGAGCAGGACTTTTTTGGTGGGGAGTCTTTCCTCACGGTGTCGGGACAGCTCGAGTTAGAGGCCTATTGCTTGGCGATGAGCAAGGTTTATACCTTCGGTCCCACGTTCCGGGCAGAAAACTCCAACACCAGCCGTCACCTGGCTGAGTTCTGGATGGTTGAACCAGAGGTTGCCTTCGCTGATCTCGACGATAACGCTGCACTGGCAGAGAGTCTGCTGAAGCACTCGATTGCTGCGGTGCTGGAAGAGCGTGAGGACGACATCGCCTTTTTCCAACAGCATATTGATGGCGGTGTGATTGCGCGGTTACGCGGCGTGATCGACAGCCCGTTTGAGCGCATGGATTACAGTGAGGCGATCGATATCCTGAAAAACAGCGGCCAGGCGTTTGAGTTCCCGGTGGCCTTGGGACTGGACCTGGCGTCGGAGCACGAGCGCTATCTCACGGAAAAACACGTGGGCAGGCCGGTCGTCGTGATGAACTATCCCAAAGACATCAAGGCGTTTTACATGCGCCTGAACGATGACGGCAAAACGGTCGCGGCCATGGATGTGCTGGCACCCGGAATTGGGGAGATCATCGGTGGTGCCCAGCGCGAGGAGCGCCTCGACATGCTGGATACCCGTATGGATGAAGCGCTCCGCGAGAGTTTGTGGTGGTACAGGGATCTGCGCCGGTACGGCACCGTCCCGCACGCGGGCTTTGGCCTCGGCTTTGAACGGCTGCTCAATTACGTCACCGGTATGGAGAATGTGCGCGATGCCATACCGTTTCCCCGCACCCCGGGGCACGCGATTTTCTGACGCGCCTGCTCGATCCTCCGGGCAAAATCCTGCCCCAAATTGGGTGTTTGCCAGGGATTTTCCGCCAGTTTGTGCAAAATTGCCTAAATAATGATCAGGATGACGGTTTCTGTCCGTCATACTGGAAGGCCCTGGTGATGGGCTGCCCGGCAGTGAGCAGAGGCTTGAAGATGCGACGCGCATACAAGGAAAAGGAAGAGGGGCCAGTGACCGAAATGGCGATTGTGAACACGTTCACCAAGCTGATTTTTGGTGACGAGGGCTACACACCGCGCGAACTGGCCATTATCGACGCGTTCCAGTCGATGGATAACACCATCGTGCGCGACAGCCACACAGAAATGGGCGAGTACCTGCGCAACCTTGGCGTGCGCGAGATGATTCAACTGGTCTCCGGCTTACGGCAGCACCTTGGTGAACGCAGCAACACCCCGCCACCCGCACTCCACAAAAAAAGGCCGCTATCCCCCAGGATAGATTAATCCGCCTTGTCGACTGGCTTCAGGCCGCAACCCGCGACAGGGCTGAACAGGGATTGATACGAACCGTCTTCATCTGCGCCCAGAAAGCTCAACTCAACGCTCTGGTTCAACTGAAACCGGCGTGTGGTGCTGGTGAGGCTCGCAGTCCATTTGTCGTAGCTGAACTTTTCCGGATCCTTGCGCAGGTCCACGAAGCCCGTTAAACCATTGTCGTCGAGCCGAGCGGTAAATCCACTGCTGGTGACATGGGTAACTGTCGCGTTAAAGCTGACTGCACTGGCGCTGGTGATTCGCTTCAGGTAATTACACGCCAGCCAGTTTTCCGCTTCCAGTGTCGCTGAACGGCAGGCACCGAGGTGTACCTTCAGCTCGGACAGTGTGCCCGGACTGACCTTTCGTGCCTCCGTGCCATGCAACACCGTTTTGATCTGCAAGTGCACCAGAAAATCCACATACTTACGCAGCGGCGATGTGCAATTGGTGTAGCAGTCCAGGGCCATGCCCATGTGCGGAGCGGGCTCGCAGGACAGCTCGGCGCGAGTCAACAGGCGGTTGACCATCGCGCGCAGGGGCAGTGAATGCCTGGAAACAGCGAGGCCGCGCATGATATCGCGATAGCCAGGCACCGTGGTGTGGTCCAGCTCTGCCAGCTCCGGTGCGTGCATCGCAAGGAATTTTTGCACCTCATCGGTGCGGTCACCGCGAAAACCCGGGTGTGACACAAAGGGGCCGCTGGCCTGGTGGGTTGCCAGAAAACGCGCGGCACAGCGATTGGCGGCGACCATGCATTCTTCCACCAGCTTCTGCGACAGCAGTTTTTCTGTGGGTTCGATGCTTTCTATCTGCTTGCTTTCGTTCATTACCCAGCGGAATTCCTGGCGATCTTCCATTACCAGGTGGTGTTGTTCCCGTTCTGCGCGCAGTGCCCTGTATATCTGGTACAGCGTTTCCAGCGGCGAAGCGTGGCTCATGAGTTCGTCGTACTGGCCATTGAGGTAGCGATCGACCGCGAAATACGACAGTTTCGCGCGCGAGCGAACAGTCGCCTCAATAAACTCGAAATCGCCAATTTCACCGCTGTCACTGATGGCGATCCTGCAGACCAGCGCGGCGCGATCGACGCCCTCGGACAATGCGCAGGTGTCCTGTGAGAGTTCCTCCGGCAACATTGGCACCACGTCGCCGTGGAAGTACACAGTGGTGGCGCGCGCTGCTATCTCGCGGTGCAAGCTGGATTCCGGCTTGATGTAGGCAGTGGGATCCGCGATTGCGACGAAAAGCACCCAGCCATCTGTGCTGATCTCGGCGTACAGCGCATCGTCAATGTCCAGCGTTTTGGTCGAATCGATCGAGACGAACTCAAGATCGGTAAGATCACGGCGTTTCTGCGTTTCGAGTGGAGGAATGTGTGCCTGGCTCTCTTTCAACTCCGCTTTGACGGCGTTGCTCCACTGGGTGGCCAGCCGGTATTTGGCGATGCAGTACAGGTTTTCAATGCCCGGGGTGCTCTCGTCTCCAATCACGGAGAGTACCTTGGCCTGTGGCTTCCCGTCACGAATGGGGTGACGCAGGATGGCGCAGCGCAGGAAGTCGCCTTCCTTGGCGCCGTTGCGCGCCTGTGGCGGTATAAACAACCAGCGGTTCAGCTGTTTGAGGTCAGGCTCTACGAAGATGGCCTTGCCCTTGCGCACACAGCGTCCGGTGAAGTCCAGCAGCGGGCTGCTCACCAGTTTTTCGATATCGGCAATAGTCTTGTTGTCTTTGGTAGGGCGGATGCAGACCCTGACCCGGTCGTCGGGGAAGGCCTTGAGCATTTCCTGCGGCGGAATGAATATCTCCCGCCCATCGTCAAGCACCGCAAAACCATAGCGCGCCTGGGTGCCTTTGATAACCGCTTCGGCGCGTTCTTTCTCGGCCTCCATTTGCGACTTCAGGCCTTGCAGTTGCGAGAGGGTATCCTGGCTGAGCATTCGTGGGACAACTTTATTTAGAGATATAAGTTGCGCATCGTAGCCGAAATTGCCACGGCTGTCAGTGAGTTATGCCTGAAACGGGCAATGCTCGATCAAATTGGCATGGCAGCATTGACAGTTCGACACGGGGGGTTTAATAATCACCGCATGCGGTTGCAATCCGCCGGGGTGTGCCATTGATGAGTTTCGGGCCGCCGGGCAATCTGGTTTTCGCTGATTGCCCTGTGCCACACTACAAGCACAACACTATCGCCAGTGTATATCGACAGCTGGGGCTGTCTACTCCCGCAAAAGCCGCCCTCAAACCATTCACCATCCTTTCCTCACGCACCACCCGACCGGACGTATCGGGCCTTCAACTACAAGTTCAGTCACCTACTTTTCGTAAAACTGTTATGAGGAATCTCTTATGGACTCAGGTTCTACGCTGCGTGTAGAAAAAACCACACCCCTGAAACCTGTTATCAAGAAAACATACGTACTGGATACAAACGTCCTGTTGCACGACCCGATGGCCGTCACGGCCTTCAAACAACACCATCTGGTCATCCCCATGACCGTGCTGGAAGAACTCGATCATATCAAGGACCGGCACGATAAAACGGTGAGCCGGGAGGCCCGCATCGCCATTAATATGATCGACAAAGTCGTAGAGGCGGCATCGCCCCAGGAGATCCAGGCGGGCGTGCCGGTGCCTGGAACTGCACTGGAAAATTATGCGCCGGGAACGCTGGCGATCTACCCGGACCAGCGCCTTGCTGACAACACGGATGTGCCTTATCTCGACGGTACCCCGGCGCAGGCCAATGACAACCGGATTATCAATGTCGCGCTGCGCCTGCAGGCCGAAAACCCCAACGAGTTTATCTGCCTGGTGACGAAGGACATCAATATGCGCATCAAGGCCAAGGGTTCCGGGCTGATGCATGTGGAGGACTATCGCCGCGACCGCGTACTGGATGATATCGACCTGCTCGCCACTGGCTACGAGCACATCAGTGGCGATTTCTGGTCCACGATCAGCGAGGTGGATACCCTGCGCGAGGATGATTACACGCTGCACCGGGTGCCGCGCAAATCACTGCCGCAGGCCTACCCGAATATGTTTGTCCACGATGACCAGGAGTTTATGGCCTTTGTGAAGCGGGTCGACAGGGATTTCGTGTACCTGCGCTGCGACAGTCGTGACAACCTGATGAACAAGCGCTTCTGGGGCCTGGCGCCGCGCAACCTGGAACAGGCCATGGCGATGTCGTTGCTGGATGACGACGGTGTGGATATGACGGTGATGACAGGTCCCGCCGGCTCCGGTAAAACACTGCTGGCACTGGCCTACGGCTTGCACGCCATTCTGGAACAGCGCAAGTTCAGCAAGTTGATTGTCGCGCGTTCGACGCCGCCTATCGCAGAGGATATTGGCTTTTTGCCCGGTACGGAGGAGGAGAAAATGGCGCCGTGGCTGGCGGCGTTTGACGACAACCTGGAAATCCTGCACGGCGGGGATGAGTCGTGCAATGGCAGTATCAGCTACGTGAAGGAGCGGGCCAATATCCAGTTCAAATCCCTGAACTTCATGCGCGGCCGTTCGTTCAATAATGCCTATGTGATTATCGACGAGGCGCAGGGGCTTACCCAGTTCCAGCTGAAATCGGTAATCAGCCGGGTCGGCGCGGATTCGAAGATTGTGGTGCTGGGAAACCTTGCCCAGATAGACAACAAGTACATATCGCCGCTGACATCGGGACTGACTTATCTCGTGGAGAAGAGCAAGGCTTACCCCCATGCGGGCATTATGCACGTCAACGGGATCGTACGTTCACGCCTGGCGGCGTTTGCAGAGGAGAACCTGTAGCGATTTGTCCGCGTAAAAGCCTGCGGGTGTGACCATCCTGGGTCGCGCCCCGTTTCCCTCCCTGGCTTTCCGTGGCACCCCTTTCAGGGCTGCTAATCCTGAAGCTGCGTCCCATTTTGCCAGAAGCTGCTAAACTGCAGGCAAACACGCCCGGTAAGATCGCTATGAAACTCAATAGAATCCTGGGTCAACTTCAGCAGCGGCGCGTTACTCGGGTTGCCGCCTTATACGCTGCAGCAGCATGGGCACTGCTGCAGGTGGCCGATGTGATGTTCCCGATCATGGGCCTGAGTGAGAATGCGATCACCATGGTGCTGTTGCTGGCGGTGGTGGGCTTCCCTTTATCATTGGTCCTGAGTTGGGTATTCAACATAACGTCTCGGGGGATAACCGCAACCTCGCAAGAGGATATCAGAGCGGATATTGAACGGTTTCGCCTGACGCCGTTGCGGGCAGTTGCGATAACGGTAAGTCTCACTCTCATAGTGCTGGTGGGCTACTTCTACCTGGAGCGTCTCAGTGAGAATAGGCTCAGCCTGTTCGACGATGATTGGGGAACTGTGGTCGTCACACCCACGGGCCCCGCTCGAGAAACCGCTGTAACTGGCAATGGGCGCGCAACCATCGCCGTATTGCCGTTCCAGAATTTCAGTGATGTTGCCGATATGGAGCACTTCGGCGATGGCCTGGCGGAGGAAATCCTTAACCTGCTGGCGAAGTTGGACGAGTTGAGTGTCGCTGCCCGAACGTCCTCGTTCTACTTCAAGGACAGGGATTTCGATATTCCCACTATCGCCCAACACCTGGGCGTACGTTACGTGCTGGAGGGCAGTGTAAGGCATTCAGGAAGCCAGGTTCGCGTAACAGCCCAGTTGATTGATGCCACCAATGGCTTCCATCTCTGGTCAGAGACCTATGATCGAGAACCGGACAATATTTTTACTGTGCAGGATGACATCAGCAGGGAGGTGGTCGAAAACCTGCAGCTGATCCTTTCGCCCGAGTCGAGGGATATTCTCGAAGATGGCGCGAGTGTGGACCCGGTTGCATACGAATTCTATCTGCGCGGCAGGGATTACCTGCGTAAACCGCGTGACCCCCAGTCGCTGAAAAACGCCGAGGAGATGTTCTCAAAAGCCGTGAGCCTGTCGCCAGACTACTCAGATGCGTTTGCCGGATTGTGTGATACGCAACTGCAGCAGTATTCTGCCAACCATGAGAAGGTTCGGTTCTCGGCAGCTGAAAAGGCCTGTCAGCGCGCGCAGATACTGGATAACAGTTCTCCCGCGGTTTACATCGCACTGGGCAATCTGTACCGGGCGTCCGGACAGTTCGCGCTGGCCGAACGGAAGTTCAATCGAGCGCTCACACTGAAACCGTCGGCGGTTGACGCGCACATCGGGTTGGCTGAAACATTCAAAGCCGAGGGGAAATACGCGCTCGCGGAAGAAACGCTCGCCAGTGCACTTGAACTGGAGCCCAACAATTGGGCAGCCTCAATGGCGATGGGGCGCTATCTGTTCGATGTGGGTCGGGTGGAAGAATCGATACGCTATTTCGAGCGCATTAATGATCTTATGCCGGAGAGTAATGCGGCGGCCAACAATCTTGGATCGGCGTATTTCCTGATGGGTCGTTTTGAAGACGCTGCACAGGCCTGGGAGAAGGCATTGAGTGTTACCCCGATGGCTACAGTTTACGCCAATCTGGGCTCCAGCTATTTCTTCCTGGGTCGTTACGACGAGGCAGCGGCGATTTACCCCAAGGCGCTGGAGATGGCGCCGGAATCATTTGAGAACTGGGGCAATCTCGCCGACGCCTACAGGCACTCCACAACATTGTCAGAGCTCGCACCGAAAGCCTATGAGCGCGCGATAGCGCTGGCAAAAGAGCACCTGCAGATCAATCCTTCCGATGCATTCGCGATTGCGGCCCTCGGCCACTACCTGGCCTGTACCGGACAGCGCGAGGAAGCGCTGGAGAATATTGAGCTGGCCAGGCAATTGGCGGAAAACGATATGATGGTCTACTATTTTTCTGCTACCGCACTGTGTGCTCTTGGTGAGCAGCAACTGGCACTGGAAGCAGTGCGTGTCGCGCTGTCTCTTGGCTATCCACCGCATATGGTGGAGGCGGACGCAGGGCTGTCCAGTCTGAAGGAGATGCCTGATTACACGGCTGTGCTCGCTGGGGAGTTTCGACAGTACTTACACCTTACGGACAAGGAGAAAGAGCAATGAGACGTGATTTATCCATAGCGAGAGTAGCCGGTGTGATGATGGCTGCGGCCGCAATTTCTATCAGTGCGTGTGCTTCGCAGACTGTTTCGCAGGTGCATCCTCCGCAATGTAAGAAGAAAGGGCAGACGAATACTAATGATTGTGAGGTCAAAATCGTATTCAAGGCTGGATGTCCTGATCGTGCTGACCCAGTCGATTTCGACATCGAAAAAACCAGGAAAATTTCCTGGCAGTCAGTCGATGAAGCTGGCAACCCCTTGTCTTTGGGCTGGAGAATTTATTTCGACCCGTTCAAAGGCCGGCCGATCAAGGCTAACAATGGCTACACACAGTCGCCAAACTTTAATAGAGAATCTCCCGATGTAGCATATAAATACACCATCGTCGGCGATGGCAGCGCATGCGAGCCGGTTGACCCACGCTTCAGATTGCGTTGAACAGAGGTCTGGGTGGAACAGTACTGCCCAGAGCCGTGTTCTGCTTTTCAGCGGATACCATTGAAGTTGAGCAGCGTCTAGCGCAGTAGTGCAGCCAGTGTAATAACCTGGCTGAGTGCCAGCACGGCACACAGTATTTTCCAGGTCATCAGCGGGTCGCGCTCCACCAGCGGTCGCTGGTGGTATTCCAGATAACGCGGATTGGGGTTTTGCAGTTCATAGACAAACTCCGCCACATCGCCGTGCCGGCGTTCCTCGTTAAAGCGCAGGCTCCTTTTTATCGCGCAGTCCAGCCACAGCGGCACCATGGGATTGTATTTGTAGCTCTCGGTATACGTCGTTGCGAGGAAATCGCGCTGCGTTTTACAGTGCTCAAGGCGGCCTCCGAAGGGCAGCTTCCCGGTTAACATCTCGTAGCTGATGACAGCGAGCGAGAACAGGTCGGAGCGGTAGCTGGCCTTCAGTCGCAGGGTGTGTTCAGGCGCGGAGTAGCTGGCGGTGCCCAGCGCAACGTCACGTTGTATCGGTGTGGAGATCTCGGCGATGCCCGCGACCAGGCAGGCACCGAAATCAACAATTTTCACCTGGCCGTTAGCATCGATCAGGATGTTATCCGGTTTGATGTCCTGGTGGAGGGTTTCGCGCCTGTGCATTGCGCGAATGCCCCTGCCTATCTGGTCGACCAGGCGTACCACTTCGCTAACGGCGGGTTTGGGGTTCTCCCGCATCCAGCGTGTCAGCGTCATTCCGTTAACGTACTCGGTGAGGTAATAGAGACAGCTCTTCGGGCGGTGGGAGTCCACTACCCTGACCACATAGGGACTATTAATGCGCGAGCCTATCCAGCTCTCCATTACGAACCGCTCGATATACGCTGCATCATCCTCGAAGTTGACCGATGGCGTTTTCATGCAGAAGTGGTCGCCGCTGCTGGTATCCTCAACCAGGTAGACCTGGCTGCGGTTACTGGCATGCAGTTCGCGCAGCACACGAAAGCCATCCAGGATCATGCCTTTCTCAAGGAAGGGCGGGAACTGCAGCTGTGTCAGCTGGCTGACGACCTCGTCGATGTTCGCGTTCGGCAGGCCGTCGACCTGCAGTATCTGGCAGCTCAGGTTATCCTGGCTGCCGGCGGCGAGTGCAGCATCTACCAGTTGCTGGCACGCCGTGTCGGGTGTCGCAAAAGTGTTCTGCACAATGCGCAGCATGCCGTCGTAACCCAGCACATCGTGAATGCCATCCGTCGTTTGCAGGTACAGGTCACCCACTTCCAGCGGGAATGCCTGGTAATCGACATCCAGGCGCACGTCCAGCCCCATCGCACGGGCCAGGTAGGCGTGATCGTCGGATACGCGCGTACTGTGATCATGTGTGAGCAGTTCGAGTATGCCCTCGCGCAGCCGGTACACGCGGCTGTCCCCGACATGGAACACATGTGCAGTATGAGATTTAAATACCACCGTGCTCATGGTAGTGATAAAGCCCCGGCGATTATCCTGAAAACCCTGCCCCTGGCTGAACAGCCAGCGGTTAAGCGCAGTCAGCACCTGTTGTGCGGAGTGTTTCACACTCCAGGACTCCGGTGTGGCGAAATAGTCGGACAGGAAATTGGCGACACAGGTATGGCTTGCCTCCCGGCCTGCCTCAGCAGCGCTGACACCGTCTGCGATCACCGCTACTGCACCTTTCGTGGCAAGCAGATTGCCGTCGGGAATTCGAATGCCGATCGCGTCTTCGTTGTGCTCCTTGCAACCGGCGACACTGTGCTGCCCGACCCTCAGCCGCAGGCTATCCTGTAGGTGCGTTGTCGCTTCAGTCACTGTTTGCACGGCATTCATATCAGGTGAGCTCAATCAGGTGTACCGTGCCATCCGGTAGTATCTCTGTTTGCTGGCCTGTCGGTTCGTCGATGAACTGTACTATAACGAGGCACGCTGCAGCACTGCCCGCGATGATCAGGAAGAAAGTGGACGTGTCGACGAAGGACAGCACGGTGAGGTAGGTGACGCCACCCACGTTGCCGAAAGCACCCGCCATGCCGGCGATCTGTCCTGTCATGCGCCGCCGGATCAGGGGCACCATTGCAAAGACAGCGCCTTCTCCCGCCTGTACAAAAAAGGAGCAGCACATAGTGGCCAGTACCGCTGCGGGAATCCACCAGCCGCTGTCGACCTGGGCCAATACCAGGTAGCCGATAGCCAGCCCCGAGATGAGTATCGACAGCGTGCGTTTGCGACCAAACGTATCGCTAAGATAGCCGCCGCCGGGCCGCGCCACCAGGTTCATAAACGCAAACCCCGATGCCAGTAAGCCGGCGGTCACCGCGCTCAGGTCAAATGTCTCCATAAAAAATAACGGGAGCATGGATACTACGGCCAGCTCGGAGCCGAACGTCACGAAGTAGGCCCAGTCCAGCGCGGCTACCTGCTTGAACTTGTACTTCTCGATCTCCGGTACACCGGCGCGCAGGTGTTCCTTGTTGACCCTCCAGATCTGGCTGACCTGAAACAGGAACAGCACACTAAGCCCAACGTACATGACATTCGTCGTGGTTTGATTGAGCAGCCCCAGGTTAGTGGGGGAGAGCTTCCAGGAAAGCACCGCCAGTGCAATATACAGCGGCAATGTCATTGCGATATACAGATACAAATCGCCCCAGCTGCTCACTTCCAGGCCGCCGCTTTTTTTCGGTTTGAAGTAGGTTGAGCCCTTGGGTGTGTTGCGCGCCCGGAACCAGAAGAAAATACCGTAGCAGAAAGAAAGTGCGCCGGTGGTAGCGATCGCGTAGCGCCATCCGTCATCTCCCCCATACAGCAGTGCCAGCGTGGGTAGCGTCATCGCGGCGGCGGCCGAACCAAAATTCCCCCAGCCGCCGTAGATGCCCTGTGCCATGCCCACCTGGCGGGCCGGGAACCATTCGCCTATCAGGCGAATGCCTATCACGAACCCGGCACCGATAAAGCCGCAGAGAAAGCGGAACAGCGCCAGCGCTTCATAGCTCTGGGCAAACGCGAAGCCCCAGCAGAATACCGAACCGATAATCAGCAACAGGCTGAAGACCAGCCGCGGCCCGAAGCGATCCACCAGCATACCGATGACGATGCGCGCGGGGATCGTGAGGGCGACGTTCAGGATCAGCAGCACCTTCAGCTGCTGGCTGCTGAGATCGAATGCCTCCTGTAAGTGGCCCATCAGGGGCGCGTGACTGAACCACACTACGAAGGTGATAAAGAAGCCTATCCAGCCGAGGTGAAGGGTGCGGATGGCTGGGTTGCCAAAATCCAAAACGTTTACGGGACTGCTCATGCTGTATTTCCCTGCCAGGGTGAAGTTTCAAAGATCGTCGGTTTGCGCACTAAAGCAGATCGACGTGTGATGCCACTTCGCACAGCAACGTCTGTGCCAATTGCCCGGGATACAGGATTCGCCAGCCAGATGCATAAATCCGGCGCGGGAAATTCGGGCGAACGCACCGGGTTGTGGTGCGTTTAGTTCCAGTTGTGCGCGCTTGCGGTGCGTTTTTCCCAAAGCTTGCCCCGTGATTGGGCGTTGTCGGGCGCGAGAGCTCGCGGAGTGTGCTGCCGGTGCCACTGACTGCGCGGAACAACAGATTTTTGGCACACCACTTGCTAGTACCACTTGCTATATACGGGGATGAACAGTCATTGAGCGGGGTGCGTGCAACTCGCAATGACGTGGAATTGATTTGGAGAAGCGGTGTGACCGGAAGCAGGATAGTGGTGGTTGGGAACGGCATGGTGGGTCACCATTTTGTCGAGACCCTGATCAATGCAGAACGTGACTTTAAGATCACGGTCATCGGCGAGGAGCCAAGGCCCGCCTA
>JAGRIK010000077.1 GCA_020443325.1 Halioglobus sp.
CCGGCAGGCGTTTCACCAAGCGAATCACGTGGAGCGACTGAAACGCCTGCCGGGTCGCGAGCCCGTCGCCCCCGACAAGACCCCGACACGCCCCCGACAAGACCCCGCATAGAACCCGGTAAAGCCGATCACGAAGTCAGTGGTAGTCTGCAGATGAGGAGGATCTAAAGCCCCGCCACCACATCCACCATAGCCGCAGTCAAAGTGGCCACATCTGCAGTGCCCATGACATAAGGCGGCATCGCATACACCAGCTTGCCAAACGGACGCACCCAGACCCCACGCTCGACAAACATCGGTTGCACCACACGCATATCCACCGCTTCCCGCAACTCGATCACACCAATCGCACCCAGTGTGCGCACATCTGCGACATTGGAACACTCTCTCGCCGGCGCGAGGCCGGCACTCAGTTCCCCGTGCAGACGCTCAACAGTGCGCCGCCAGGGCTGGGAGAGGAGCAGCCTGATACTGGCCAGCGCAGTCGCACAGGCGAGCGGGTTGGCCATGAATGTCGGGCCGTGCATAAATGCCCCGGCCTCGCCAGCGGTGATGCCACTGCTGATACGCGCTGTGCAGAGGGTTGCGGCGAGTGTCATATAGCCCCCGGTGAGGGCCTTTCCGAGACACAGAATATCCGGCACGACGTTCGCATGCTCCAGCGCGAACATTTTCCCGGTGCGGCCGAAGCCGGTGGCGATCTCATCGAAAATCAACAGGACATCGTACTCGTCGCAAAGCGCGCGCAGCTTCACAAGGTACTGCGGTGAATAAAAACGCATCCCGCCAGCGCCCTGTGCCACCGGCTCCACGATGACGGCGGCCAGCTCGTTGCAGTGTTGTTCGAGCAGCACCTTCATCGCTGCAATATCAGCGTCCTCACAGGGGGCATCGAATGCGCAGGTGGGGGCAGGTGCAAACAGTTGTTGCGGTAACGCCGCGCCGAATAAATGGTGCATGCCCGTGACGGGGTCGCACAGGGACATCGCGCCGAAGGTATCACCGTGATAGCCGTTGCGCAGGGACAACAGTTTTTGCTTTTCTGGCTTGCCGGTGCTGTACCAGTATTGAATGGCCATCTTCATTGCGACTTCCACCGATACGGAGCCGGAGTCGCTGAAAAACACTCGGTCCAATGCCACAGGGGTGAGTTCTACGAGTAGTTCTGCCAATTGCACGGCCGGCTCGTGCGTCAGCCCACCAAACATCACATGGGACACATCGTGTAATTGCGCTTCGACCGCGCGATTGAGAACGGGGTGGTTGTATCCGTGTATCGCGCACCACCAGGAGGCCATGCCGTCGATCAATTCCCTGCCATCGGCGAGTTTGATACGTACACCACTGGCGCTGGTCACGGGGTAGACGTCAGCACCGCCAGTGGCCGGGGCATAGGGGTGCCAGATGGCAGCGCTATCGGCGCGCTGTATCTCCTGCCACGATGCGCGCGTCATAACCCTGCCAGTACGTCGTTGACGGTGGGCAGTACATTGGCGAGTATCAGTGGCTGGGCTTCGACGGTGGGATGGAGTCCGTCCGGCTGCACCAGTTTCGGGTTTGTGGCAACACCGTCGAGGAGGAACGGCGCCAGGATACTGTCAGTTTCCGCCGCGACGTCGCGGAAGCTTTCGCGAAACCCGGTGGTGTAGCGTGCCCCGTAGTTGGGCGGGATTTCCATCGGAAGCAGAATTACCCGGGCACCGTTCTCCTGGGACATTCTCACCAGTGCAGCCAGGTTGCTGCGCAACGTCGGCAGCGGGTATCCGCGCAGGCCATCGTTGGCGCCCAGTTCGATGATGACGACATTGGGACTGTGTTCTTCCAGCAGCGCCGGTAATCGACGCAGTCCACCTTCGGTTGTTTCGCCGCTGATACTGGCATTGATCACGCTCAAGCCGGCGTCCTGCGCCTGCAACTCGTTCGCCATTTGCGCAACCCAGCCCTGTTCAAGAGACATACCATAGGCTGCACTGATACTATCGCCTAACACCAGAATTTTCTGTTCACTGGCGTGCGCGTTCACGATGAGCGCCAGTAACAGGCATCCAAGTAGTAATGAGTTGCGTATACCGCAGTAAAGGGCACGATGCATGATCAAATGTGACAATCTCCAGAAGCGGGTTCCCATGGCGGGCACCGAACTGGAGATACTGAAAGGGATTACACTGGAAATCAAGTCGGGAGAGTCCGTCGCCATTATCGGCGCGTCCGGCTCCGGTAAATCCACGTTGCTGGGCTTGCTCGCAGGGCTCGATGAGGCCACAGCGGGCAGCGTCGAAATAGACGGCACTGACCTCGGCGCGCTGGATGAGGATGATCGGGCGCGCTTTCGCGGCCAGCATATCGGTTTCGTGTTTCAGTCCTTCCAGCTGTTGCCGGCACTGACAGCACTGGAGAATGTGATGTTACCGCTGGAATTGCAGGGGCAAAACAGTGTCCAGGAACAGGCGCTGCACTACCTGCGGCGCGTCGGGCTCGATGCCAGAACAAATCATTATCCACTGCAGCTGTCCGGCGGGGAGCAGCAGCGAGTTGCACTGGCGCGCGCGTTTGCGTCCAAGCCCGCGATTCTGTTTGCCGATGAACCGACCGGCAACCTGGATACCGTGACAGGTGAGCACATCATCGATCTGCTGTTCGAGCTCAATCGGGAGGAGGGTACAACACTGGTACTGGTCACCCATGACCAGGTGCTGGCAGATCGCTGCCAGAGGCGGCTGCGCCTGGATGGCGGTGCGCTGGTGCAGGAGTAGAGTCCGGTGTCGATGACTGCGACAAAAATGCTGGCGCGCGATTGGCGCGGCGGCGAACTGGGCGTACTGGTCATGGCCCTCGTGCTGGCAGTGGGCGTGGTGTCCGGTATCAGCGCGTTTACCACGCGGCTGCAGAATGCGCTGGAGCAGGAGAGTCACCGTTTCCTGGCGGCTGACCTGGTCGTCACAAGCGGCAGGGAATTACCGGCGGACTGGCTGCTGGAAGGCGAAGGGGAGGGGTTACAGCAGGCGCTGACCCTGCAATTCCCCTCCATGGTCTATGTGCGCGATGACACCATGGCACTGGCGTCGATCAAGGCGGTGAGCGAAGCGTATCCACTGCGCGGGGAGATGACCTACAGCAGGGAGCCCTTTGGCGCGGTACTCTCGGCTGAAGAAGGCCCGGGCCGCGGTGAAGTCTGGCTGGATTCCCGCCTGTTCGCGTTGCTGGATGTCGCTGTTGGTGATGAGGTCACGATCGGCGAAGCCAATTTTGTCGTCGCTGCGGCGGCGCGCACGGAACCCGACCAGGGCTCGTCTTTTTACGGGTACGGCCCCAGGGTGGTCATGCACTACGGCGATATCCCCGCCACCGGCGTGGTACAGCCGGGCAGTCGGGTCGAGTATCGACAGCTGTACGCCGGCGCGGCGCCTGCAATTGCGACGTTCTCGAAGTGGCTGGAACCGCAGCTGCAGGAAGGGCAGCGTGCACTGACGGTGGAAGAGGGACAGCCCGGTATCGGTAATGCGCTGGACCGCGCCGAGAGTTTCCTGCTGCTGGCCGGCAGCCTGGCAGTGGTGCTGGCGGGCGTTGCCGTCGCGCTGGCAGCGCGACGATTCAGCGAGCGGCACCACGATTATGTTGCGATCATCAAAAGCCTGGGGGCAACCTCCAGCACAGTAAATCGCCTGTACGGCAGCAGCTTGCTACTCCTGGGCCTCGTCGCCACCGTGCTGGGTTGCCTGCTGGGTTGGGGTATACAGGGGTTGTTCTTTTCCCTGTTTGCTGAACAATTGCCGGTACAGCCGGGGCCCAGCGGCATACGCCCCTATGCGATTGGCGCAGTCACCTCCCTGACCTGCCTGTTTTGTTTTGCCTGGCCGCCGCTGCGGCGTCTCGGTCATGCGAGCCCGCTGCGGGTCCTGCGCAGGGACTTGCCGATGGAAAATCGCCAGGCCATCTACGATTACATTGTGGGATTGCTGGCGGTCACCCTGTTGATGTGGTGGTACAGCCAGGACTGGAAACTCACGCTGGCGGTGCTGGCGGGCCTTGCGCTGACCGTTGGTCTCGGGTTTTGCCTGGCGTTGACGCTGCTGCGAGGCGGGCGCCTGGTGGGGATGAGTGCCGGCAGTATCTGGCGCCTCGCTTTGGCGGGTTTGCAGCGCCGGGGCAAGGCGAATGCGTTGCAGGTCGTGATCTTCGCGATGGCGATCATGATGCTGCTGGTGCTGTTACTGGTGCGCACTTCGCTCATAGACGAGTGGCAGGCGCAGTTGCCCAGTGATGCACCCAACCATTTCATGATCAACATCGGGCCTGAGAATGTGCAGGCGATCGAGCAGTTACTGCGCGCGGAAAACATCACCAGTGAGCCGTTCTACCCGATGATTCGCGGCCGCATCATGTCGGTCAGGGGGGAGGAGTTGCCCAGCACCGACGATGTGCAGGAGGGGCGCCGCCAGCGCGAAATCAATTTTACCTGGTCGGATACGTTGCCCAACGAGAACCGGCTGCTGGCGGGGCAGTGGTGGGAACCGGGCACCGATGAGGCTCTGGTTTCACTGGAGGAGGAGTTTGCCGAGCGAATGGGTCTCGAGGTGGGAGACTCGGTCGGCTTTCTTGTCGGTTCTGAACCGCTGGAGGCGCGCGTGGCGAGTATTCGCCAGTTGCAGTGGCAATCCATGCGGCCCAATTTTTTCCTCGTGTTTCCGCCGCGCCTGCTGGCGGATTACCCCGCAACCTTTATGACCAGCTTTCACCTGGACGAGGGGAATAAGGCGTTCCTCAATCGCTTTGTACGCCGCTTTCCCACCGTGACCGTGATAGAGATGGATATCGTTGTGGAGCAGATTCGCACGATCATCAACCAGGTATCCGCTGCCATTAACCTGGTGCTCGTGGTGATTCTTGCGGCTGGGGGGCTGGTGCTGGTCGCCGGTGTGCAGGCCAGTGTTGATGCCCGCGTGCATGAGAGCGCTATCCTGCGCGCGCTGGGCGCACCACGCCGCTTGATACTCGGGGGATTGTTGATCGAGTTTGCCACCCTGGGCCTGTTCGCGGGTTTTCTTGCCACCGTGGCGGCAGAACTGTCAGTGTTTATCCTGCAGACGCTGGTAATGGAAATGGATTACACGCCGACACCGTGGTTGTGGCCGGTCGGGATATTAAGTGGGGCATTTGTGATTGGAGCCCTGGGCGTATTCAGTTGTCGCCGGGTGGTGTCCACGCCGCCAGTAACGGTATTGCGAGAACTGTAGATTCGGGTCGCGACAACCGCGACAACCGCGACAACCGCGACAACCGCGGCAACCGCGGCAACCGCGGCAACACTGCGCACTTGCGCCGCGACCTACCTCGGCCCTTGATGCCGCTCAGTCGCTGACGGGTTTGTCCGGGGATGGAGAATAGCTGATCCCGTCGAGAAAGATCTGCACGCCAAACTTCACCTGGCGCTGCAAATCGATGTAGCGCTCGAACAGCTGCGGCGCATCAACGAGCAACGTCGCGAGACCATAAATACTGGACCAGGCGGCATTCGTCATGTAAGCGACATTATCGACGTGTCGAAAAACACCACTGTCCACACCGCGTTGCAGAATATCCTGCACCAGTTGCAGCGTGTCGCGGCTGGCCTTGCGCAACTCGGGGTATTTAACGGTAGGTTGCACTGCCGGGCCAAACATCAGTTTGAACAGTTGCGGATTGCGCGCCGCATAATCCACATAGGTCTGGGCGAACGCGAGCAACTGTTCCTGCGGGCAATCGCCGGTGCTCTCTCCTGCGCTGCGCAGGGCATCGAGCAGGTTGCGGTAGCCGTCAGTCGCCATCGCAGCGAGCAGCTCGCTCTTGTCGGAGAAATGGCGATAAGGCGCAGTCTGGGAGACCCCCACCGCGCGGGCCAGTGCCCGCAGGCTGAGTTCCTCGACTCCGTTAACCTGTAGCTGTGCGATAGCCGTGGTGAGCAGCTCCGCGCGGAGGTTGCCGTGGTGGTAGCTTTTTGAGGTCGCGGTTTCGGTCATGGCGTAAGCTTAACCTAAAATGGGTGGACTCTGGGAAGTGGCTTTGTAGGGCGGTTACGGATAGAAAAAGTGTTTCTCAGTCGCTCCACGTGATTCGCTTGGTGAGAAACACTTTTTCTATCCGCAACCTCAGTGCACACCATTCGACTAGATCACAAAAAATATGTTCCATTCATACACTTCACAATCTAGCGTTCGTCATATCGTGCCGTAGCCTTGGGATGCAGGGCTCGTGCACCGGCAGGCGTTTCACCAAGCGAATCACGTGGAGCGACTGAAACGCCTGCCGGGGTGCGAGCCCGTCGGCCACGACTAACCCCCCGACTGCGCTACAAAAAAATTCAACTCATTGGTAGCAGGAACCAACTAGAAGGGACCAACCCCAACAGATCAGCCCCCTCAACGACATGGAGTGCGAATATTACGGCAGCAGATGCTTAACCGCGTCCCGCTCTTCAGCCAGTTCCTGCTCGGTAGCCGTCATCTTCGCGCGGCTGAAATCGCTGATCTCGGCGCTCTGTACAATGGTCCACTCGCCGTCGCTGCAGCGGCAGGGGAAAGAGTAGATCAGGCCTTCCTGGATACCGTAGGAGCCGTCGGATTGCACGCCCATGGAAACCCAGTCATCGCCCTCTGTGCCCAGTGCCCAGGAGCGCATGTGCCCGATAGCGGCGTTGGCGGCCGAGGCGGCTGAAGAGGCGCCGCGCGCCTTGATGATTGCCGCGCCGCGCTGCTGTACCACCGGAATGAAGTCGTTTTCATACCACGCCTGGTCCACGAGGCTGATCGCGGGTTCGCCGTTGACCTTCGCGTTGAACAGGTCGGGGTACTGGGTGGCGGAGTGGTTGCCCCAGATTGTCATGTTGGTCACATCGTTGACGGTCTTGCCGGTCTTGAGTGCTATCTGGGTTTTCGCGCGATTGTGGTCGAGGCGTGTCATCGCGGTGAAATTGTGTGGATTGATGTCGGGGGCGTTGCGCTGGGTGATCAATGCGTTGGTGTTTGCGGGGTTGCCGACTACCAGCACCTTGATGTTCCGGCTTGCGTGATCGTTGATCGCCTTGCCCTGGACGGAGAAGATTGCTGCGTTGGCTTCCAGCAGGTCCTTGCGCTCCATACCGGGGCCGCGTGGACGCGCGCCGACCAGCAGGGCGTAATCGGAGTCCTTGAAACCGGTGTTGGGGTCGTCGGTGCAGACAATACCTGCCAGCAGGGGGAACGCGCAGTCCTCAAGCTCCATTTTAACGCCGTCGAGGGCTTCCATCGCCGGCGTGATATCGAGCAGTTGCAGTATCACAGGCTGGTCATCGCCGAGCATCGCGCCGGAGGCAATGCGGAAAACGAGTGCGTAGCCAATCTGGCCAGCCGCGCCGGTTACAGTCACACGAACGGGTTGTTTCATGGGGGAGTGATCCTCATAAATGGATTGATGCGGAATTTAGCGGCGGACATTGTCGTGGCAAACTGGCGAAATTACAAGGTGGTGGCCGATTGCTGCGGGAATCCCGGATGTGTCATTCCGCAGTTCGGGTGCGCCCGCAAAAAATTAGTTCGTCAAATGCCCCCTGCACAACTGGACGCGAGCGAGCACTAGCAAGTAAAATGCCCGCCAAATCAAGCACTAACGGCAACCACTGTGCGCGAACTATCCCGCAAGGACAAACTCGAATTCAACAAGCTGCAAAAGCGCTTGCGCCGCAACGTGGGCAAAGCTATTGCCGACTACAACATGATCGAGCAGGGCGACAAGGTCATGGTCTGTGTGTCCGGCGGCAAGGATTCCTACGGCATGCTGGACGTGCTGGTCAATCTGCAAAAGAGCGCGCCGGTGGATTTCGAACTGGTGGCAGTGAATCTGGACCAGAAACAGCCCGGCTTTCCCGAGGAGGTGCTTCCTGCCTACCTGTCCGGGATGGATGTGCCTTACTACATCCTGGAGAAGGACACCTACAGTATTGTGAAAGAAGTGGTACCCGAGGGGAAAACCACCTGTGGCCTGTGTTCCCGTTTGCGGCGCGGCAGTCTCTACGGGTTTGCGCAGGATATCGGTGCCACCAAGATCGCGCTGGGTCATCACCGCGACGATATCGTCGAGACGTTGTTCCTGAATATGTTTTTTAACGGCAAGCTCAAGGCCATGCCGCCCAAGCTGTTGAGTGACGACAAGCAGAATGTCGTGATCCGACCCATGGCGTATTGCCGCGAGAAAGATCTCGCGCGCTATTCAGCTTATAAGGAATTCCCTATCATTCCCTGCAACCTGTGCGGGTCCCAGGAGCACTTGCAACGGGTGCAAGTCAAGGCGATGCTTGAGCAATGGGAGCGGGAATACCCGGGCCGCACGGAATCGATTTTTCGCAGTATCTGCCATATTTCGCCTTCCCAGCTGGGCGACCGTAAACTCTTTGATTTCGAAAACCTTCGTATAGAGCGCGACGCCGGGCTGCACGTTCCCGCGATCAGGGTGGTTAACCTCTAGTGCCGACTCGCGACAGCGGGGTGCCGGTTCTGGCAGCCCGTTCACTGTGTCTGGAGCGGGGCGGTCGCGAGTTGTTCCGCGAGCTGTCATTTACTATCTGTGCCGGCCAGTTGTGGCAGATAGAGGGTGCCAATGGCGCAGGCAAGACGAGCCTGTTGCGTATTCTGTGTGGCCTGTCCCGTTACGGTTTCACCGGGCAGGTGGAGCGCTTTGCACCTCTGCTTTACCTGGGGCACCAGAGCGCGCTGAAGGCACTGCTGACACCGAGGGAAAACCTCGCGTTTCATGTCAGCGGAGAGGGCTGCTACGGGGATGAGCAGATCGAATCGGCCCTGGCACGTGTAGGCCTCTATGGCTACGAGGATGTCGCCAGCCACACCCTGTCAGCGGGCCAGCACCGGCGCGTGAACCTGGCGCGACTGTTGTTGTCTGATGCTACATTGTGGCTGCTGGATGAACCGTTTACCGCTATCGATAAGGCGGGAGTGGATGAGTTGCAGGCGTTGCTGGCATCGCATGTGGCCGGGGGTGGGGCGGTTGTGATGACCTCTCATCAGGCGCTGGATGTGTCCTGTGATGTCAGGTACCTGAACCTGGGTACGGGGCTGGCCGCGTGACGCCGCCCGGTGCTGTGCAGTTTTGTATTCGTCTCCTGCGGCGGCAGTTGTTGCTGGCGGTCAGGCGTCCGCTGGAAATCGGCAACCCGCTGCTGTTTTTCGCGATGGTGGTGGCCCTTTTCCCGCTGGGACTGGGTCCCACGCCGGAGACGCTCGCGGGGTTCGCGCCCGGTGTACTGTGGATTACCGCGTTGTTGTCCAATCTGTTAACGTCCGACGCGGTATTTCGGAGCGATTTCGAGGATGGCAGCCTGGAGCAACTGTTGCTGGCGCCACAACCCCTGTTTATGTCGGTACTGGCTTACATCGGCGCGCACTGGCTAACGACTGGCCTGTTGCTGGCCGCAGTGTCACCGGTATTTGCACTGATGCTGAACCTGCCCGCACAGGCGATTGTTGCGCTGGTGGCCAGCCTGCTTATCGGAACCGCGTTGCTGAGCCTGATCGGCGGTATTGGAGCGGCCCTTACCGTTGGGCTCAAGCGCGGCGGTATGCTGATTTCGCTGCTGATCCTGCCGCTGTACATGCCGGTACTCATTTTCGGGAGCGCCGCCGTGCAGGCCGCTGTCGGTGGGTTTCCCGTGGGACCGTACCTGGCCATTCTCGGTGCGATGTTGTGTTTGGCCATCGCGCTGGCACCGCTGGCGATGGCCGCTGGATTGAGGATAAGTATTGATGCGTGACAACGTTTTCCCATTGAACCCTCGCGTGGCGGACATTTGGTTGTTCGGCGCGGCGCGCTCTGTATAATTGCCGCCGCAATGTGGCCTATCTTTCACAAGTTCGGTTCCCCTCCCTGGTTGTACGCCATCGCCGGCGCCATCCTGCGCTGGCTATTGCCCATAACACTGCTTGCGCTGGTGACGGGCATGGTCTGGGGGCTGTTGTTCACGCCCTCTGAAAATGTGCAGGGAAACAGTTATCGCATCATTTATATCCATGTACCCGCTGCCGTGGTGGCACTTGCCGGCTACTATGTGATGGCCCTCGCAGGCGCTGTCAGCCTGATCTGGCGTATGAAAATGGCTGATGTAGCGATGAAGGCGGCTGCGCCGGTAGGAGCGGCGTTAACGTTTGTTGCACTTTTTACCGGTGCGATCTGGGGCAAGCCCACATGGGGCACCTGGTGGGTATGGGACGCGCGCATCACCTCCATGCTGATACTGTTGTTTCTCTACCTGGGCGTGGTAGCGCTCTATGAGGCCTTCGACAACAAGGAGGCCGCGGGCAAGGCCTGCGCCGTTCTCAGCCTTGTAGGTATGGTGAACATCCCGATTATCTACAAATCTGTCGACTGGTGGTATTCCCTGCACCAGGGCGCCTCGATTAAATTCACCGGCGAAACAAGCATCCACCCCAGCATGCTGTACCCGCTGCTGCTGATGATTGCCGCATTTTATGCCCTGTTTACCTGCGCCCTGCTGCTGAACATGCGCGCGGAGTTGCTGCAGCGCGAGCAGCGCACGCAATGGGTGCAAAAACTTCTCAGCAAGGATGTGGTCAACTGATGTACTTTGACAGTCTTCATGCGGCGCTGGACATGGGCGGCCACGGCTTCTATGTGTGGACAGCGTACTCTGTCACCATCGTGATGATCGCGTTGGTGGTGATCGCGCCTGTGTTGCGGCGCAGGCGCTTCCTGCGGCAACTGGCGGGGCAGCTCAAGCGTGCGCAGGTCGCGACGGCTGAAAACACTAGGGGAGAGCGATAATGCATCCGGTGCGAAAACAGAGACTGTATCTCGTGCTGTTCATTGCGCTGTTTTCCAGCATCGCCGTAGGGCTGGTGGTTTATGCACTGCGCGGCAATATCAATCTGTTCTACCCCCCGGCAGAGGTGGCCGCTGGCAAGGCGCCGACAGGGCAGCCCATCCGTGTCGGGGGCATGGTGCTGGAAGACAGCCTGCAACGCGCGCCGGACAGCCTGGCGATTCGGTTCAAACTCACCGACTACGAGGCCGCGGTCGACGTAGTCTATGTTGGCATCCTGCCCGACCTGTTTGCCGAGGGCCAGGGTGCAGTGGCTTCCGGGGTGTTGAACGAGGAGGGTGTACTGGAAGCTACCGAGATACTCGCCAAGCACGATGAGAACTATATGCCGCCCGAAGTGACACATGCGTTGGAGAATTCAGCGTACGACGAAAAAGGCAATGCCAAATGATTCCTGAAATCGGACACTTTGCGTTGATCCTGGCACTCTGCCTCGCGCTGGTGCTCGCATCGGTGCCCGCCTGGGGTGCCTGGCGTGGCAACAGCGTCGCGATGGCGCTCGCCCCGAGCCTTGCCGTTGGCCTGCTGGTCTTTGTTGGTATCAGTTTCGGCTGCCTGGCCACGGCATTCCTGCAGGATGATTTCACGGTCGCGCTGGTTGCATCCCACAGCAATACGCTACTGCCTCCCATGTATAAGTTTTCCGCCGTCTGGGGCAACCACGAGGGTTCCCTGGTGTTGTGGGCACTGATCCTGGCTATGTGGACGGCGGCTGTTGCGATCTTCAGCTCCCAATTGCCGCTGCTGGTCCTGTCAAGGGTGCTGTCGGTAATGGGGGCGATTGCCGTCGGGTTTTTGTCGTTTTCGCTGCTCACCTCCAACCCGTTTGCCCGGCTGCTGCCGGGCGCGCCGGCTGACGGCGCTGACCTCAACCCGCTGCTGCAGGATCCGGGCCTGATTATCCACCCGCCGCTGCTCTACATGGGTTATGTCGGTTTTTCGGTGGCCTTTGCCTTCGCGATCGCCGCTCTACTGGGTGGACGACTGGACGCCTCGTGGGCACGCTGGTCGCGGCCGTGGACTAACATCGCATGGGCCTTCCTGAGTCTTGGCATCATGCTCGGTAGCTGGTGGGCCTATTATGAACTGGGCTGGGGCGGCTGGTGGTTCTGGGATCCGGTCGAAAACGCCTCTTTCATGCCCTGGTTGGCGGGCACCGCACTGGTCCACTCACTCGCAGCGACTGAGAAACGCGGGCTGTTCAAGAGCTGGACGGTGCTGCTGGCGATATTTGCGTTTTCGCTGAGCCTGCTCGGTACATTCCTTGTGCGCTCCGGGGTGTTGACCTCGGTACACGCGTTCGCGGTCGATCCCGAGCGGGGTATGTTCGTCCTGGTGTTCCTGGCATTGGTTGTGGGCGGCTCACTGACCCTGTATGCGCTGCGCGCACCCGCCGTAAGCAGTCGGGTCAGCTTCGACTGGGTGTCGCGTGAGAGCCTGCTGTTGTGCAATAACGTGGTGTTCCTCGTGGCCGCGCTCACCGTGCTTTTCGGCACGATGTTTCCGCTGATCGTGGATGCGCTCGGCATGGGCAAGGTCTCTGTCGGCCCGCCTTACTTTAACGCCGTCTTCGTGCCGCTGATGGCGCTGCTGGTTCCGGTCATGGGGCTGGGCCCTGTCTCGCGCTGGAAGCGCGACTCCCTGAGCCGGTGGCGCGGCGAGCTGCTGATTCCCACAGTGGTGGCCGTGCTGTGCGGCATTACCCTGCCCGCGTTGCATGCCCCCTATAACATCTGGGTGGCGCTCGCGGTGCTGCTGTCGAGTTGGCTGCTGCTGGGCCTGCTAAAGGATTTCTGGCAACGCTTGCGCAACGCATCGACCACTGCAGGCGGGTTGCGTCGCCTGACTCCCGGCTACTGCGGGATGGTGATCGCCCACCTGGGGTTTGCGGCCTGTGTCATTGGTATTGTCGCGACCAGCCAGTACTCCGTCGAACACGATCTTAAAATGGACCCTGGCGATTCCCGGGAGTTGGCCGGCTACGATTTCCGCTTCATCGAGGTAGTGCAGGTGCGCGGTCCAAACTTTGTCGCGGATGAAGCGCGCTTCGAGGTCACGCGAGACGGTGTGCCGGTGGCCAGTATGAGCCCGCAGAAACGGCGCTATCTGGCCAGTGGTTCTGTGATGACCGAGGCGGCGATCGATGCAGGCCTGTTCCGCGATCTCTACGTGGCGATGGGCGAGCCGGTAGGAGAGAGCGGTGCCTGGGCGATGCGACTCCATTACAAGCCGATGGTGCGCTGGATGTGGCTGGGAGCGATATTGATGGCCTTGGGCGCGTTTACCGCAGCAGCGGATAAGCGCTATCGACGGCAACGCACGGCGGCACCCGCGGCGAATAAGGCGGCGCTTCATGGGGCCTAGACTCAAGCTGTTCCTGCCGCTGTTCCTGTTTGCGCTGCTCGCCCTCGTCCTGTTTCGTGGCCTGTTTCTCGATCCGTCTGAGATGCCCTCCGCGCTGATCGATCGACCGCTGCCGGCATTCAATCTGCCCGCGCTGGGCGGGGCACAGCAATTGTCGCGTGATGATGTCACCGGGCAGGTAGCGCTGTTGAATGTCTGGGCCACCTGGTGTGTGTCCTGTCGCGTTGAGCATCCCTATTTGCAACAGCTGGCAGAGGCCGGCATTCCGATCTACGGCCTCAATTACAAGGACAGCGACGAGGCCGCCCAGGGCTGGCTGGATGAGTTGGGTAACCCCTACCGCCTCACCATCGCCGACCGGGAGGGGACTCTTGGCCTGGATCTGGGCGTCTATGGTGCGCCGGAAACCTATTTGCTGGATGCAAGCGGTGTGGTGCGTTATCGCCATGTTGGCGTGGTGAATGAGGACGTGTGGCGGACTGTTCTGGAGCCCATGTACCTGGAACTGAAGAAGGGAGCTGTTGCACCG
Source organism: Halioglobus sp. (assembly GCA_020443325.1). Taxonomy (GTDB): domain Bacteria; phylum Pseudomonadota; class Gammaproteobacteria; order Pseudomonadales; family Halieaceae; genus Marimicrobium. Next base: position 13,755 of record JAGRIK010000077.1, read on the forward strand.
TGAGGCCTGTTCGAAATCTCCTAGCCTGCGTTTTTCTGGTGGTGGCCAGCCAGGCGCTGGCGCTTATCGAAACTTACGACTTCAGCAGCCCCGAGTTGGAGGAACGTTACCAGCAACTGAGTGAAGAACTGCGCTGTCCCAAGTGCCAGAACCAGAACATTGCTGATTCCAACGCCCCGATCGCGCAGGATTTGCGCAAGCTGTTGCACCAACAGTTGGAGGCCGGCGCAAGCAACGAGGAGATACTCGACTACATGGTCGCCCGCTACGGCGAGTTCGTGCGCTATCGCCCACGTTTTGGCGGTACCACGGTGTTTCTCTGGTTGGCGCCCATCCTGCTCCTGCTGGCTGCGATCGGTGTCCTCCTTGCGACGCTGCGTTCGCGTTCAACGAAGGTCGGTGACAAGGGCACAGCACTCACCGAACAGGAGCAGGCTCGTTTGCAGAGTATGCTGGATAAAACGGAGCGCGACTCTTGACCACATTCATTCTGGCCTGCGCCGGTTTAGTGCTGCTGAGCGGCGTCTTCTACCTGTTTCCCAGGATACGTCCCGGTGCTGAAGAAGCAGACCTCGATCGCGCCAACCTCGAGTGGTTCCGCCAACGCGAAAAGGAGTTGGCGCGAGAAGGTGACAGCGTGCTCCAGGAGGACGCGCGTATCAGGCTGCTGGAGGACCAGCGCCAGTATGAGGAGCAGAAAAAGGCGCCGGTCCGGACATTTCCGGTGTGGGTATTGCTACCGCTGGTGGCGGTGCTCGCCAGCGGTATGTACTACGTGCTGGGTGCTGCCCCCGATGTGTTGATTACGCAACGTTTGCAAAGCATGCAGGACGATACGACGCCCGAGCAGATGCGCGCACTGATTAACGATGTCGAGACACGCTCCGCACAGCGGCCCGATAACCTGCACTACCTGGCGATGCTGGGTCGGTATTACATGGCCCAGGAAGATTACCAAAAAGCCACTGCGACATACGACACGCTGGTCGAGGCGGTGCCGGAAGATGCACAGGCGCTCGCCTACGCCGCGCAGGCCGAATACCTTGCGGCCGGTCGCACTCTGGAAGATCGAGCCCGTCTGCGGGCTGAACAGGCCCTGGCGGCCAACCCGCACCAACGCACGGCCCTCGGCCTGCTCGGTATGGCTTCATTCGAACAGCAACAGTACCGCGCGGCGATCGAGTACTGGCAGCGACTGCAGGCCATGGAGCCGCCGGGTTCCGAGAGCGCCCAGATGATTGCTCAGGTGATTGCAACCGCGCAGCAGCAACTCGCACAGGAGGATCCGGCCGCGGCAGCTTCTATTGCAGCCAGTGCAGCCACCACAGGGCCTGCGGAAGCAGAATCGACAAAAGGAGTGACGGTGACGGTCTCGGCTCCACCGGACGCCACGATCGCCGCCACCGACACCGTATTTATCCTGGCGCGCAATGCCGAATCCGACAGTCGCATGCCCATAGCCGTTCAACGGCTGAGTGCGGCCGATTTGCCGGTGACGCTGCGCCTGGATGACAACAATTCGATGGCAGGCCAGAAACTGTCGCAGACGGCATCGGTCATAGTCGCGGTACAGGTGTCTGCCACCGGTCAACCGGGGGAGGCGAACGCGACCTGGTTAGGGCAGGTGGGGCCAATTTCGCCGTCTGCGGATGTCCAGCCGCTGGACATTGTCCTACGCAGCAACACTAACTAGTTCGAATAAATGGTAGGTCATACGCTCCTGTAGTAAGCGAGGCGTTGTAACACTTGCCCTATTGCAGGACTGTGCGAGACATGGATGTCGAGCTCAAGCCCCCATGGATGGGTTCACGGCGGGTCCTGCAATAGGGCAAGTGTTACGACGCCGGATTGAACGCAAGTTCTTATCCTCACGTTGATAGAGGGTAATACACTTTTTAGGTTGTTTGACTGTAGTTTTTTGTTACTCATGACCTCCCGAAAAACGAATTTCCGTATTTCCCCTATTCAGGCATAGTGTTGTTCGATTAAAGTATATACACTACATCTTGTGTTTCGGCGACGGCGTAAAATTCTTCAAAATCCGGAATAAATCTATAAAAAACATATAGTTGTGCAACATACTTAAGGTTATATGCGACTAAAGTCAATCAAACTGGCGGGATTCAAGTCATTCGTTGATCCCACGTCGGTCAATTTCCCCAGCAATATGTGTGCTGTCGTGGGCCCCAATGGCTGCGGCAAATCCAATGTTATTGACGCCGTCCGCTGGGTGATGGGGGAAAGCTCTGCCAAGAACCTGCGCGGGGAGTCCATGGCCGATGTCATTTTCAATGGCTCGGTGAATCGGCAGCCGGTCGGGCAGGCTTCTATCGAGCTCATATTCGATAATAGCGAAGGCCGCGTCGGTGGCGAGTATGCCAGTTACGCGGAGATTTCCACGCGGCGACAGGTCACGCGCGACGGCCAATCCGATTACTTCCTCAACGGCACCAAGTGCCGGCGGCGCGATATTACCGATATCTTTCTGGGTACCGGCCTGGGTCCACGCAGTTACGCCATCATTGAACAGGGCATGATCAGTCGCCTGATCGAATCCAAGCCGGAGGAACTGCGCGTCTTCCTGGAGGAGGCGGCGGGTATCTCCAAGTACAAGGAGCGACGCAAGGAAACCGAGAGCCGGATGCGGCGCACGCTGGAAAACCTCGATCGCCTGACAGACCTGCGCGATGAGCTTGGGCGACAATTGCAGCACCTGCAGCGCCAGGCGCAGGCGGCGGAAAAGTACACGGAGTTCAAGGCTGAGGAACGGGAACTCAAGGCGCAATTGCTGGCCTTGCAGTGCCAGGCCCTGGACGAGCAGTTGAAAACGGCGACCCATGCGATCGGCGAACTGGAGGTCAAGCTGGAGGCGATTCACTCTGAGCACCAGCACGTGGATACCGCAATCGAGCAGCACAGGGTGGACCACACCGATCGCACCGACGACTTCAACAAGGTGCAGGCCACGTATTACCAGTTGGGATCCGAGGTCGCCAGAATCGAACAGACGATCAAGCACCAACAGGAACGGGGTCGCCAGCTGCAGGACGACCTGGCCCAGACGGCGTCGAACCTCGTGGAGGCGGAGAGCCACCTCGGAGAGGATCGCAGAAAACTGTCCAGTTGGGAGACTGAAATGGAGTCCCTGAGTCCCGATCTTGAGCGCCTGCAAGCGCTCGAATCGGCCTCGGCAGAGGCACTGCTGCACGCCGAGGAGGCGATGCATGAGTGGCAGCACCAGTGGGATGAGTTCAACCAGCACGCCGCAGAGCCGCGGCAACAGGCCGAAGTACAGCAGTCGCGCATACAGCATCTGGAGCAGGTATTGCAGCGTCTGCAGGCGCGCACCCGCCAGTTGGAAGAAGAGAAGCAGGGCCTCGCGGCGGGCCCTGCAGATACAGAAGCGGATGAACTGGGCGAGCAGTTGGCCGAGGTTGAGCTGACCATGGCCGAGCATGAACGGCGCAGTGAGTCCCTGGTGGAAACGCTCGCTGCAAACAGGGATGCGCGCACCAGGCTCTCGACTGAGCTCAACCAGGTGCGCTCCACGCTGCAACAAATGCGCGGACGCAGCGCATCACTGGAGGCGCTGCAGCAGGCGGCCATGCAGGACAGCAGTAAAAGCGTCGGCGCGTGGTTAGAGGCGCGACAGCTGGCGGATCGATCGCGGTTACTGGAGGCAATGCAGGTCGATGATGGTTGGCAACTGGCGGTCGAAACAGTGCTGGGCGACTACCTGCAGGCCGTGTGCGTGGACGACATCGGAGCACTGGGAGATTTCCTGGGCAGTTTTGAGCAGGGCAACCTGTTACTGGTGGAGCCCGCTGCCGGTGAGACACCCCCGCCGGGTTACCTGTCTGGCAAGGTGCAGAGTGGCGGTCGGGCAGACGGGCTGTTGGCAGGCATTCGCGCCGCGGAAGATTTGCCCGGGGCGCTGCAGCAGCGCGCGTCGTTGGCACCCCATGAATCGGTTATCACCCGCGATGGCATCTGGATGGGCCGCAACTGGCTGCGTGTGGCGCGCGTGTCGGATAGTGACGGCGGGGTTATCCAGCGCCAGGAAGAACTTGAGGCTCTGGCCGTTAAGCTGGATGCCGAGCAGCAGCGCGAGGTGCAGCTGACCGATGAGTTACAGGAGTGCGAGGATACACTGAAAGCATTAGAGGAGCAGCGCCAGGAGTGCCAGCGTGCGCTACAGGCGAGCACGCGCCAGCATGCTGAAACCAGTGCGAAAGTCTCCGCTTACCAGGCCAAGGCCGAGCAGATCAAACTGCGCAATGAACGGATCAATACCGAGATCGACGAGGCCAGGGGGCAGTTCCAGCAGGAGCAGGAAGCTGTGTCCCAGGCGCGCTCTGTGCTGGCTGAGTGTATCGAGCGCATGGAGACAGACTCGCGGCGTCGCGAAGAGTTGTTGCTGACCCGTGACCAGATTCGCGGGACCCTCGACAGTGCACGGCAGAAGGCGAGGGAGGATAAAGACAGTGCCCACCAGGTGGCGATGCGCCACCAGTCACTCGATACGCAGTTGAGCGCTGTGCGCGAAACGATAGAGCGTACGGACAAGCAGGTGTCGCAGTTGCGCGAACGGCAGGAAAGCCTGTCCGCGGCACTGCGTGAAAGCGATGATCCTTTGACGGGCTTGCGTGAGGAACTGGAGCAGCAACTGGAACTGCGGCTGGCGTCAGAGGGCGAACTCAGTGCCGCACGCCAGTTGGTGGCGGACATAGAGCACAAACTGCGCGAGGCCGAGCAGAAACGCGCCGCTATTGAACAGCGAGCAGAAACCGTGCGCAGTGAGCTGGAGCGCGAGCGGATCAACAAGCAGACGCTGCAGGTGCAACGCAACACGCTTTACAAGCAGTTGCAGGACGAAAAACACGATCTCGAGGTGGTGCTGAGCGCTATGCCAGAGGGGGCGAACGAGCCCGAGTGGCAGAACGCACTGGAGCGCGTTGCGAACCGCATCGCTCGCCTCGGCCCGATTAACCTGGCGGCGATCGACGAATACAACCAGCAATCCGAACGCAAGAACTATCTGGATGCCCAGAACGAGGATCTTGTAACCGCCCTGGATACGCTCGAATCAGCCATTCGCAAAATCGACAAGGAAACCCGCAACCGTTTCCGCGAGACGTTTGAAAAGGTCAACTCGGGGCTGCAGGAGTTGTTCCCCCGTGTCTTTGGTGGGGGCAGTGCCTACCTCGAAATGACCGGAGACGATCTGCTTGATACCGGTATCACCATCATGGCCCGGCCACCCGGCAAGAAAAACGCGACAATCCACCTGCTGTCCGGGGGCGAAAAAGCCCTGACTGCGATCGCGCTGGTGTTTTCCATATTCCAGCTTAACCCAGCGCCATTTTGTATCCTCGACGAGGTGGATGCGCCGCTGGATGATGCCAACACTGGGCGCTACGCACGGCTGGTGAAAGAGATGTCCGACAAGGTGCAATTCATCTATATTACGCACAACAAGATTTCCATGGAGTTCGCTGACCAGTTGATGGGGGTAACCATGCACGAACCGGGCGTATCAAGATTGGTGTCTGTCGATGTGGAGGAGGCCGCAGCTCTGGCGGCCAGTTAATCGGGCGAATCGGAAAGCGGATGTAGCGAGTGGGACTGACGGATATAACAGTAAGAGACTGGATGGTTATTGTCGGCGTGGTGCTGATTGTGGCCGTGTTGCTGGACGCCTGGCGTCGCATTCAGCGTGACAAGCGTTCAAGGGTCAGGATGAAACTGGTGGATCCGGATGATCTGCCGCCTGAATTGCCGGATGATATCAGATTCGGTGAATTGCCCAATGGCGGTGCTCGCGTCGTCGATAGGGGTGTTCTCCTCAAGGCGGCGGGTTATCCGCCGGGTGAAGGCCGCGGCGAAACTGCAGCGGGGAAACACGATAAGCGCCCCGGGAACACAGCAACCGGCCCAACTGGCGAAAATGACGACGATCTGGTCACGGGCTTCGGCTCCACGGATATCGATGATGAGGCACAGAACCTGGATTGGCTTGATGTGGTCGTCCAGGATGAGTCTGCCCAGCGCGCATCTGCGGCGCCACCTCCGGGTAAGCTTCCCCGCGGAGTGGAGCCCGAGGTGTTCATGATCAACGTCCAGGCACGCAGTAAGCAGGGCTTTCGGGGCGACGATATACTGCAGATCCTCCTGGCCTGCGATTTGCGTTTCGGGGACATGGACTTTTTTCACCGCCACGAATTCGAGGCCGGCCGCGGCGCTATTCAATTCAGTGTGGCGGATATGATGCAACCCGGTGTCTTCGATATCGATGCCATGTCTGACCTGACCACGCCGGGCCTTGTTTTCTTCCTGACCCTGCCGGGCCCTGAAAACATGATGCAGGCATATGACTATATGCTGGAGACGGCACAGACGGTCGCCCGCAATCTCGGTGCCGATGTGCTGGATGAGTCGCGCAGTGTGTTGACACGGCAGACGATGGAACACAGCCGCCAGAAAATTCGCGAGTTGGAGCGGCGTATGCTGGCCAAGGCCCGCTGATAACCGCTATGCCTTCGGCAGACCCTTTGCAGGAAATCGAAGCCCTGCGAGAACAGCTCGACGCCTGGAACTATCGGTATTACGTACTGGATGAGCCCAGCGTTCCCGACGCCGAGTACGACCGCTGCATGCAACGCCTGCTGCAGCTTGAAGCGCAACACCCTGACTCGCAACGCACGGACTCCCCCTCCCAGCGGGTGGGTGGCGAGCCCCTGCAGCAGTTCAACCAGGTGTCTCACGAAGTGCCGATGCTGTCGCTGGAAAATGCCTTCAGCGCGGAAGATATGCAGCAGTTCAACCGGCGTTTACTGGACCGCCTCGGCGATGGAACCGCTTCGCTGGAATACGCGTGTGAGCCCAAGCTCGATGGCATCGCTGTCAGTCTGCTGTACCGCGACGGTGTGCTACAGCGCGGTGCGACGCGCGGCGATGGCACTACCGGCGAGGATATCACCCACAATGTCCGCACTATCCGCTCAATTCCGCTGCGTCTGCGCGGTGAGGGTTTCCCTCGCCTGCTCGAGGTGCGCGGCGAGATTTACATGCCCAAGGCGGGTTTTGAGCAGCTCAATAATCGCGCACGGGAGCGCGGCGAAAAGACGTTTGTAAATCCCCGCAATGCAGCGGCCGGAAGCCTGCGGCAGTTGGATGCCCGTATCACAGCGTCACGTCCGCTCGAGATGTGCTGCTACAGCGTCGGGCTGGTAGAGGGCGGCGTCCTGCCCGATCGCCAGGCCGGCGTACTGGCAAAACTGCGCGAATGGGGGTTAAGGATCAATCCTGAATCCAAAGTCGTACAGGGCGTTGAGGCCTGCAATGACTACTTTGACGACCTTGCCGAGAGGCGCAACAGTCTGGCGTACGATATCGATGGGATTGTCTTCAAGGTCAATGCGCTGGCATTGCAGGAGCGCCTGGGGTTTGTTTCGCGGGCGCCGCGCTGGGCCATCGCGAGAAAGTTTCCCGCACAGGAGGAAATCACGCGCCTGCTCGACGTGGAGTTCCAGGTTGGTCGCACCGGGGCCATCACACCGGTAGCCAGGTTGGAGCCGGTATTTGTCGGCGGCGTCACCGTGAGCAATGCGACCCTGCACAACAGTGACGAAATCGAACGCCTGGGAATACGCATCGGGGATAGCGTTATCGTGCGCCGCGCCGGGGACGTAATTCCACAGGTAGTGTCCGTGGTGCTCGAGAAGCGTCCTGATAATGCGCGCACAATACAGTTCCCAACGCGGTGTCCGGTCTGCCAGTCTGCCATTGAGCGGGAAGAGGGAGAGGCGGCATGGCGGTGCATGGGTGGGCTGGTCTGTGGCGCCCAACAAAAAGCGGCGATCAAGCACTTCGTTTCGCGTCGCGCTATGGACATCGATGGCCTCGGCGACAAACTGGTAGAGCAACTGGTCGATGAGGGGCTCGTGCAGAATGTCGCCGGCCTGTATGCGCTGTCAAAAGAGCAACTCCTGAACCTCGATCGTATGGGTGAAAAATCCGCGGATAATCTACTGGCCGCGCTGGAGGCGAGTAAGCAGACGACGTTGCCGAGGTTCATTTTTGCGCTGGGCATTCGCGAGGTTGGTGAAGCCACAGCCCTGGGCCTGGCGCGCCATTTTGGAAACTGGTCGGAGTTGGCCGCAGCGACCGAGGCACAATTGCTGCAGGTAGACGATGTGGGCCCCGTGGTTGCGGATCACCTGCGCCAGTTTTTCGATTCCGAGGCGAGTATGGGTGTGGTCAGGGCTCTGCAAGCTGCAGGTGTAAACTGGCCCGATATTGAACGGTTGCCGCAGCAGGATCTTCCGCTGGCCGGGCAAATCTGGGTGGTCACAGGCAAGCTCGAGTCACTGACCCGCGATGAAGCCAAAGCCCGACTACAGGCCCTGGGCGCGAAGGTGGCCGGCAGCGTGTCCGCGAAAACGACGTGCCTGGTCGCAGGCCCTGGTGCCGGCTCCAAACTGGCCAAAGCCAATGAGTTGGGTGTCGAAGTCGCTGATGAGCAGGCGCTGCAGTCCCTGCTGGCGGCGCACGGAGTCGACATTTGAGGCGTATAGCGCAGGTGGCCGCTATCGCCATTGTGTTACTGGCGTCCAGCGCCTGCACCACCAGCCCACCGCGTGACGTCAACAACATCTGTGCGATCTTCGAGGAGAAAGATGACTGGTACGACGATGCCGCAGACGCGCGTGACCAGTGGGGTAGTCCCATCCCGGTGATGATGGCCATTATGTACCAGGAGTCACGGTTCCAGGCAGACGCAAGGCCCCCGCGCGGAAAACTCCTGGGTTTTATCCCGTGGGTACGCCCGTCAAGTGCTTACGGCTACAGCCAGGCCAAAACGACGACATGGGACGAGTACGAGGACGATGCCGGGCGTTTTGGTGCAGACCGGGATGACTTCGCAGACGCGATTGACTTCATCGGCTGGTACAACTACAAATCGCGCCAGCGCAGCGGCCTATCCCCGCAAAATACGTATGGTCTCTATCTTGCGTATCACGAGGGGCACGGCGGCTATAATCGCGCAAGCTATCAGCAAAAACCGTGGTTGATGGCGGTAGCGCGCAAGGTGGAGGCTCGTGCCAGCAGTTACCAGGTGCAACTGGTCTCGTGCGAAGAAAAGTTGAAAAGCGGTGGCGGATTTTTCGGCTGGTTCTAGCCATCCTCAGTCAACAGCAGTTCAAGATGCGACACCAGTCTCACTCTTGTGGGCTAAGTGTAGGAAAAGTAACACTATTCACGCACCCCCATAATGAAAACCCCGTTGACATGTGCCACAATCCGGAAGCGTCTTCGGCGCGCTGACAGCGCGTACTTTTATAGCTATACCAATAAAGAGCAGGGCCAGTGAAACCAACTGACACCAAGAATCCCGAGTATTTCCACAAGGTCGTGGATTGCCAGTATGCGTGCCCGGCGCATACGCCGGTCCCCGAGTATATCCGGCTGATTGCCGCAGAGCGGTACACCGATGCCTATATGGTTAACTGGCAATCCAATGTCTTTCCGGGAATTCTGGGGCGGACCTGTGACCGGCCCTGCGAGCCGGCGTGTCGCCGCGTGCGCGTGGAGGAGCAGCCGGTGGCGATCTGTCGGCTCAAGCGCGTTGCCGCCGACAACAAGGACGACATCACCGATCGACTGCCCGAAATCCCGAAAACCAAGAATGGCAAACGCGTTGCGCTGATCGGTGCCGGCCCGGCGTCCCTGACAGTAGCGCGCGGCCTGGCACCGCTGGGATACAGCATCGACATCTACGACAACCAGTTTGCCGGCGGCGGTATGATGCGCAGCCAGATTCCCTCGTTCCGCTTACCCATCGAAGTGCTGGATGAGGAGGTCAACTACATTCTCAATATGGGCGTGAACGCCACCTTTGATGTACAGGTCGAAAGCCTGAAAGAGATATTGGACAAGGAGTATGACGCGGTGTTTGTCGGCACCGGAGCGCCGCGTGGCAAGGGGCTCAACTTGCCGGGGTTGGAAGATGCCATGCCCAATGTCTATCTCGGGATCGACTGGTTGTCCAGCGTGGCCTTCGAACACACCACGTCCATTGGTAAGCGCGTGCTGGTACTCGGTGGCGGAAATACCGCGATGGACTGCTGCCGGACGTCCCGTCGCATGGGCGGAGAGGATGTGCGTGTCGTTGTGCGCAGCCCGTTCGAGGAGATGAAAGCCTCACCCTGGGAGAAAGAGGACGCCGCCAGCGAGGGCATCCCTATCTACAACAATCACGTACCGAAAGAATTCGTGGTGGAAGACGGCAAACTCAAGGGCATGCACTTTGAGAAAGTTGAGGCGCACTACGACGAGGAGGGTAAGCGCACCCTGGTGCCGACCGGCGAAGACCTCGTCTTCATGGAGGCCGATGACGTCCTGATGGCGATTGGCCAGGAAAACGCATTCCCCTGGATAGAGCGGGACCTGGGTATCGAATTCGATAAATGGGAGATGCCCGTGGTGGACGAAGTGACATTCCAGTCCACCAATGAAAAAGTGTTCTTCGGGGGTGATTCCGCGTTTGGCCCGGAGAACATCATCACTGCTGTCGCTCACGGCCACCAGGCTGCGGTCAGTATCGACCTGTTTTGCCGCGGTGAAGATGTGCACAACAGGCCCCCCCCGCACGTCACCCTGTCCAGTCAGAAAATGGGCGTGCACGAATGGAGTTACGACAACGCCGTGGCCAATGACCTGCGTTACGCCGTCCCGCACGCACCGCTCGCCAAGACCCTGAAGAACCGTAAGATTGAAGTGGAACTGGGGTTCGATGTGGAGACGGGTTACAAGGAAGCCGAACGCTGTCTCAACTGCGATGTGCAGACCGTGTTTGACGAATTGCGCTGTATAGAGTGCGACGCCTGTGTGGATATCTGCCCCACAGATTGCATCACCTTCACTACCAATGGCGCCGAGGAAGATCTGCGCAAACGCCTTGAAGCACCCGCCAATAACCTGGCACAGGATCTGTATATATCGGCCGACCTGCCCACGATGCGGGTGATGGTCAAGGACGAGAACGTCTGCCTGCACTGCGGCTTGTGTGCAGAGCGTTGCCCGACCACCGCATGGGATATGCAGAAGTTTCTCTACAATGTCAGCAAGGCGGGTGAGTGATTGTGAAACGTATTGAATCGGTCAACGACTTCGTTATCAAGTTTGCCAATGTTAACGGCACCGGCTCCGCCAGCGCCAATAACCTGTTCGCCAAGGCCCTGTTCCGTATGGGCCTGCCGGTATCACCCAAGAATATCTTTCCTTCGAATATCCAGGGGCTGCCCACCTGGTATGAAGTGAGGGTAAATGAAAAGGGGTACCTGGGACGCCGCGGCGGGATCGATATTGCGCTGTCAGTTAACCCGCAGAGTATGGCACAGGATATCGGTGAGGTACTGCCGGGCGGGTATTTTATCTATGACAATACCAAGCTCCTGGATATACGCCTGCATCGCGATGACATCTCTATCATCGGTGTGCCGCTTACCCGCATCTGCAATGAGCAGTACGACGATCCGCGGCAGCGACAGCTGTTCAAGAATGTGATCTATGTCGGCGCACTCGCCGCGCTGCTGGATATGGATTTCAAGGTGCTGACCGGCCTTGTGGAGGACCAGTTCAAGGGTAAGAAAAACCTGGTGCTGCCCAATATTCACGCGTTGGAATTAGGTTACCAGTACGCCCGCAATAACCTGGATTGCCCGATAGGCATACGTGTACAAAAGAGCGACAAGGTAGGGGATAAGATACTGCTGGATGGCAATACCGCACTCGGCCTGGGAGCATTATATGGCGGTGCAACGGTGGCCGCCTGGTACCCGATTACACCCTCAACATCTGTCGTGGATGCTTTTGAGAAATACGCCAAGCGTGTCAGGATTGATCCGGGCACTGGTCAACGCAACTACGCCATCGTTCAGGCCGAGGATGAACTGTCGGCGATCGGCATGGCCATTGGCGCCAGTTGGAACGGTGCGCGTTCCTTCACGGCCACCTCGGGTCCGGGGGTATCGCTGATGAGCGAGTTCCTCGGTCTGGCGTATTTCGCCGAGATACCAACCGTGTTATTCAATGTGCAGCGCGCCGGGCCGTCGACAGGTATGCCCACCCGCACGCAGCAGGCCGATATCCTGTCCTGCGCCTATGCGTCTCATGGTGACACCAAGCAGGTGCTGTTGTTTCCTTCGACGCCGCGAGAGTGTTTCGACTTTGGCGCGTTGTCCTTTGACCTGGCGGAGCGCCTGCAGACGCCTATTATCCTGATGACCGATCTCGATCTGGGGATGAACGACAACATGTCGGAGCCGCTGTCCTGGGATGACGAGCGCAAGTATGATCGCGGCAAAGTGCTCACCGCGGAGCAACTGGAGGCGGGTGTAGAGTTCGGTCGCTACCTGGATGTTGATGGCGACGCTATCTGTTATCGCACCTATCCGGGTACGCACCCCACCAAGGGCGCATTTTTTACCCGCGGTACCTCGCGCAACGAGTATGCGATTTACACTGAAAAAGGCGAGGAGTACGAGGCCAATATGCTGCGCTTGCTGCGCAAATGGGACACGATTAACGAGTATGTCCCCGCACCGATTATTGTCGACTGCGGGATGGAAACTGATACCGCTGTGCTGTATTTCGGTACGAGCGAGGAGGCCTCGCGCGAAGCGCTGGATCACCTGTCAGCGGAGGGTGTGCACCTGAACGCCATGCGTGTGCGTGCGTTTCCGTTCAACCAGGAAGTACAGGAGTTTATCGAGCGGCACAAGCAGGTTTTTGTCATCGAGCAGAACCGCGATGCGCAGTTGCGGACCCTGCTGATGGCGGAATTCGAGTTTGGCCCCGATAAACTGAAATCAGTGCTCTGCTTCGACGGTACACCAATCAGTGCCCGCAATATTCGCAAGCAGATCAAGAAACACCTCAATAGCGATAACGTACTGCCGTTACACCGTGATACCGCACTGCTGCGTGCCGGAGAGACTTCATGAGTTACCAATTACCCAAATTTCGCCACCCTGAATTGCCGGTTAATGACCTGGGCTATACCCGTGCGGATTACGAAGGTGCAATCTCCACCCTGTGCGCTGGCTGCGGCCATGACTCAATCAGTGGCGCGATTGTCCGGGCCTGTCACGAACTGTCTATCGAGCCGCACAAGATCGCCAAGCTTTCGGGTATCGGGTGTTCTTCCAAGGCCCCGACCTACTTCCTGGGAAATTCCCATGGCTTCAATTCGGTGCATGGCCGCATGCCTTCGGTGGTAACCGGTGCTGCCCTGGCAAACCGTGACCTGCTGTATATGGGGGTATCCGGGGATGGTGACACTGCATCCATCGGGATGGGCCAGTTTACGCATGTGGCCCGGCGCAATCTCAACATGGTCTATATTGTCATGAACAACGGTTGCTATGGCCTCACAAAGGGGCAGGATTCAGCGACAGCGGACAGGGGGTCGGCCAGTAAAAAAGGCGATCCGAATATCTACAGCGCCATTGACCTGTGTGGAACGGCCCTGCAAATGGGTGCGACCTTTGTCGCACGCAGCTTTTCCGGTGATAAAGAGCAACTCGTGCCGCTGATCAAGGCTGCGATTTCCCATCGCGGTTTTGCGCTGATTGATATTGTCTCTCCCTGTGTGACGTTCAACAATAATACGAAGTCCACCAAAAGTTATGAATTTGTCCGCGAGCACGCCGAGGCAACCGGAACCATTGATTTTGTGCCCATGCACAGTGAGATCACCACAGAGTACCAGCCCGGCCACGCCCACGAAGTCACCATGCACGATGGCTCATCCATTCGTTTGTACAAAATGGACGAGTCGCTTAATCCCTTTGATCGGCGCTCTGCAGTAAATGTACTGGAAGAGCATCGGTACTCGGGGAATATCCTTACAGGACTCATCTATATGAACCTGGACTCGCGTGACCTGCACGAGGTGTTGGAGACCTCCCAGCGACCTCTCAACTCACTGGATGAGAGCGATCTCTGCCCCGGTAACAAGATGCTACTCAATATCAACGCGAGCCTGCGGTAAAGCGGATTGAGTTTCATGCTGGTGTAAAGCCCGCCCAGGGCGGGCTGTTTTTGACAGATTTGTTGCAATTTCCCCCCGGCTTGTCATGTAATTGTCATACTTGAGACATTTAATACCTGTTTTAAACAGAACGATGGTTTGCGAGTAGATGAGTACAGACACGGTATTACTTGTTGACGATGAGGTTGCTATCAGGGACATGTTGCGCATGGCCCTGGAGTTGGCGGATTTTCGGTGTATTGAAGCGGAAGATATCCAGCGGGCATACCAGCTGATCGTGGATGAACGGCCTGCAATCGTATTGCTGGACTGGATGTTGCCGGGCGGAAGTGGCCTGGAGCTCCTGCGGCGCCTGAAACGGGAAGAACTTACCCGCGATATACCAGTCATCATGCTGACGGCCAAGACTGCGGAGGACAACGTGATCCAGGGCCTGGATGTCGGGGCTGACGACTACATCACCAAGCCCTTCGCCCCGCGTGAATTGTTAGCGCGAATCAAAGCACTACTGCGTCGCACTGGCGGCGGTTCCGAAAGTGAGAAAATCCAGGTAGCTGAACTGTTGTTGGATGGCGAAAGCAAGCGCATCTTTATCGCAGACCAACTTCTGGAAATGGGCCCGACAGAGTTCAATCTGTTGCAGTTCTTTATGTCACATCCCGAACGGGCCTATACCCGTGGACAGTTGCTTGACCAAGTGTGGGGCGCCAATGTGTATGTCGAGGAGCGCACGGTGGATGTTCACATCAGGCGACTACGAAAGGCCCTGCAATCCGCTGCGGGCGACTACAGTAACCTGATCCAGACAGTGCGCGGCACGGGTTACCGTTTTTCTGCGCGCGGCGTAATGTAGTGCAGGTTTTTACCCCCAGATGAGCTGGTATACGACAGCGAGCCGGCTTGTATTGCTGGTTGCCGTGTCGGCAGCGCTGGGCTGGATGTATGGTTACACCCGAGAGGCGGTGATTTTCGTGCTCCTGCTGTGGATTGGTTTCTGGTTGTACCAGATGCACCGAGCCCAGTTGTGGTTGAATAGTGCGGAGAAATTGCCACCGGATGCGGACGGTATATGGGGCGAACTTTTCTCCCGTATTTATTCCCAACAGAGAACAAACTCCAGGGAGAATGCCCAGTTGCAGTCAACGGTGGAGTATTTGCAGGATTCATTTGCCGCGATGCGTGATGGCGTTGTAATGGTCGATAAACAGGGCGCAATTCAATGGTTGAATCGCGCGGTAGAACCGCTGTTGGGGCTGCGCTACCCCGAGGATACTGGCCAAACCCTGACCAACCTCGTGCGCGCTCCAGAGTTCAACCAGTATTTTTTAGCGCGTGACTATAGCAAACCGCTGCAATACCAGGCTGCAAGTGGCGATCGGTCCAGGCACCTGCGTGTGGATGTCACACGCTTCGGCGAAGGGGAACGGTTACTTTTTATACGCGACGTCAGCAGTGAAGTGCGCATGGAGAACATACGCAGGGACTTTGTCGCAAACGTGTCCCACGAGTTGCGTACCCCCCTGACAGTCATCAGCGGCTATCTCAGTACTATGCTGGAAAATGCCCAGGATGTGCCCCAGCGCTATATAAGGCCCTTGCAGCAGATGGACCAACAGGCTCATCGAATGGAAACCCTGCTGAAGGATTTACTGTGGCTGTCGCGAATCGAAAGCGAAAAGCGTGAAGATGAAAGGGAATATGTCGATATCAGGGCGTTGCTGCAGGAACTGAAGGATGAGCTGCGAGAGGCTTACCCTGAAACACGCCTGATACTAGAGGTCGATGTGGAAGCGAAAGTGTATGGTGACTACCGACAGCTGTACAGTGCGGTATCGAATCTGGTCATCAATGCCATCAAATACAACACCACTGACAGCCCTGTAACGATTCGCTGGACCTCGAAAAACGGTCGCTTACGATTGGAGGTGCAGGACAAGGGGATAGGTATAGATTCCAGCCATATACCCAGATTGACGGAGCGGTTCTACCGTGTCGATGATAGCCGCAATTCAGCCACAGGCGGCACAGGCCTGGGATTGGCAATTGTGAAGCATGTGGCCGCCGCGCACGGCGCAACCCTGGAGATAAAGAGCAAATTGGGCGAGGGTAGTACATTTACCATGGTGTTTCCGCAAAGCAGTTAAAGCGAGCGATAAGAGGCAAAAGTTATGTTGAAGAAAGAAGATTACCAGCAACACATCTCCGCGAAATTCAACTCAGAGTTGGAATCGCTGCGCAATCATATGTTGTCGATGGGCGGCAAGGTGGAGCAGCAACTCATCACCGCGCTGGATGCCGTGATGAAAATGGACAGCGGTGAAGCCGAACTCATCGTGCGTCGCGATAGCGAGGTCAATAAGATGGAAATGGCCATTGATGACGAGTGCGCGACAATCATTGCCCGGCGACAGCCAACCGCCAGCGACCTGCGGCTGGTCATCGCCATCATCAAGGTCAATCGGGATCTGGAGCGTATCGGCGATGAGGCTGCCAAGGTCGCCAAGCAGGCCGTGCGGATGTCGGAGGATGGCAGGTCGCCGAGTAACTTTATTGAGATAAAGCATATTGGCGCCATGGTAGGGGTAATGCTGAGACAGGCGCTCGATGCGTTTGCACGCCTGGACGTAGACCAGGCCGTTGAGGTGGTCAAGGGTGACGACAAGGTAGACAAGGAATACGGCAGTGCAATGCGCAGCCTGATCACTTTCATGGTGGAAGACCCGCGCAATATTGGCGCTATCCTCAACGAGATGTGGGCCCTGCGAAGCCTGGAGAGAATTGGCGATCACGCCTGTAATATTGCTGAACATGTGATCTATCTTGTTCGCGGACTGGATGTCCGACACGGTGGGCTCAATGAGTTGAGTGACAGGGGCGAGGGGCTCTAGCAGGCCGTAGGCTCACCCCGTACAGGCTATTTAGGGCGAATATAGCCCGGTGTAATAAAACCGTAACAATCCGGCCATAGACTGCTCTGCAAATACCGGGGACTGCCCGGAAAATCACTCAATCAAAGGTATGGAGTACTCTCTGTGAAAAATCACATGGCAGCAGTAGCAGTTATCACAGCATTGGGGGCTTTCGGTTCAGCGCAGGCAGCGAACCGCGATATCGTCAGTATTGTCGGTTCATCCACCGTGTACCCGTTTGCCACCGTGGTGGCCGAGCGTTTTGGCCGCTCCACGGATTTTAAATCTCCCAAGATCGAATCGACGGGGACCGGTGGCGGGTTGAAGCTGTTCTGCCGCGGCGTGGGAGCGGGTACGCCGGATATTACCAACGCCTCCAGGCGTATCAAGAAAAGCGAGTATGATGACTGCCAGGAGAATGGCGTCACCGAGGTTGTTGAAGTGCTGGTCGGTTACGACGGCATTGCAATTGCGAACTCCCGACAGGCCCCAGCGCTGACGCTCAGCCTTAAGGATATCTACCTGGCTCTGGCGAAGGACATCCCGGGCCCCGACGGCAAGCTGATCCCCAACCCGAATAGCACATGGAAGGACGTCAACCCGGCGTTACCGGCCACGAAGATTGAAGTACTGGGGCCGCCGCCAACCTCCGGAACCCGTGATGCCTTTGCCGAGTTGGCCATGGCGGGCGGGGCCGAGCAACTGCCGGACCTGAAGGCATTGGCCGAGCTGGGTGCTGACCAGGTCGACGAAATCAAGGCGACAATGGCGAGGCTTGGCCTTCCTGAGGGTCTCTATGCCGCGCTGGTTGAGAAGAGTGGTGGGGCACCCAAGGGTAGCGATATTTTTGTCACGGTGGCCTATGCGATGCGAGAGGACGGTGCCTATATTGAGGCCGGTGAGAACGACAATTTGATCGTGCAAAAGCTGGAGGCCAACCCCGACGCCGTCGGTGTGTTTGGGTATAGCTTCCTTGAAGAGAATGGTGACAAGGTGCAGGGAGCGGTTGTCGACGGGGTTGCACCCGATTTCGACACGATTGCCAGTGGAGACTATCCGGTGTCGCGGCCGCTCTACTTCTATATGAAAGGCGCCCACGTCGGCAAAATTCCTGGAATACAGGAGTACGCTGTCGAGTTTACGTCAAACAAGGCGATGGGCGAGGACGGTTACCTGACTGAGAGAGGGTTGATTCCGCTGAGTGACGAAGCGCTGAAACAGGTCCAGGCGGATGTCAAAAATATGACCCCCCTGAAAATGTAAGCGCAGCGGGCAGCTAATCAACAATGCAGACGACGACGGTTTTCCTGGTACTGATAGCCCTGTGTGCTGTCAGTTTCTATACGGGACGCAGGCGATCGCAAATCCTTGCGATGCAACAGGAGGGGGGGCTCGCCTCGCTGCACTCACTGCCCAATCACTACGGCTACATGGCAGCGGTGTGGGCGGCCCTTCCCGCGCTTGTCGTCCTGCTGTTGTGGATGGGCCTTGAATCCAGCGTTCTGCACAAGTTGGTCATTGCGCAGCTGCCGCAAAAAGTCCAGGAGATGCCCGTTGATGAGCTGGGGCTCTACTACAACCAGATACGCGGGTTCGCCAGTGGGGCTATCGACTCTGCGCAGCTGGACACGTTCCAGGTTGAAGCGGCGGAGTACTACCGCCAGACTGCAGCATCGTTCAGCCAGCTGAAGGCCGCAATGGTGTTCCTGGTGGCTGTCATTGGGACACTGTTGGCCTTGCGGCGGGTCACGCCGCTTTTCCGGGCCAGGAATCACGTCGAGAAGATTTTTGAATGGGTGCTGTTCAGCTGCTCATTTATAGCCGTGCTTACGACTCTCGGCATCGTCCTGTCGGTCATGTTCGAGGCAATCCGTTTTTTCCAGATAATCCCGCTGTCAGATTTCCTGTTTGGCCTGCAGTGGAGTCCGCAGATGGCGATTCGCGCCAACCAGGTTGCCGCGTCCGGCTCGTTCGGGTTTGTCCCTCTTTTGGTCGGCACGCTTCTTATTTCGGCGGTGGCCCTGCTGATTGCTGTACCGGTCGGGCTGATGTCCGCTATCTACC
>JAGRIK010000078.1 GCA_020443325.1 Halioglobus sp.
ATGGTCTTGGTGGGTCCCTTTCGGGACCCATTTTTTTTAAATTAAATAGTGGTTTTTCAATATATTAGCGCTGCTTTCAAAAGTATTACTTCAGGTATATGCGCTACATCGTATGCGTGGGCCGATCGGACGACAGCGAACCGGCCAGGTGATTTTCGATTTTTGCGTTGGCGGCCGCGTCCTGTTCGCTGAACTGGACGCCGATTCCCGCAGTGCGGTTGCCCTGGGCGCCGCGCGGCGTCACCCAGACCACTTTCCCGGATATTGGAATCTTTTCTGATTCATCCATCAGGGTCAGGAGCATGAAGACTTCGTCGCCTATATCGTAGGCCTTGTTCGTGGGGACAAAAAGTCCGCCATTATCCAGGAACGGCATATAGGCCGAATATAAAACGGCCTTGTCCTTTATGGTCAGCGACAATATCCCGTTACGGCTGTTTTGCTTTTCATCACTCATTTGCCAGGATCTCCAGTTCGCGCATGGATACTATCACCAAGAAGGTCCGCGCCCAAATGTCTGTGTATTTTTGACAACAACGCCTCTACCAGCAGGTCCTTGCTCGGGTTCGAACCCGCATTCACTGCCCGCCGCAAGCGGACGATTTCATCCAGCAGTTTGAACACCAGGTGTCCCTGCTTGCTGCGCAATTGTCCCACGGAAAGCGACCCCAGCAGCCGTTGCAGATCCGCCGTGAGGCGCTCCAGAAAGGTCGGCAACTCCAATTCGCCCAACAACGCACGCGCCTGGTGCACGGTGATACGGCCGTCGATCAACCCCTCCAGTGCCAGCCGCCTTCCCGCTAGTTCCTCGACACCATCGTTGCAGTATAACTCCCTGGCGAGCAGTGGCAGGTCATCTGCCAGCGCGAGCAGTTCCCGGCTGCGCTCCCTTTGACCTGTCGTCATGTCCAGCCATTCCAGCGAGATTGCCGGATCGGGAGTCGGCAGGTGCCGGATGTGGCATCGAGAGCGTATGGTCGCAGGCACGCCGTACATATGGTCACAGACCAGGATCAGGTAGGTATCGCTGGCGGGCTCCTCCAGTGATTTCAGCAACGCATTGAACGCATTGACGTTCATGGTTTCCGCCGGCGCCAGCACAATAACCTTGCGCAACCCGAAACCTGCGGTCTTGGCAGTGAATCGCACGACGTCGCGAACCTGGTCAATTTTTATGACGCGGCTTTTCTCCCCCGGTGTCACCCACAGGAAGTCGCCGTGACCGCCAGTTGCACTCAATTCGCAGGCATGACATTGGCCGCAATTACGCATCTCTTTGGGATGAGCGCACAGCAGTAATCTTGAAAGCGCCATGGCCAGTTGCGCTTTCCCGGTGTACTGCCTGCCGACAAGCAACAGGGCGTGCGGCAATTTTCCCGCTTCCAGTTGCTGGTTAAGTTGTGACCACTCCCCCTCATGCCAGGGCAAAGGTGTACTTATCGCGGGTAGTCCAGTCAAATCCATCACTGCCTGGCCTCAACCATGGCCCAACGGGAGAGGAGTTCATCGCCGAATTCGGCCAACCCTTTCTGGACGTCATCCAGCGACTGGCCAGCGTCGATCAAGCGGTAACGGTTGCCATCGATCTGTGCTTGCTGCAAATAGCCCTGCCGAACCCGCTCGAAAAACTTCAGGGTTTCCTGTTCAAACCGGTCAAGTTCACCGCGATCACGCGCCCGTCTCATACCCACTTCAACAGGTGCGTCGAACAGTAGCGTGTAATCGGGGCGCAGTTTACCCTGCACCAGTTTTTCCAATTGCTCTACCGTATCCCGGGCAACGCCCCTGCCACCGGACTGGTAGGCATACGTTGCGTCGGTAAACCGATCGCACAGGACCCATTTCCCCGCCGCCAGCGCGGGCTCGATCAGTTCGTCAATGTGCTGTGCGCGTGCCGCAAATATCAGCAGCAACTCCGCAACTGCATTTACAGGCTCGCCACGAACCCGCAGCAGCAGTTCCCGCACTTCCTCACCGAGGTGGGTGCCGCCAGGCTCCCGGGTGGTGACAACATCGATCCCACCCTGTTTCAGAATGTGCTCCAGAAAAGCGAGATTGGTGGACTTCCCTACTCCTTCACCCCCCTCCATCGTTATAAAAAGGCCCCTGGCACTCATGCTATGGCGATTTCTCCGGCGTAGAACGGTAGTCTTTCCTGCGCTGCAATTGATACTGGCGCACTGCTCGATTATGTTCATTCAGTGTGTCACTGAATACGTGGCCGCCATCGCCGCGCGCGACAAAATAAAGTGCGCTTCCCGCATCGGGGTGCAGGGCTGCATGGATGGCGGCCCGCCCCGGAAGCGCTATTGGCGTAGGCGGCAAACCCGAATTTCGGTAGGTATTATAGAGGTTATCGTCCTCCTTGAGGTGACGGCGTTGCAGATTGCCGTCAAAGGTATCACCCAGGCCATAAATTACCGTCGGGTCAGTCTGCAGCAACATGCCCTGTTCCAGTCTGCGCACAAACACGCCGGAAATCTGCTGCCGTTCTTCGGGCAAGCCCGTTTCACGCTCGATGATGGAGGCCATAATCAACGCTTCATACGGTGTGTCATACGGGAGTTGTTCTGCGCGGTTGTCCCACTCCTCTTCCAGGGTGGCCAGCATGGCTCGATGCGCACGCTGGAGGATGCTTATGTCAGTGTCACCGCGCACATAGCGATAGGTATCCGGGAAAAATAGCCCTTCGGGGTGTGCCTCGGGCTGGATTAGTTCGAGAATCCTGGCGTCATCCCCGCCCGTTAGCGTTCGCTCCAGTTTTTCCTCTGCTGCCAGAATATCGAGGGCACTCGCCAGCGTAATTCCCTCGGGCAGCGTGACATGATACTGAATGACATCACCCCGGTGCAGCGCTGTGAGCAGGGATTCTGCCGTGGTGTTTTGTGCCAGCAAATACTCTCCGCGCTTGATCTGCTGGTCGAGACCGGTCCATCTGCCGTAAAGCGCGAGAAGCTGTGGGTAGGGAAGAATACCGGCTTTATGCAAGCGGTCAGCCGCTTTGCGCAGGGAATCCCCTTTCTCCACGACGAGAATATAGCCCTCCTGTGGAATCGGTAAAGGCGCTGCCCAGCGCTGTCGCACCTCGCCGACACCCAAGGCGATCAATACCGACAACCCGACAACGAATACGACCAGCTTCTGTCTCATCGCAACGCTTCCCTGAACTTCTCAAAGAGCGCCTCGCAGACACCGTGACTGCTCCAGCATTTTGCACCGAACCCGGATACGGGCCTGACTGTGTGCAGACTGTTGCTGTAAAAGACTTCTTCTGCGTTGGCGATGTGCTCGAGTGTCAGCCTGGCCTCGCGAACCTCAAGCCCCATAGACGGCGCCCATTTCTCGATGATCATTCTGCGCCGCGTGCCTGCAACACCGCAATTGTCCAGTACGGGCGTCAGCAACTCACCCTGGTAGAGCAGAAATACATTCCCCGCTGTCACGGATACAAGATTCCCTACCTGGTCGAGTAAGAAAGACTCATCGACATTCTCCGCCTGTGCCTGGGTCGCCGCCACGACCTGCTCCAGCCGATTCATATGTTTGATGCGGGCGAGCGCTGGCTGAGTGGAGAGCCGAATGTTCGCCAGGTTGAGCGTTGCAGCCGAGGACATTTTTGCGCAATCGCGATCAAGGGGCGTTACGTGAATGAGGATGCGCGGCGGGAGGTTCGGCGCTGGAGCGTAACCGCGCGGTCCGGGGCTTCGGATTACGCTCAATCGCAGTGCGGCCCAGCGCCACTCTTCCTCAATCGCGCCGCAGACCTGTTCGACCTGCTTTTGTGCGAGGGCCAGGCAATCCGGGATTGCCAGCGTTTCCAGGCCCTGCGCGAGTCGCGCCATATGCAGATCGAGATAGACCGGATTACCGTTGTGCAGCAACAGGGTCTCGAACAGACCGTCGCCAAAATCGAGCCCCCGGTCGGGCAGTGGCAGCACGCTGGTTGGGGTGCCATCAAGCCAGGACGCGGATTGCCGGGACACGGGAGTTATGGTCAGTCAGCTTTGCTGAAAAGTAGTGAACCGTTGGTTCCGCCAAAGCCGAAAGAGTTGGAGAGGACGCTGTGAATAGCGCGTTCCTGCGCTGTATTCGGAACGTAGTTCAGGTTACAACCCTCGTCGGGGTTGTCGAGGTTGATAGTCGGCGGGGCCACCTGGTCGCGCAACGCCAGTATCGAGAATATCGCCTCCACAGCACCGGCCGCACCCAGCAAATGCCCGATCATGGACTTGGTTGAACTCACCGCTACCTGCGAAGCCGCATTGCCGAGAACGGTTTCAACCGCACGGCTCTCAGCGAGGTCACCGGCCATTGTGGATGTGCCGTGTGCATTGATGTAATTGATGTTGGCAAGCTCGACACCGGCGTCCCTGATGGCATTGCGCATGGACGCCGCAGCCCCTCTGCCGTCCTCGGGCGGCAGTGTCATATGATGGGCATCACCGCTCATGCCAAAACCGCGCAGTTCGGCATATATTTTTGCGCCGCGGGCTTTTGCGGACTCATACTCCTCGAGCATGATAACACCGGCACCGTCTCCCAGCACAAAACCATCCCGATCCCTGTCCCAGGGCCTGGACGCTCTCGCCGGGTCATCATTGCGCGTGGAGAGCGCGCGAGCGGCGGCGAAACCACCCAGTCCAACTGGCGTAGTGGCCATTTCAGCGCCCCCGACCAGCATGGCGTCGGCATCACCCAGTGCAATCAACCTGGCACCCAGACCGATATTGTGCGTCCCTGAAGTACAGGCCGTTACAACCGCCAGGTTCGGGCCCTGCAGGTTGTATTTGACCGAGAGATTGCCCGAAATCATGTTGATGATGGAGCCCGGCACGAAAAAAGGTGAAATTTTCCGCGGCCCGGATTCCCGTATGATTTCGCTATTCTTTTCGATCTGGCCAATACCGCCGATGCCCGAACCGATGGAACAGCCGATACGCGCGGCATTTTCCTCGGTCACTTCCAGCCCACTGTCCTCCATGGCCTGAATGCCTGCGACCATACCGAATTGCACAAAAACATCCTGCTTGCGCGAATCCTTTGGGGGCAGGTAGGCGTCGACATCGAAATTCTTGACGCTGGCGCTGAATTGCGTTGAATAGGCTGAAACGTCGAAACTGTCTATCGCGGCGGCACCACTCTTCCCTGCCAGGATGTTGCCCCAGGTTTCATTCACAGTAAGCCCCACAGGAGTCACCATGCCCAGGCCAGTTACGACAACTCTTCTGCCAATCAAAAAAAACTCCTTTGCAGCGCGCGTACTACGACATTGTATAAAAGAAAAGCCGCCCTATTTAACTAGAAACGGCTCCTCGAAATGAAAGGATGGTTCAGGCGAGGTTGCTATTGATGTACTCAATCGCAAGGGCCACGGTCGTGATCTTCTCGGCTTCTTCATCGGGAATTTCTGTCTCGAACTCCTCTTCAAGTGCCATTACCAGTTCGACTGTATCGAGGGAGTCCGCTCCCAGATCTTCCACAAAGGACGCTCCGGTTTGTACTTCCTCTTCTTTGACGCCAAGTTGTTCAGCTACGATCTTCTTAACGCGTTCTTCAATGCTGCTCATTTTATCTGCTACTCCTGAGGTTTTTACTGCTATTTTTTATCCGATTGAACGGTCTGATCGCGCAGTTTACTCTGTTTTTCCGGCGTGTAATAAATTTTTTTTGACACGCTTTTGACCACTCTAGTTAATCTTTATTTATCAGTTATTTAGGCCATATACATCCCACCGTTAATGTGGACTGTTTCGCCCGTAATGTAGGCCGCAATCTCGCTACACAAAAAACTCACCAGCGCGGCAATTTCCGCGGGGGACCCGAGTCTGCCCAGCGGGATTTGTCCCATCAATAAATCGCGTTGATCATCAGGCAGTTTGCGCGTCATATCTGTGTCGATAAAGCCCGGCGCAATGCAATTGACCGTAATCGACCGGGAACCCAGTTCCCGAGCGAGCGCGCGCGAGAAGCCCTCGGCCCCTGCTTTGGTCGCGGCGTAATTACTCTGGCCTATATTTCCCATGGAGCCCACAACCGATGTGATGTTGACAATTCGCCCCCAGCGAGCTTTGGTCATACCGCGCACGCAGGCTTTAGTCACGCGGTACAACGCGCTCAGGTTGGTATCGATGACATCCTGCCACTCCTCCTCCTTCATGCGCATCAGAATGTTGTCTTTGGTGATGCCTGCATTGTTGACCAGTACCAGCGGTGCGCCGTACTGCTCCGTGATGTCTTTAACCACGGTGGACACGCTGTCCTGATCTGCCACATTCAGCACCATCCCCTGCCCTGGATAGTTCTTTTTGGCGAGATAGGCAGATATTGCACCTGCACCATCGCTACTGGTGGCAGTTCCAATCACTGTGTAGCCGTCGGCGCCCAGCGCTTCGGCAATCGCCTTGCCAATGCCGCGACTGGCTCCCGTTACCAGGGCCACTTTTGGTTCTGCTGACATTTGCTATTCTCCTGCGAGTTCATTCAGTTGCGTTACGGTAGCTGCCAGTTCGTCGGGCGCTTCCAGCGAATAACTTTGCAGCGATTTATCGATGCGCCGATTCAGGCCGCTGAGTACCTTGCCGGGGCCGCACTCTACAAGGTGGATGGCGCCGGACTCTACGATGGCCTGTATGCAACTGGTCCAGCGTACCGGACTGTATATCTGCTCGACCAGCAGCCGCTGTATTTTTGCCGGGTCCGCCCCCGTTGCCCCATGTACATTGTGCACCACGGGTATCTGCGGGGAGGAAATGGTGATAGTGGCGAGCACTTCCGCCAGTTTTTCGCCCGCCGGCTGCATCAATACTGTATGGAAAGGAGCGCTGACAGGTAGCGGCAGCGCCCGTTTTGCCCCCGCTTCTTTCAACGCTGTGATCGCGGTTTCCACGGCGTCCTTATGGCCTGCGATAACCACCTGGCCCGGCGAATTAAAGTTGACGGCCGACACCACGGTCTCCGTTCCCCGCGAGATGCCAGCGCAGATACCATCGATGATACTGTCCTCCAGCCCGATAATCGCAGCCATGGAACCCTGGCCTACGGGTACAGCCGTTTGCATAAATTCGCCGCGCTTGCGTACCAGTGTCACCGCATCTGCAAATGCCAGGGCACCCGCACATACCAGGGCAGAAAATTCGCCCAGGCTATGGCCGGCCATGATGCCCGGGCGAATGTCTGTTTCTGACTGCCAGGCACGCCACAGGGCGACGCTCGAAGTCAAAAGCACTGGCTGGGTCGTCTCCGTGAGGTTCAGCGCATCCTGTGGGCCGCTCTTTACCAGCGCCCACATATCGTATCCAAGTGTCTGCGAGGCCTCCTCAAAGGTGTCGCGCACTGCGGGGAAGCGCAGGTGCGCCGCCTCCAGCATCCCCACTTGCTGTGAGCCCTGCCCCGGGAAGACAAAAGCAATTGAACTATCTGGCATCGTCTACTGGTCCTTCTCCAATATGCATAACCCTATCACCCAAGATCAACGACTGGCAGCTAAAGTAAAGCCAGCAGGGACTTGTACAGTCGCCGGTTCATTGGGACTGCACTGCTGCAACCGATAGGAGGGGTAACGTGAAAATCTGGCGCGCAAAGTGTTAACAGCGCTAACATCGAGGGTTGTGAGGGTGGTTGCGGAGACGAGGTCTCCGCACTTTGGATAAACGCCGTGAGCCGTTGGGCTCAAAATACCGGCAGTCTCCCTGTCAAACCGACAGGATCAGTCGTCGTTGCCAGTCTCGACCACTTTCTTGCCGCGATAGAAACCGTCGGCAGTCACGTGGTGCCTGAGGTGTGTTTCACCCGACGTCTGGTCGACGGACAACGCGGATCCGCGCAGTGCATCGTGTGAACGACGCATACCGCGTCGAGAGCGGGTCTTTTTACTTTTCTGAACAGCCATGGCTTAAACTCCTAGTGCTTATTGCCGGGCTTCAATTGCGCCAGCACGTTAAACGGGTTGGGCCTTTTCTCACCAGCATCCTCTTCGAGGATCGGGTCTGAATAAGCCGCAGTCTTCATTTTACATTCATCTGTTTCGTGGTAACTGAAGGGTGGCAAAGCCAGTATCAGTTCTTCCTCGACCACTTCCCACAGGTTACTGGGGGGCTCCATCACGACCAGCGGCTCCAGATGCCTTGGCACGTGTGCCGCTTCCTCGTCTGTCCATACGATTGCCAGCGTGCTGTCGCAGGACAGGTGCTCCGGCAGGTCCTCAAGGCATCGCTGGCACGTCACCACAACATCTGCCTCGACCGCAACACGCATCAGGTAGCGGCGTTCTTCGTCGCGAGAGAAGTTAAACTCCGCCGAAATTGCGCCAGTATCGCCTGCTAAAAGAGGCCGTAAACGCTTTAAATCAAGCGGTTTCAGCACTCCGGACACAGTGACGCCACGGACCGCTGCCTGGCGTATATCCAGCATGATCGGTAGAGTCTCGGTCAACATAGGCGCGCATCATAGGTGCGGTCTGCCCCTTTGTCAAAAAAATCTTTACAATACAAACAGTTCTAGTCAAAACTTACAATTCTGGCCCAACTGATGGACATTATCCTCGCATCGACTTCTCCCTACCGCAGGGCCCTGCTTGAGCGCCTCAAACTCGACTTCCGGTGTATCCCTCCTGACGTGGACGAAAAACATCAGCCTGGAGAGCCGCCAGGGGCACTGGCTGAGCGTCTGGCC
Organism: Halioglobus sp.; assembly: GCA_020443325.1. Classification (GTDB taxonomy): domain Bacteria; phylum Pseudomonadota; class Gammaproteobacteria; order Pseudomonadales; family Halieaceae; genus Marimicrobium. Next base: position 8,671 of record JAGRIK010000078.1, read on the forward strand.
CGGGCAAAAGCCCAGGCGGTTGCAGACCTCCATCCGGATGCGCTGGTCATCGGCAGCGACCAGGTAGCGTCCATCGACAGCCAGATATTGGGCAAACCAGGCAATTTCGACGCCGCCAGAGCGCAGCTGACACTGAGTTCGGGGCGAGAGGTACTGTTTTATACAGGTGTCGCTCTGGTATCACGGGGACGAAATTTCGAGCGGTTCCACGTGGAACCGTTTGCGGTAAGGTTTCGAGCGCTGAGCGCCACCCATATCGCGAACTACCTCCAGCGCGAGCAACCGTACGACTGCGCTGGCAGTTTCAAGGCAGAGGGCCTCGGTATTGCATTGTTCGAGCGGCTGGCGGGAAACGACCCGACCAGCCTTGAAGGATTGCCGCTGATAGCCCTGTGCGGACTGCTGACTGAAGCAGGCGTAGAAATCCTAGGACGCTAGCCTCCATATTTGGGGTCATATTTGGGGTCAGAGTAAAAATTAGGTCATATTTGGGGTCAGAGTAAAAATACCCTCTTTCTAATTTTTACTCTGACCCCAAATATGAATATGACCCCAAATATGCTCTGACCTGAATCAGCAGCCCATTATAGGGTATCGCACTACTCCTGCATGCCGTGATAGAGCAGGCGGACCAGCAGGCGGACGCCATCGTTGTCCTTTAGCTCGGCGTAGCGCGGGCCATCGCGCTTACCAATATCGCGTATGTCTGCCATCAGTTCCGGGTGAAACTGGCAGGTAAAGGAGCGACGAATCGTGTGGGTTTCCCAGTCCTTGTAATAGATACACGTGGTTGATACCTCAGTCCAGGTCGTGGCATCGACCGCGGTCTGGGACAATATCTCAACCGCGTATGGCAGGTTGAGCAGCCATGACAGCGGGCTGACCGCTATCTGGTAACGAATCGGGACGATTGTATCGTGCAATAGCTTGAAGGCCCAGTTGGCAAACAGTATCGCCTCCTCATTGACCTCATCGGAATGAAACATTTCAATCCGCAGGTCACGCTCCATCTTCAACATGGTGTCGATGACACCTTCAAGTTCGTCGGCGATGACAGCGTGCGCCCCGTGCAGTTCATCCGGGATATGCTCGCTGCCGCTGCGCCGACAGTACGCCAGCAGACGGCGGGTACCCACCTCCACCTGTTCGTTGGGCGCTACCGCAAACAGTGTGTCGTGCCAGCCTTCGGCAATGGTTTTGCCTTCTTTTTTCACCGGAAGCACCGAACCGATGCCTTCAATTTTGTGGCACACCCGCTGCAACGATGCAATCGCAGTTCCCTCCGGATCCAGCGGCAGATGGGTCATATTGCCTGCCTCGCGAACAACGCGCTTTATCAAGCGGATATGGGAAGCCGCTGCCAGTTGGTGACCCAGGCAGATAAAGATGGTGGGGCCACTGCTGGGGAAACGGTGCAACAATAACTCGTCAGTGAGGTCGAGAATATCATCCAGGCTGGCGCTGGAACCATCGAAACTGGCCGCATCATGTACCGAGGGATTGCCGCCCTGCACCACTGTGGCCAGCCCGGCAGCCAGTATGCTCGCCAGTCGTTTGTGATTTGTGGCGCCGCTGTGCCACACCGGATACAGGATGGAGTCGGCATCGGCAACCTGCTGCAGGATATAGGCGATGTTCTTGGAAGCCCGCACCTCCTCACCCTGCATATTGATGCCCACATTCTTCCACGGTTCGATGACTGACACACTGTTGCGATACACTTCTGGCAGTCCGAGCAGCAAGTCCATCTCAGCGCGTGAGCTGATCACTTTTTCAAGCGGAGGCGCCACCCCCCACTCAAACAGGCTCCCGTCTAGAAGGGCATCTCGCCCCGGAAAGGGCG
>JAGRIK010000079.1 GCA_020443325.1 Halioglobus sp.
CTTCCCGCGCCGCTTTCAACAGTGTGTGCGTGCCAACGATGTTGGTTTCGATAAAGGCATCCGGGCCGGTGATCGAGCGATCGACATGGCTCTCCGCGGCAAAATGGACCACGGTATCAACGGCGTGCTCGCGCAGTGCCTGCAACACGCTGTCGTAGTCGCAGATGTCGGCGTGAATAAAGCTGAAGTTCTTGTTGTCGCGCAACGGGTCGAGATTGGCCCTGTTGCCAGCGTAGGTGAGTGCGTCGTAGGCCACCACCTTGTCCTCGGGGTGGTGTTGCATCCAGTAGTGCACAAAGTTAGCACCGATAAAACCGGCTGCCCCGGTTACCAAAAGCGATTTAGGCATCCGCCAGCTCCTTAAAATCAGCGAGCATAGCACGCAATTGCCGGCGCCAATGGACGCCCTCCATCGCAAAGTCACGCCAGCTGCTTGTCTTGTCCAGTACACTGTATGCCGGACGTTGCGCCGGCGTGGGATACTCTGCCGCCGAGATCGGTCGAACCTTCACCGGCTTTGACAGCAAATTCAGGGCGAGCGCCTCTTCACAGATGGCCACGGCAAAGTCGTACCAACTGCAGACACCGGCGTCGCTCCAGTGGTAAATGCCCTGCAGCTGAGGTCGCGCAGCGGCGGCCCACACCGCTTCCGCCAGGCCGTGTGCCCACGTGGGCGTGCCCACCTGATCCGTCACAACACCCAGTTCGTCGCGCTCGCCCATCAGGCGCAGCATGGTCTTGACGAAATTGCCACCAAAGCTCGAGTACACCCAGCCGGTACGCAGGATAAGCGCCTCCGGCAGCGCACTCTGCACCGCTACCTCACCTTCGAGCTTGCTGCGCCCGTATTCTCCCAGTGGCGCAGTGGCCGCCTCGGGCCGATAGGGCTCGGACGCCCGGCCATCAAATACGAAGTCGGTTGAGATATGAATGAACCTTAAACCACGCTGGGCACATGCCGCTGCCACCACGCCCGGCGCCTCTGCATTGCCGCGATGGGCTGCGGCCTTCTCGGACTCCGCTTTATCTACCGCCGTATAGGCGGCGGCGTTAACAACCAGCTCCGGCTGGATGTCTGCAAGGCATTCGGCAACGGCACTGGCGTCAGCGATATCCAGTTCTGCGCGCGTTCTGGGCACACATTCCACACCCGCAGGCACAGTGCGCTGCAGCTCTCGCCCGAGCTGCCCGCCGGCACCGAGCACCAATACTTTCTGCTTCAAACCCGTCCCTCTGAATCCAGACCTTTGGCTTTACGCCGGCAACCCTGCCCCGCAAGGAAGTGTCACACTGGCCGCTGTTAGTTTGCGTGACATAATAACCCCACACTCCGTTCGTGGCCACTGCAGTGCTTACAACGGCAAAGTTGGAGACTCTACCGGGGGCGCAGCGTAGTATAGGGGCACTGTAATTTTTACGAGGTGCATCGAGATTAGCAAGGGATCCGACGCTGACACATTGCGCCATTGGGCCACTCAACTGTCAGAGGACTATCTACCTGACGGCTGGGAGCGGGTGAAGAGCTCCCCGTTCACTCGCGTCGCCCTCAATCGCAAACTGCAGCTCTATTACAAGGAGTTTCTTCCGCGCAGCCCGGCTTTCAACCTCACGTCAAAACTCCGGGGGAGCCGGGCGACCCGCGCCCGTGAGAATGCCGATGCCCTGTTACTGGTCGGGATCGACGCGCCCCACAGTGTACTCTGGGGAAAACTCCCGGGCGGCGGTGAGTACCTCTTCACGGTGGCAGCTCCCGGCGAGGGAATTGATCACTGGCTGTACCAGACGGCAGCAATAAAAGACGCGGAAAGCCTGGGCTTGCGAAGGCAGTTGCTGAGAGAACTGGGCACGTTTATCGGCAGGGTACACGCGACCGGCTTCATCCATGGAAATTTAAGGCCAGACAATGTACTGGCTGCCCGGCTGCAGGACCAGTTTCGGTTCACACTGCTGGATAATGAACGCAACAGCCGAAGAATCCCGACACCGGGAAGGCTGCTGCTGCGCAACCTGATACAGCTGAACATGCTGCCACTGGCCGCTGTTGGTCGAACGGACCGCATGCGTTTTTTCCGCGCCTGGCGTCGGCAAATGCGCGAGCTGTCTCCCGTGGAAGCCAAAATACTCGCGGTAGAGTCCTACCAGCGGGCGCTGCGGCGCTTACCAAAAGAAACGGTGATCGAGCGCTGATTCACCGAGGGAACTCACACAAGCCGCTGGCCGTATCCATCGGATAAATGCTGGCCGCGGATCCGGTAGAGAGGTCGTATCATACGTTCGACGACCTCGCGCCGGGTACCTGGAACCTCCTCCAGATACTTACCAAGAAATTGCTCGTACAGCCTGGAACCAATACCGAACTCCTCGGAATTGGCGGTGAACCGCGCCAGGTCCCGCGCCTGCTGAACACTGCCAATGCGGGACTTACGGGTGTTATTAAAATCGGTCAGGTAGACGCGCTGCCCATTCCAGAACAGATTCAACCAGCGACAATCACCATACGTGTAGCCCGCTGCATGCAACTTGCCAAGGGTTTCCCCTGCGGCTTGCATCACCGCGTCGAAGCCGCTTTCGCTCGTGCGCTTGTGCCACAACTCCGCGAGGTTACCACCTGTCGTGAAACCCTCAACCACCAACAGGGTACCCTGCTTTACTGCCAGGCAGGCCAACTGCTGCGGCACGGCCAGGCCTTTCTCACCGAGGGCAACCGCCTTGCGGTAGTTGCGCAGCGACTGGGCCCTGCCAAGGCGGTACTGCAATTTGCTTCTAAGAGACGTAAAACGGTAGAGCTTGAGATATGCCAGTTCGTCGTCGACGCGCAATAGCCCGGACAGGCTGTCAACTGTGCTATTGAGAATCTGGGTGTGGTCTTCCATCCACTCAGCCGCACCCTCCGGGTGCGCCGTCAGTTGTTCCTTCAGGCGCACAGCCCAGACATCACCGCGCTTTATTTTTACTTTACCCGCCATGATTGATTCTTCCAGTGTCGCGATTTGGGAAGGTTGGTATCATGCTGCTCAATATACCCTGTCCACGCTGGATGCAAAACCGCTCAGGCCACGGGGTCCAACCATTCGCTATTCTGTTGGCGATTGCCGCGCACCGAATCGAAGTACATTGACTGGAGTTTCTCTGTCAGCGGGCCGCGGCTACCGCTGCCGATAGTGCGCCCGTCCAGCATGCGAATCGGCACAACCTCTGCAGCAGTGCCGGTGAAGAAGGCTTCATCGGCGACATACACCTCATCGCGAGTAATACGCTTTTCACGGATCTGGTAACCCAGTTCATCCGCCAGGACAAATATCGCGTCACGGGTAATACCCTCGAGACACGATGTCAGTTCGGGTGTATAGATTTTGTTGTTGCGAACAATAAAAACGTTTTCGCCGCTGCCCTCGGCAACATAGCCCTCATTATCCAGCAGCAACGCCTCCTCGGCGCCACTCTCGATCGCTTCACGCAGGGCCAGCAGCGAATTGATGTAATTGCCGTTTGCCTTCGCCTTGCACATCGAGATGTTCACATGGTGGCGAGTATAGGAGGATGTGCGAACCTTGATGCCGCGGTCGCGAGCAGCGGGATCCATATAGGAGGGCCACTCCCAGGCGGCGACCATAACGTGTGTGCGCAGGTTATCCGCACGCAGGCCCATGCCCTCTGAACCATAGAAACACATGGGGCGCAGATAGCCTTCCTCCAGGCCATTCAATCGCACCACGTCTCGCTGCGCCTGGTTCAGGACCTCTTTCTCAAAGGGAATAGACATCCCCAGGATGTGGGCAGAGCGAAACAACCTGTCGGTGTGTTCTTTCAACCTGAATATGCAAGTGCCCTTGTCCGGCGTCTTGTAAGCCCGCACACCCTCGAACACTCCCAGGCCGTAGTGAAATGTGTGCGTCAGCACATGCACCTTGGCCTCGCGCCAGGGCACCATCTCGCCATCCATCCAGATTAGACCATCACGATCGGCCAGGTTCATCACATCACTCCTGTTCATTCTTCTGTAGTGTCGTCTGTAAAATAAGGCGCAAACAACTGTCGCCACTTTTTGCTAACCGCCGCTCGCGCCTCGACAAAGCTACCCTGGGGAGCGGTGCCCGGTTGCTGCTGCAGGGAAAGTTGGTGGGCAGCGGAGCGATAAGCCAGATAAGCTTGCGTCAACGCATCGCACTCCTGCTGCTCAAACAAACCTTCGCGGCCCAGGGTATCGAGTATGCGGACATTATCGGACCAGCGCGCCAGTTCAGGTACACGGTGCGACCACGCCAGAACCGCGTATTGCACCATAAATTCTATATCTACGATACCTCCCGACCCCTGTTTTAGGTTAAATTCCCCATCTTCCGCGTCCCCCTTAGGTAGTAAATGCTCACGCATTTTCTCGCGCATGGCGATGACCTCGCGCGCCAGCGTGGCCTCGTCGCGCGGCTGGCGCAGAATTTCTTCCCGCAGCTCCATGACGGCGGTCGCCACCGCTGCATCACCCGCAACGAAACGGGCCCGCACCAGAGCCTGATGCTCCCACGTCCAGGCCGAGTCGCGCTGGTAGCCCTGGAAAGCCGACAAAGTGCTCACCAGCATGCCGGATTGTCCCGACGGGCGCAGCCGCATATCTATCTCGTACAACTGTCCCATGGCCATGCGTGTTTCCAGTATATGGATCATCCGCTGACCAAGCCGCGTATAAAACACCGCGTTGTCGATACTGTTTTCCCCGTCGGTAGCGCCGCCTTTGTCCGCGTCGTAAATAAAAACCAGGTCCAGGTCGGAGCCATAGCCGAGCTCAATACCGCCGAGCTTGCCGTAACCAAAAACAGCGAATCCCTCGCCACTCCCGGCACGGGCGGGCTGTCCGTACTTGTTCGTCAGGTCGGCCCAGGCGACATCCAGCACCTTCTCCAGGATGACCTCTGCAATCCACGTGAGCTTGTCGCTGACCTGCATTAGCGGCAAGCGCCCCACCAACTCACTGGCCGCTACCCGCAGCACCTGGGATGCCTTGAAATACCGCAGCGCGTCCATCTGCGCTTCCAGGTCGTCTACTGCCAGGCGAGCCACCTGCTGGCGCAGTTCATCGCGCAGCAATTCCTTATCCGGTGGCGTATAAAGGCTGGCCCTGTCCAGTAACTCATCCAGCAGCACCGGGTTGCGCGTGAGCTGGTCGGATATCCAGGGGCTGGCCGCGCACAGTGTCACCAGTTCGCCCAGGGCGGGCCGATTTTCCAGCAGCAGGACCAGGTAGGCGCTGCGCCGGATTACCGCTGTAACCAGGGGAAGAATCCGCTGCACCGCCAGGTCGGGGTCGACCAGCACGGAGTCGCCGGCACCAGACTCCTCCGGATCCCGGTGGGCCAGCTCGGCACAGGCGCGCAGCAATTGCGGCATGAACTGCTGCAGGCGCTCGCGGCCCTGGGCTTGCTGCGCCACCACGCGGGGACTCTGCTGCAGCGCTTGCAGTGCTGCAAGCGTCTCGGCCGGGCGCTGAAAGCCCAGGGCCGCCAGCGAGCCCTCACACAAGCCCTCGCCCCACAGGGACTCCTCTTCCTCGGCGCTCACCGGATCAGCTTCTTCCGGGTCGGCTATTAAATCCCGGAAGTGGCCGGCCACAACCTCGCGGTGTGACGCCAGCGCGGACAGGTAAGAAGCCCAGTCGTTAAAGCCCATCACGGTGGCCATCGCGGCCCGCGGCAACTCCGCCCGCGGCAGCTCCTGGCTTTGTTTGTCCTGGTAACCCTGTATCGCGTGCTCACTGTCGCGCAAAAACAGGTAGGCCGTGCGCAATTCGGACACAGCCTTGGCCGGCAGGCAACCGAGTGCCACGCATTCAGCGAGAACCACCAGCAGCTCGCGCTGCTGCAGGCCCAGGTCCCGGCCGCCGCGAATCAACTGGAAACACTGTGCGATAAACTCTACTTCACGAATGCCCCCGTGACCCAGTTTTACATTATCCTGCAAGCCTTTGCGGCGCACCTCGGTATTGATCATCTGCTTCATACTGCGCAGGCTGTCGATCACCCCGAAATCGATGTAGCGGCGGTAGACAAAGGGCCGCAACATCGTCATCAACTCCTGGGCCCGCCGCGGATCCCCGGTGACCGGTCGCGCCTTGATCAGCGCGTAACGCTCCCAGTCGCGACCCTGTTCCTGGTAGTAGTCCTCCAGTGCAGCGAAATTGTGCGCGAGAGCGCCGCTCTCTCCATAGGGCCGCAAACGCATATCCACGCGAAAAACAAACCCGTCTACCGTGACCTGGTCCAGCGCGCTGATAAGCGCCCGGCCAACCCGCGTGAAAAACTCCTCATTGCTGATGGATTGCTCTTCAGAGTCGGTCTGCCCGGCCTCCGGGTAGGTAAATATCAGGTCGATATCGGAGGACACGTTCAACTCGCGCGCGCCCAGCTTGCCCATGGCCAGCACAATCAATTGCTGCGGCGCTCCACTGTGTCGACCGCGCGGCACACCGAAGCGACGCTGTTGCTGAGCCTCACAATACAGCAGCGCTTGTGCGATCGCGGCCTCCGCCAGCAGCGAGGTGTCCCGGACAGTTTCCAGCGTATCCGCAAGCCGGCAAAAATCGCGCCACACTATCCGCAGCATGTGCCGCATACGAAATTGTCGCAGCACCGGGGCGAGCTCAACATCGTCTGCGGACAGCAGTTGCTGCAGTTCGCTGCACCAGGCATCTTCGGCGAGGGAGTTCTGCAACTCACCGCTTGTGACCATGTCTGCGAGCAGCCCGGGGTGCCGTCGCAGCAGGTCCGCGACAAACGGGCTGCAGGCGAGTACCCGCGGCAGCTGTAACGCTTCCGGACTCTCCTCCAGCACCTCGAACAGCCGTGCCCTGAGCTTGTCATCGGCACGCTCCAGGATGTAATCCCAGGCACGCTGGGCCTCTGCGACCAGAGCAGGGGGTAAGTCTGTGGTATTCAGGTGCACGGCGAAAGCCTCAGTGGTAACCGCAGGTCAGGCATCGATCAAGGGGGCCACACGCATGACCTCCTCAATTGTCGTCTCGCCGCGCGCCACCCGCGCTGCCCCGCTGAGGCGCAGGGTCCGCATTCCTTCGCCCATCGCGACTCCACGAATCTTGCTGGTGTTAAGCTGCGCGCGAATCAGCGCCTGTACAGCCCGGCTGTTGACCAACACCTCATAGATGCCCTGGCGCCCCGCGTAGCCGGTTTCACGGCATTTGATACAACCGACCGGGCGCGCAATCCGCGCCGGCGGCTCCACCTCCCAGGGCTTGGTAAGCTGTTGCCACGCATCGTGATCCACTCCGCAGTACTCCTTGCAGTGTGGACACAATATGCGCACCAGGCGCTGCGACATGATGCCGCGCACCGTGGCCCGAATCAGGTAGGGTGGCGCCCCGAGTTCCATCAGGCGCGAAATGGAACTCGGCGAATCGTTGGTGTGTAACGTGGAGAGTACCAGGTGGCCCGTTAACGCCGCCTGGATCGCCATATTGGCGGTTTCCAGATCGCGGATTTCGCCGACCATGATGATATCGGGGTCCTGCCGCATCAACGCGCGAACGCCGGTGGAAAAATTCAGGTCGATGCTGTTGTTCACCTGCATCTGGTTGAACGCGCTCTCCACCATCTCGATCGGATCCTCGATGGTGCAAACGTTCACCTCGGGCGTCGCCAGCTGCCGCAGTGTGGAATACAGTGTCGTCGTTTTACCGGAACCCGTAGGGCCCGTCACCAACACGATGCCGTGGCCACTGGATGTCATCTCGTGCCAGTGGTGCAAGTCGGCATCCGCCAGGCCCAACTGCTCAAAACTGCGCTGCAGAACGTCCGGGTCGAAAATACGCATGACCAGTTTTTCGCCAAACGCTGTGGGCAACGTCGCCAGTCGCAACTCCACTTCATTCCCATTGGGAGTACGCGTTTTCAGGCGGCCGTCCTGCGGCCTGCGCTTCTCGGCCACATCCATCCGCCCCAGGATTTTTACCCGGCTGCTGACGGCGGCGCAGACGTGTGCGGGCAACTCGTACACCGTGTGTAGAACGCCGTCGATACGGAAGCGGACACTGCCCACATCGCGACGGGGTTCGATATGGATGTCGCTGGCGCGCTGTTCAAAAGCGTACTGCAGGAGCCAGTCGACAATCTTCACAATATGCTGGTCGTTGGCATCGGGCTCATTCATGTTGCCCAGTTCGAGCATCTGCTCCAGATTGCCGACACCGGCGGGCGCACCCGGCCGCTCATGCACTCGCGCACCGCGCACAGAACTGGCCATGCTGTAAAACTCACCGGTGTGACGGGCAATATCGCGCGGGTCCGTCAACACGCGCCGAATGGGTTTGCGCAGTACGTGCTCGAGGTTGCTCTCCCAGGCGCGCACATAGGGCTCGGCGCTGGCGATGACAACCGCGTCGTCAAGCACCTCTACAGCCAGTATGCGATGGCGCTCGGCAAAGGCCCGTGACATCACTTCCGCCACCGCCGTGACATTGATTTTCAGCGGGTCGATGCGAAAGACCTCCTGCCCGACCCGGTGGCCCAGCCACGCCAGAAGCCGCTCCATTGTCAGCAACTTACCCGGTGCGGACGCGTCGTCCAACTGCTGCTCTGCGAGGAATACCAGCGGGTGTACCTTGAGCTTGGTGGCGAGGCCGACGCGAACAAGATCCTGGTCTGTCAGGAGCCCGTCCGCATTCAGGTCCTGGGCTACCGTGGACAGGCTGAGACGGTGTTCCAATAATTGTTCACTAAACTTGCTTGTCATCTTCTCTACGGGCTAGATTCGCGTTACCAGATCCTGGATCAGGCATCCTATCACAGTGCTCCTGAATCCGATGGCAATATGAAGTCGTGCAAAGCGGCCGGATTCGCGGCTACTGCATCCTTTTGATGTGACAGCTTCGGGTTTAACCCCTACACTAGCGCCACGCTGTTTGACGGAGTTTGAGCTATGGCATTTATCAATCCACTGGGCAATCTGTTCGGCCGCTCACCCATAGGCCCTATTCAGGAACACATGTCCATGGTTGACCAGGCCGCACAACTTGTGCCGGACCTGCTCAGGGCAACCGCTGCCAATGACTGGGAGAAAGCGACCCAGCTTCACAAGGACATTGCGAAAGCAGAGTCCACGGCGGATGAACAGAAACGCTCTGTGCGCCGGCACCTGCCCAATAGCCTTTTTCTCCCCGTATCGCGGTCTGATTTGTTAACCCTGGTAGGGGTTCAGGATCACATAGCCAATACGGCCAAGGATATTGCCGGCCTGATCATCGGTCGCAAAATCCGTTTTCCCACACCATTACAGGACATGGCAATCGAGCTGGCGGATGCCGCAGCGGCCACGTCGCACCAGGCGCTGAAAGCAATTCAGGAACTGGACGAACTGCTGGAAGTCGGCTTTACCGGCCGGGAAGAAATTCGGCGGGTGGAAGACATGCTGCATACGCTGGATGAACTCGAGCGCGGCTCCGATAAAATTGCCGTAAAACTGCGGGCCGGGCTGTTTGAACTTGAAAAAGACATGCCTCCGGTGGACGTCATGTTCCTGTACCAGATTATTACGTTACTTGGCACCGTCGCAGACGATGCGGAGAGCGTCGGCGACCGCCTGCAAATCCTGATGGCTAAATAATAAGCAAGAATAAGGAGTAAGTATGGAAATCATTGCCCAGTACGGCAGTATTTTCCTCGTCATGGCCTGCGTGTTTGGTTTCTTTATGGCATGGGGAATAGGGGCCAATGACGTTGCCAACGCGATGGGCACATCGGTGGGATCAAAGGCGCTGACCCTCAAGCAGGCTATCATTATCGCGATGATTTTTGAGTTTCTCGGCGCGTACTTCGCCGGGGGCGAGGTCACGTCTACGATCCGCAAGGGCATCATCGATGCCGAGGTGATGAGCGGCCA
>JAGRIK010000080.1 GCA_020443325.1 Halioglobus sp.
AGAATTTAATCCAAGAAGTTACCCACGTCTGACTTCGAAGATAGCCTGTTCAGTGCTGGATGATAGAGGGGTGAAAGCCCGGTATACCCAGTCGGGGGCGTGTGAGGCCATGGATGGCCGAACTCGAGCTGCCATGGAGGGCGCTTTTGCGTCCCCCGACTGGGTATACCGGGCTTTCGCACCTCGGCGATTTAGAGAAAACAATCAGGAATACACACGACAAACTAGCCTGATTTAGACCTTACGAAGAAACACCGCCTTCAAGTATTCGGTCTCAGGAATCGCCGGATGAATCGGATGATCCGCCCCCTGGGCGCCCTGCTCGACCACGCGAACCTGGCAACCCGCACGCACCGCTGCCTGTTGCACGGCGCCCATCAGGTCGGCACGAGACAAATGCATCGAACAGGAGGCCGAGACGAGCAGGCCACCCGGTGCCAGCAGTTGTAAGCCGAGCTCGTTGATGCGCCGATACGCGGCAATGCCTTTTTTCAGGTCCTTTTTGCGCTGGATAAACGCCGGGGGGTCGAGGATCACCACGTCGTACAGGTTGCCCTCAGCCTGCATCGCCGCCATCAGCTCCGGGGCCGAGCCGCGCCGAGTGGTGACGCGGCCCTGCAGTTGATTGAGCTGCGCATTGGTCTCGACGCCTTCCAGTGCCTGCGCCGAACTGTCCAGGCAGCAGACCGAGGCCGCGCCGAACGCCGCTGCCTGCACGCCCCAGCCGCCGATGTAACTGTAGACATCCAGCACGTTCTTGCCGCCGACCCAGGGGGCGAGGCGCGCCCGCGACATGCGGTGATCGTAGAACCAGCCGGTCTTCTGGCCCTCGTACACGGGTGCGAGGAAGTGCACGCCGTTTTCCTCCAGAGCCACCTGCTGCGGGACGTCGCCGTATACCACTTCGCTGTCGGTTGGCAGCCCCTGCTCGCGGCGACTGCGACTATCCGCCCGCAACAAAATGCCTGTGGGCGACAGTGTTGCGATAAGTGCCTCCAGCAGCGGCTCGCGATAGCGTTCCAGGCCGCTGTTGTTGAGCTGCACGACCAGCAGATCGCCGAAGCGATCGACCACCAGCCCGGGAAGCGTGTCGCTATCCCCGTAGACCAGTCGATAGAAGGGTTTGTCGAATGCCGCCTGCCTGATGGCCAGTGCGGTGTGCAGTCGTGCGGTGAAGAATTCCACGTCCATGGCACACTGCTCGCCCAGTGCGTAAACCCGCGCGCAAATCAGTGAGTTGGGCTCCATGTAGGCGCTGCCCAGCAGCCTGTCGTTGGTGTTTTTGACAGCGACGAGATCGCCGGCGGCAAAACCGGCCAGCGGCGAGCGGGCGCTGTCGACTTCGTTGGAGTACACCCACAGGTGTCCGCCGCGCAGCCGGTGATCAGCGCCCTTGCGCAGGAAAAGATTGTTCACGGGGTGCGCCCGAAGCGCGGAACCCTATTCGTCGGCACACTGCTGCTGATAATCGTCGGCGGTCAGCAGCGCATCCAGTTCGGTAAGATCGGAGGGCTGCAGCTTGTAGAACCAGCCTTCGCCATAGGGGTCGGAGTTAACCGTCTCGGGGTCATCTTCCAGCAGCATGTTAATGTCGAGCACTTCCCCGGTCACCGGCGCGTAAATATCGGATGCCGCCTTGACCGACTCAACCACACCGGCTTCATCGCCAGCCGCCAGTACCACACCCACCTCGGGTGTTTCCACGAACACCACATCGCCGAGGGCGGCCTGCGCATGATCCGTAATACCGACCGTCACTGTGCCATCCTCTTCCAGGCGCGCCCACTCATGTGTGCTGGCGTATTTGAGTTCAATCGGCGTGTGGCTCATAGCAGTTCCTCTTGGGGGGGCAGTGCGCTGTTGCATCTGGGGCAACGGGTGCGCCTGTAGGGTGTTTGAGCGGCCCATTCTAACGGTACAGGGGTGAAAAACAATCTCCGGAGCACGCTTTGCTCCGGCGGGGCTTACCCCAGGCCCATCGCGTGGCGCATCAATTGCCGCTTTATCGGCGGCAGGGTATCGATCTGCCGCATACCGACGTTGCGCAACCAGCGCAGGGGCAGCGACTGTTGTTCAAACAGCCGCTTGAAACCATCCATCGCGGACATCATCACGAGGTTCTCTCCCTTGCGACGTCGCTGGTAACGACGCAGTAGTTCCAGCTGTCCGGGGCGAACGCCGCTGCGCCTGCCCGCGGTAATTTCTTCGGCCAGCACAGCCACGTCCTGCAAGCCCAGGTTGATTCCCTGGCCGGCCAGCGGGTGAATGGTGTGCGCGGCATCCGCCACCAGCGCGACCCCCGGCTGCACGTAGTCCACCGCATGACGCTGGCGCAGCGGGTGGGCGTATCGCCTGGAGCTCGCCAGTATTGCCCCGAGCCGCGCTTCGCTGGCGCGCTCCAGTTCGGCGCAAAACGCTGCGTCATCCAGCGCCAGTACCGCGTCTACCTTGTCCTCCTGCAAAGACCACACGATGGAGCAGTAGTGGTGATCCTCACTCCCCGGCAGCGGCAGCAGCGCCAGCGGGCCGCTGGGCATAAACCGCTGCCAGGCTGTTCTCTCATGCGGGCGCTCTACCTCTACAGTCGCGACGATGGCGCGGTGACCGTAATCCCATTCACGGCAGGTAAAGCCCATCATCTCCCGCACGCGGGACATCGCGCCATCGGCAGCCACCAGCAAATCCGCTTCCAGGCACTCACCCCCTTCCAGCTCCAGGGACATACCCGAGGACGCGAGCCGCGTGCACGACTGGAGCACAGCGGGACTCAACACACTGATATCGGTCGCACGGTTCACCCTCGCGAGCAGCGCGTGGACTATTGCGCGGTTTTCTACGATATGGCCCAGCTCGGTAGCGCCGACCTCGGCCCGGTCGAACTCGATCTGGCCGGTACCTTCAGCGTCCCACACCGTCATATGGTGATAGGCGCAGTGCCGGTACTGTGCAATGGCCTCCCACGCGCCCAGCTGTTGCAGGAATTCGCTGGAGCGCGGCGTCAGCGCGCTGACCCTCGGGTCAAAGTCACCCAGGTTCGTGCCTTGCGGCAACGTGCGCTCACCCAGTGGCTGCGCCTCGACCAGCGCGATGCGAAGTCCCGCGCCACTGAGTGCAACGGCCAGCGAGGCCCCGGCGATACCGGCGCCTACGATCACCACATCGAAGCGTCGGGGATCAGCCATTCGCCTGCCCCCCTGTGGCGGAGACACCGGCCGCATGACGCACAAATTCACGCTTCAGGCCAGGCAGGAAATCCAGGCCGGACAGCGCGAGGTCGCGGCCCATTCCCAGCAGCGGGTCGGCGTGCATAAAAAGTGCCGGCACGCGATCACTGAAGGCTATCGTTCTTTCCTGGTCCGGCTGCTGTCGCCGCTGGTAGCGCTGTAACAGCCCCAGGTCGCCCGGGGGCAAGCCCTCGCCAATGCCCTGCGCGAGCACGCGACCGAGCTCGGCCACGTCCCTCAGTGCCAGGTTAAAGCCCTGCCCCGCGACCGGGTGCAGCGCGTGGGCGGCGTTACCCATAACCACGACGCCCTGGCGCACCTGCTCGCTCGATTGCACGAGCGACAGCGGGTACTCGTGGCGCTCACCGACCTGCAACAACCTGCCCAGCCGATAGCCAAACCGTTGTTGCAACGTCTGCAGGAATTCCTCATCAGGACAACTGCTTAAATGACGTGCGCGCTCGGGGGGCAGGGTCCAGACGAGGGCACCGCGCTGCTCACCGGCGCGGGCCGGCAACAGCGGTAACACCGCCAGCGGCCCCTCATCGGTAAAGCGCTCGTAGGCGCAGCCGCGGTGCGGCTCGGCGAATGCAATGTTCGCCACCAGCGCGTGCTGCTGGTAAGGCTTTTCCTGCACGGCGACCCCAAGGTAATCGCGCAAACCTGAGCTGGCGCCATCGGCCACCAGCAGCAGGCCCGCCGCGATTTCAGGCGACTCACCCTCCAGTTGCAGGCTGACACCCGCGCCCCGGGGCGTTGCGCCAACGACCTTTGCGGGACTGCGTATCTCCACACGGCCGGTCGCGTGCAATTGCCGGATTAACGTGTTTCCCAGCCAGCTGTTCTCGACGACATAGCCCAGCGCCGACCAGTTGTGCTCGCTGGCGCGCAGCAGTGTGCTGCCGAAGCGCCCCCGGCTGGAGACATGAATACTCTCAATCGGACAGAGCCACTGGCACAGATCGTCCCACACCTGCATCTGCTCGTAGATCAGGCGCGAGCTGTAACTCAATGCGGTGGACCGGGCATCAAACGCGGGATGGTAATCCGGCGCCTGGCCCGGCGTCGGCGCCGGTATTGGAAACCCCTCGACCAGCAGGACCGACGTTTCTGGCGGCAGCACTGCGCCCAGTTGCAGTGCCAGGCTGATTCCCACCATGCCGCCACCGGCGATGACAATGTCGAAAGAATCAGGCATACATCACCCCGCCATCAGCGCTTCTATTTCATCAACGGTTTTCGGGACACCGGAAGAAATCACATCGCAACCCTTGTCTGTTACCACTACATCGTCCTCTATCCGAATCCCTATGCCGCGCCACTGTTTCGGGACTTTCGTATTGTCCGCAGCGATATAGAGGCCCGGTTCCACCGTCATCACCATCCCGCGCTCCAGCATGCGCCACTCACTTCCCACGCGATAGTCGCCGACATCGTGCACATCCAGGCCCAGCCAGTGGCCCACGCGGTGCATGTAAAATGCCCGGTAGGCTTCACGCTTGATCAGCGTGGCCACTCGGCCCTTGAGCAAACCCAGTTCCACCAGCCCTTCGGTAAACACCCTGACGCTGGCGTCATGCGGCTGGTTCCAGTGGTTGCCGGGTTTGATCTCGGCAATCGCGGCCAACTGCGCCTTCAGTACCAGTTCGTAAAGTGCGCGCTGTTCGGCGCTGAAGCGACCACTCACCGGAAAGGTGCGCGTGACATCGGAGGCGTAGTACTCCAGTTCACAACCGGCATCGATCAGCACCAGGTCGCCATCGCGCAGCTTGTCGCTGTTGTCAATATAGTGCATGACGCAGGCGTTGTGGCCACCGCCAACAATGCTGGGATACGCGGGAAAGCGCGCACCGGAACTTGCAAATTCATGCTGTATTTCAGCTTCAAGTTGATATTCATACAACCCAGGCCGACAGTGCTTCATTGCCCGGCAGTGAGCGCGCGCGGTAATGTCGGCGGCACTTCGCAGCAGGCGCAGCTCAGCGGCACTTTTATACAGACGCAACTCGTGCAGCATATGGTTAAGATCGGTGAATTCACCCGGGGGAGTGGCGCCCGACGCCTCTTTTCCGCGGATACTGTTGACCCAATCCATGATCTGCCGATCGAATTCAGTGCTGCGGCCCATGGAGTAGTAGACCCGCTCCCGACCCTCGAGTAAGCCCGGAAGAATGTCGTCGATATCGCCGATGGGAAAGGCGTCATCGGCGGCGTATTGCTCACAGACACCCTCGGGCCCGGCTCTGTGGCCGTGCCATAATTCCATGTCGGGGTCGCGCTCACGGCAAAAGATCACGAACTGCCCGTGGCGCCGACCCGGCAACAGGATCAGGACGGCATCCGGCTCGACAAATCCAGACAAATAGTAAAAATCGCTGTCCTGGCGAAACGGGTAACCGGTGTCTCTACTCCTGACCTGCTCGCGCGCCGAAGGAATGATGGCGATACTGTTGGGACCCATCAGCGCCATGAGGTTTTTCCGGCGGCGTGCAAACTCAGTCTTGCTGATACTCATGTGTTATAGCCTGTGTCGGCGCGGCAGCGGGAGATTACCACATCGACAACACACTAGTGCAGGCGCCGGGGCGTTTCATCGGATATCCCCCGAGCGGAGACTGTCGCACTGCTATCCATAAAAATATTCACTACCGCCACCCGCAGATACTCTACCAGTTCGCTGAAGTTGTCCTCGGCATCATCATCCGATTCATCCGGCCCGGCCTCTGCCTGTGCCATCGCGGCAATATCCCGAAGCACCTCGCCGGCCTCGTCGGACAGTGACCCGCTGGGTGCATCTTCTCCCGCCAGGCGGTAGGCGAACCCGGCCAGAAACCCCTCACACCAGTTGGCCAGTGCTGTGGTTCTCAGGACAATCTCCTCGTCATCGTCTGGCAACAGCGGGTGGAAGGAAAACTCATCGTCCTCCAATGCCGCAGCCGTCACCTCGTAGAGTTGCATCGTGCGGCTGGCCAACTCCCCGTAGACGTCCAGGTGCAGCGCCTGGGCCAGGGCATCCAGGCCGTATTCAGGCTCCCGCGGCGCACCGGCACTGAGCAGCCCGCTGAGGCACCCGTGCAGCTGCGAGGGCGAGGCCTGCACCCCCTGATCCAGCAGGTAATCGGCAAATTCGTCGAAGCCGAAGACCCCAACCTCATCAGAAAACTGGTCATGCATGCGGTGTTCTCCCTTGCTGGCCGCGCCTTTGCCTGCAAAAGGATTGGCAGGCTATTGATATCTATGAATTTTGTCTCGTTGACCTAGCAGTCACGCGCTACTATAGTGTGCTTCGAGAATAACTACCCCAGTATACCCTCATGGCTGACAACCCACTCAAAGACCTGGAAAATAAGATCGACGAACTTATCTCGCTTTGCGAGGAGTTGAACCGCGAAAACAGCGGGCTCAAAACAGAGTTAGCCGGCTGGCGCGATGAGCGCAAAGACCTGTTGGACAAGAATGAACTGGCGCGCTCTAAAGTCGAAGCCATGATCGATCGCCTGCGGACAATGGAGTAACAAGTGTGAGCCCCGCCAACACCGTAACCGTCAAAATTCTCGACAAAGATTACCAGGTCGCCTGCCCCGAAGAGCAGGAGGCCGAACTGGTGGTCTCCGCCAAATACCTCGACAAGCAAATGCGCGGTATCCGCGACTCGGGTAAAGTCATCGGGCTGGAACGCATTGCAGTGATGGCGGCGCTTAACATCAGTTACGAATTATTACAGGCTTCCTCCCAAAGCGAGTCTGACGCCGCCGGCGGCGACTCCCTCAAGCGCCTGAACCGCAAGCTGGATGACGCGCTGCACGACCTGCGGCAACTCGAAATAGGCTAGCACGTCACAGTTTGTGAACTCTGTTCAATAAGATTGTTGCAAATAACGCGCCCTGGCTCCGACATCTGGGCTATAATCAATCCGGGTCCCTGGTGTATTCGCCAGACTTACAGTCCTCGAGCCGATATTTTTTACCCGGGGGCTTCTCGCTTCTGCTGGTGTGCAAGTCCGGTTCGGCCGGAAAGCCTTATGCAGTTCAGGAGTCACCACCTTGAACCATCGGGTTCAAGGGCAGTTCTGTCAGCGGTACTCCGGGAACCCCTTTATCTTTATGACTGATTCCTCATCCAGCAAAGCTGCCTTGCGCAGCGCTCTGCGACAGCGACGACAATCACTCAGCCTGGCCGCGCAGGACGCCGCCGCGCAAGCCGTTTCCCAATCAGCACTGTCACTACCCGCCTGGGCAGGCGCGCAACGAATCGCCGTGTATCATGCCAGGGATGGTGAAATTGACACCGCGTCACTAGCAGCCGCTGCTCGAAGCCACAACAAGCAAGTGTTCCTGCCGGCCCTCAACGACGACAATACGCTGTTCTTTGCGCGCTGGAACACAGACGACACTCCATCCATTAATCGCTACAACATACCTGAGCCCCCCATCGGGGCAGATCAATGCCCGGCGCAGGAGCTCGACATTATTTTTCTTCCCGTGGTGGGATGGGACAAGCGCGGTGGGCGGCTGGGCATGGGCGGGGGGTATTACGATCGGACGCTATCGGGCGTCAGCGGGCCGCTGCTGGTCGGGCTGGCACACGGGGTTCAACAGGTAGAGCACATCCCGCGGGAGAGCTGGGATATCGGCCTTGACTATATTGTTACAGAAACCGGCCTGCACCACTGCCGGGAGGACTAGTAGTCCGTGAACAGCACGCCCGCTTGCAGCTCGGATGCCGGATCCGCCACCGAATGATTTGAAGTCAGTGGCAGGAACAGTGTCACCAGCACGCCCAAAACAAAGGCCGCTGCCAGTATCAGCACGATATCAGGTTTACGCTTCAATGATTTCTCTCAATACTCAAAAATAAAGGTGGGTCCGCTTCAGAAACCGACACCCTGTCCCGTTGCAACAGTTTTTATATTTGGCCTGCTTTCGAATCGCGGCGATGGTAGCCTAACACGAAACAAAAGAAAAGCCCCGCAAGCCGCGCGGGGACTGGTTTTCACGCTTTTTTCGGCAGGCCCCCGAGGTACAGCTGGTAGGCCCGATTGTCCGTTTCTTCCGAATACGGGAAATTGATGCTGTCGAGCACCTCCTCAAACTGCTTGCGCTCGCTCCCGGGCGCCTGGATCCCGACGAAAATCCGGCCGTAGGCCGCACCGTGATTGCGGTAGTGGAACATGGAGATGTTCCAGCGCTGACCCAGGCCCGACAGGAACTTGAGCAGCGCACCGGGGCGCTCGGGGAACTCCACGCGATACACCAGTTCCTTCTCGAGGTCTGCCGGGGCGTGCCCGCCCACCATATACCGGATGTGCAGCTTGGCGACCTCGTTGTCGGTCATATCCTCGGTGGTGTAGCCGCGTTGCCGCAGGTCGGCAAGCAGGCTCGCCAGGTCGTCCCCTCCCGGCACCACCGAGAGACCGACAAAAACCTGCGCTGATTTTGCATCGGCGTAGCGGTAGTTGAACTCAGTGATATTGCGCCGCCCAAGGGCGCTGCAGAACTGCTTGAAGCTGCCCGGCCGCTCCGGCACGGTCACGCTGATCACCGCCTCGCGGTGCTCGCCGATTTCCGTGCGCTCGGAGATATAGCGCAAACGATCGAAGTTGGTATTGGCGCCGCTGACAATCGCCAGCAAATCCTGCCCCTGCACACCACTGCGTTGTACATATTTTTTCAGGCCGGCCAGCGACAGCGCACCGGCGGGCTCGGCGATGCTGCGGGTATCCTCAAAGATATCTTTAATGGCCGCACACATTTCATCGGTCGTGACGGTAATAACCTCCGAAACGGTCTTCCTGATGATGCGGAAAGGCTCCTTGCCTATCTGTGCGACAGCACAACCGTCGGCGAACAAACCGACCTCCGCCAGCGTATCCCTGCGCCCCCGCGACAGGGCCAGTTGCAGGCACGCCGCATCCTCGGGCTCTACACCGATGATCCGGGTCTGGGGCCATACATAATTCACATAAGCTGCAACACCGGCGAGCAAGCCACCACCGCCTACTGGCACGAACAACGCATCCAGTGGCCGTTGGTGCTGGCGCACAATCTCCATCCCGACCGTGCCCTGCCCGGCGATCACATCCGGGTCATCAAAGGGGTGAACATAGGTGAGGCCCTTGGCCTGCAACAGTTCCTGGGCATGCAACGCCGCCTCATCGTAGGAATCACCGTGCAGCACTACCCGCGCGCCCAGGTTGCGCACGGCATCCACCTTAATCGCCGGCGTAGTGCGCGGCATCACAATAATGGCCTTCATATTCAGTTTTTGAGCCGCCATCGCCACGCCCTGGGCGTGGTTTCCAGCCGAGGCGGCAATCACACCGCGTTTGCGCTGCTCCTCACTCAGCCGGCTCATCTTGCAATACGCGCCGCGCAGTTTGAATGAGAAGACCGGCTGCAAATCCTCCCGCTTCAGCCAGACCCGGTTATCCAGGCGGCGGGACATCAGGCTGGCTTCGTGAATAGGCGTCTCGCGGGCCACGTCATAAACGCGCGCGTCAAGAATCCGTTTGATGTAAGACTGCGGCATGGGGCTTTCACTTCCTCGGATAGCAGGCAGGTTGCACATCTTAATGGAGTGCGCACCGGATTACAGCCCACAGGGTGACAGCGACCAGGCGGTTTTGGGTGATCGCAACCACGGGCTCCCTTATACTGTTGCTCGCTTCACACCTGAAACCCGGAGAACCGACGATGACCCAGGACGAACTCAAACAGGCCGTGGCCGATGCCGCACTGGCGTATATCAAGCCGCGGCTGGAAAACGACACCGTCCTCGGAATCGGCACCGGCTCCACCGCCAACCTCTTCATCGATGCGCTCGCACAGATCAAGGGCCAGATTTATGCCACTGTCGCCAGTTCCGAGGCCTCGGCGCAGCGACTCAAAAGCCACGGCATACCCGTGTATGAACTCAACACGGTGGATCGCGTGGATTTCTACGTCGACGGTGCCGACGAGAGTAACCGTTCACTACAGTTGATCAAGGGCGGCGGTGCGGCGCTGACACGGGAGAAGATCGTAACCGCCGTGGCACAGGAATTTATCTGCATCGCAGATGAAAGCAAACTCGTACACACGCTGGGACAGTTTCCACTACCAGTGGAAGTGATTCCGATGGCGCGCAGTTACGTCGCCCGGGAGCTGGTCAAGCTTGGCGGCGACCCCATCTACCGCGAAGGTGTAGTCACCGACAACGGCAATGTCATCCTGGATGTATTCAACTTCAGCATTCCACAGCCCCTGTCGATGGAAGAAAAGATCAACAACATTACGGGCGTGGTGACCAATGGGCTTTTTGCATTGAAGCCCGCGGATGTGCTTTTGCTGGGCACGGCCGAAGGCGTCAAGACGCTGAGGGCCAAATAGCCGTTTTCATTAGCGTTAGTCTCTTGTTTTCTGGAGCCGGTTTTGCAAGTACTTGAAAGTAAAAGCTATCTTGTGCGGGAAAATATAAACAATAAGCCAAGCTGTCGCCTGCGCACACGGACTTTTTCAGTTAGCGCATGAGAAAACAGAATTGATGAACTCTCAAAGTAGTTGAAACATAAAAGGATTTTTAGGGAATGGATAACTGCTATGCTAATTGAAACTGTCATTGCTATATCTGACTTAGTCTCAGGAATTAGCTGTTAGGCACCACAGGAGAAATGTAGATGATTGTTGATGCTTGGGCACAGCACCCCACATTGAGACACTCACAAGATCCAGTTTTCGAGTCGCTACGCCGGTGGACGAAGATGCCAATGCCGTCAGTAGAACTCCCGATCGAGATGACTCTCGGAATGATGGATCAGGGTGGCGTGGATCGCAGCCTGATATCGGCTTGGGTTGCTCCCCGAAATGTCATGATCTCCAATGATGAAGTCGCAGGTTTCGTGGCTAAGGCACCTGATAGGTTGGTTGGCGTGGGGTCAGTGGACATCTCGAAGCCGATGGAGGCTGTTCGCGAAATCCGACGCTGCGTAAACCAACTAGGTTTCAAGGCGATTCGGGTCTTGCCCTGGCTTTGGGAGGTGCCGCCGATTGATCGTCGGTTTTATCCCGTGTACACAGCATGCTGTGATCTTGGTGTTCCGTTCTGCACCCAGATTGGCCACACCGGGCCGCTCATGCCTTCGGAGGTTGGTCGGCCAATCTACCTAGATCAGGTGGCCCTGGATTTTCCAGAGCTAAAAATCGTCGGTGGCCACATTGGCTACCCTTGGACAGATGAAGCTATTGCGGTAGCTACAAAGCACGAAAACGTTTATATCGACACCTCAGCGTACACCGCTAAGAGATACCCGCAGCCCCTAGTCGAGTTCATGCGAGGACATGGCCGCAACAAAGTTCTCTTCGGCACAAATTACCCAATGATCATGCCTGCCAAAGCGCTCGAGAATCTTCCAGAACTGGCGCTGGGGGAAGATGTGCAGGAGCTTTTCTTGAGTGGTAACGCATGCCGAATATTCAATTTATAGTCAGTGCGGGGCGGCCTAACAAGGCGCTGCTGCCGGACAAATTTTCCGCTGCGCTCCAAATTTGCCGCAGAGCGCGTCGTTATGGTGCAATCAATGGTCTGCTTTTGACTCAAAACAGACTCTGGCATGGTTATAAATGTCAAAGTTCTGATCTGAATTCAGAGCCTGATTAATTTCGGTACAAGGAGCATGGTTGAGAATGACTCTTTCAGATCTTGCAAACATCGGTGAGACATTTGGCGGTCTCGCAGTTCTTGTTTCCCTCATATATCTGATTCTGGAAGTACGAAGAAACACCAGAACAGCAAAAAGTACTGCAGCTTGGAATGCCACGGTGGCACTGGGTGAACTCTGTGAGGGGATGTCTCAAGATAGAGAATTGTCGACGCTAGTTATTCGGGCGTCCACCGAGGATTGCCGATTCGAGGACTTAAGCGAAGAAGAAATCGCACAGTACTTTATGTTTTTCAGAAGCGTTTTTTTCAAGTACGAAGCCCAATGGTATCTATGGCGAGATGGAACGCTCTCTGACGAAATGTGGCAGAACAGGCGGAGATGGGCTAAGAGTTTTGTGTCGCTCCCTGTGCCCGCTCGAATGTGGGAAATCGAAAAAAACCAGCATCAGTATGCCCCAGGACTTTTTGAGTCTATCGATTCGGCGATTGCTACCAGTTTGCCCCACATATTTGAAAAACGTGAATAACGACCTTCGCCGACAAATGGAACTCTGAGTGTCTGCTCCTGACACGATGTAGATCAAGAGGTCAGAACAATGCACCATAACAATTCAAGGCACCCGGACGTCAAAACCGCTGCGCGGTTTCGCCGCCCGTGCTTGAGGCGTTATGGTGCGATTGAGAGCCCACTGTCAACTCGACCACGAGAGGTGAAACAATGAACTGGAATGCTGTCGGGGCAATTTCCGAAACTATAGGCGTCATCGCTGTGTTTGTAACTCTTGTATATCTTGCTATTCAAGTTAGAGACGCAAAATATCAGGTCAAACGTTCGATTCAGCAAGTTCGATCTTCAACTCTCCGAGAACTCTACTTGAGCCCAGTTCAAAATCCTCAGCTTGTGTCCGTCCTCATTAAATCGGAGCGAGCTTGGACAAGTGGAAATGAAATTGAATCTGAAGAGGAACTTTTTGAAGCAGGCGATTTGACGCCGGAAGAGGCATTAATATGGCAGTCATATCAGAGGGCATGGTGGGTTCATTGGAGGGAGGTTGTTGGTAATCGAGATCAGCTATCAGAATCACAGATGGATGAGGTTAACATGGGAATTGTGTCCATTTTTACCAGAAGTTCGTCTCGAGTCTACCTTAACTCTATGTGGGTTTTAGATTCGCCGACAATTCGATATATCAAGAACCTACTGGCGGAAAGTAAGCGCTAGATATGGGGAGTTTTGTGTCGCACCATAACAAGCGCATCATGTCGCCACTTCGTGGCTGGGACGGCTTACACTTCGCTCGTTCCTCGCTACGTTTCAGCCGCCCCATATGCGGGCGTTATGGTGCAAAATAGGCACTGCGCCGCGTCGGATGATGGAAACTGAAATTCTAGCCGTTGTCGGAGTTATTCTTGCGCTTATCGCCACAGGAAACATAGTCTCATTTCTACGATCGAAGGAAATAAGGCAACTCCTAAATCAGATTGCCATCAAGGCTCCTAAAGATTACTTTGATCCATTCGGAACTAAAGCTACTGGTATCATACAATATGGCGGGAAGGGCATTTCTGTAGCGGTAACCGCTAGCTCGGAAGGACTTTATCTTGAGTCAGTGTTTAAATTCTATTCCATAATCCCCTGGGATAGAATTATGGCCATTCGCGTGGTGAGGGTTAGTGGCAAGGAGTACGCAAACTTGCGCATTCACCACAATGGCACTATCGACCGAGGGCTTATAGTGGCTTGGAATCCTAAGTTTAGGGTTCATGTGCCAGAGGGAGTCAATTACATAGCAGGCTGAAACGATGTCCTACAATTGTGTGTTGCACCATAACAAGCAGCGCCAGGGCGCACGCTTCGCGTGCAGGACGGCCTACTACGTAGTCCGCCTCTGCGCTGAGCGTTATGTTTCTCCAGCATATGCGTAAAGCAAAGCTAGCTTGGGTTATGCCGCTGGTTCCGCTTTTGGTTGGCTGTACAACACCACGTGTCAGCTACTATCCCGAGACAGGTTCAAGAAAAAATTACCTGGTATCTGCCAACTTTTACGCAATGGATGAATACAAGAATTATTTGTGCTCTCAGAAAGAACCAGGCTGTATCAAAAAGCTTCAAAGTCTGGTTCAGGAGCTTATAAATTCAGACACACAATTAAGCACACGCTGCGGTAGCGGCTTTGTCTTGGATGTTAATTCTATAATGGTCGACGAAAATGCTACTACATACGCGGAGTTCCACTGCAATTGAGCGGCTTTAGAATGAAACATAACAAAAACCGGCAATACGCCCCTTCGGGGCCGGACGGCGGAACCGCTACGCGGTGGCGCCCCAGCTTGAAGCGTTAACTGTACTGCCATGCTTGCCGCCCAGTTCGTTCTTATACCGCTAATGATTCTGTTCTTTTTCGTATCGTTTGGTGCCTTCGAGGCAGCGGGCGGCATTGACTCTATTAACAAGAGTCGTAACTCGATGGTTAAACGAATTCTCAGTCCGCTCACTATCGAGCGACCTGGAATAGATAGTTTCAAGGCAAGAATTTTGTTTGTTCCTGCATTAATTGCATTCTTCGTTCTCTGCGCATCAGGTCTATCTCAGCTAATGATTCGGGACCGGGCATCCCAAATTCTTTCAACCGTTTCTGCCGTATTGACACTCGGCGTAATAGTTGTAGCTTGGTTGTCATGGTGAGAGTCCGTACAGTTAACAAGAATGTGAAGTTTGCGTCACCGCGATGTGGTGCCACCGGACGTGCAAACCTGCGGTTCGCACACTGCTTACATAGACGTTAACGGGCCTAGCGCATGGATTCGCCTTATGCATTGCTTGTACCAATAATCTTTCTCGGAGTCATTGCTATCCTTGAGTATAGGAATCCTTTATGGAGAAAGTTCGTATTAGCCGGACAACCTCTTCCAGATATTGACGATCCTCAACAATCTATAGAGATAATTTTCTTCTGGGAGGGTGCAGAAGAATACGGAAAGGCAGAGAATTCAGATTATTGGAATGCCATGGATCTACGGGCTACTTCAAATGGCCTTGCGGTAAAAAGGCCATTATTTCTATTCGGTAGGCGGTCAGTTTTCATTCCTTGGTATCAAGTAACTTCAGGAAAATCATTTTATGCATGGCTTACAAAGCGTCGGACGCTCTCGATAAATGGGTCAAACTTATACTTCTCTGTAACGGAAAAGTTCTACAAGCACTATGTGTGTCAGTATATTGAATCGGCCCGTTAACAAGTCAAGCCACGCGGATGTCAAAACCGCTGCGCGGTTTCGCCACCGGTGCCTGAGGCGTGAGCGAGAATTTCGACATCATGATTAGAGTCTCGATCGAAAAGGTGAAACCCGATCAAGTCCAGGCGCTAAGAGACTGGATGACTAGACTTATGCTGCGAAAGTCCGAAGTAGAAGAAACTTTCATTCAAGAAGGAGTTTCCCATGAGCAGGCACATCTAATCGAAACCTCTGATGGTCATCTTCTCATTTACGTTATGGAATCATATGATCACGAAAAAGCTCGGATGGCTTTCAAAGGCTCTACCTTACCACTGGACATCGAGCACAAGCAGATATTGGATATGGTCCTAGAGGGCAAAGTCCCATCAGAGTTACTCTATGAATGTAAGTCACCTAATGATTCACGCTACAACGGGCAGCGTGACCCGGCGTAATTCCATAAAGGCAACCTTAGAATGAACAAACTGAGACTTATTCTTGCAGCCATTTTCATCGCAATCTCCGTGTATACGATCATCACTATTTCGGAACATGGCTGGAGCCTGTTCCCGGTATTCTTCGGAGATATGGCAGCAATGGGATGGCCAGGGCAGTTCAATTTCGACTTTATGTGCTTTCTTATTCTTTCTGGTTTGTGCGTATCCTGGCGCCATCACTTCTCCGTATTGGGACTAATATTAGGTTTGTTTGCCTTTCTTGGCGGAGCACTGTTTCTTAGCGCTTATCTCTTTATAAATAGCTATAAAGTTAACGGAAATTTGAATGCTCTACTGCTTGGAACCCAGCGTGCAGCCTAACAAAAACCGTCTGTGCGGAGTCTGCGCCGCAGCGGTAGGCGTTCTGTTTCCCCAAGACTGAGAACCAGATTCTGAAAGGATGATATGAGATTGGATCTAGACTCAAAGAAAAACGGAGCTCAGCTTGAGAAGCTACGATCTTTTTCCAACTCCGGGAATTTGATGCTGCGAAAGGGATTCTATGTTTTCGTCGGGTTCTGTCTTTTGGTGCTCGGACTATTTGCAGTCTTTTCCAGTCAAACCCAATTGATTGGCAGCGCTTTAACTCAGAAACAATATGGTGCAATTACAATACTACTTGGTTTCGCAATCCTCGGTGCTTGCTATCTAGGTCCCAGGCTCTTCCGAAAAATAGAAAAATACCAGCCTCGAGAGAATAGCGGCAACGAGTGGGAGCAATGAAACAGAACAAGACGCGGCAGTACGCCTCTGCGCTGGGTGTTATGGATCAACCGAAAAGCTACCTTCGACGCAAATATTGGACGCTATAAATAAGTGATCGAGCCTACGCTTCAAGAGCGCACAAGACTCGCTAGAGTGGCACCTTGGTCGATGCTTGGCATTGTCACATTTGGTTTGTATCGTCAAGTTTCGGCCTTACAGTCGGGGCCACTACTTCTATATTTCTCATGGTCGGGGCGACGTTCTTTTTCCCAAAATCCGGTGTAGCGGCATCGAAAGCTTACAAGGTGTTGTTCGTTTCGGTTATGGCATTGTGTTTTGTCGCCATAGCAACTCTACTGCCTTTAGTATCTGGGTCCTACGAATTCGCGGTATGGTTGTTGCTCTACGTTGCAGCAGTTGGCGCCATAGAGGTTGCCGGTATGTTGCTGGAGTATCGCGAAGATGGGGCCTGAGTAATGCACCATAACAAGGGCGAACAAAGCGCGCTATTGCGCGTCCGTTGCCGCCAGCGTTGCGTGAGTCGTACTTCATGAACCGAGTATCAATTTGTTTCGTGATGTTCATGCTGTTAAGTTCGTGTGCGTTATTTACCCCGGAAATTTCAGAAGATCAGTCCTATGGTCTTGAATGTGAGTTAAAAACTGAGAAGCTGGATCTGAGTGTTGCGGTGTTGCCTTGGAAGGAATCGGAGCGCTGTGATGAAAAGTGTCTCATTCTTCCCGCAATAGTGTCAGGAGGCACCCCCGTTGTTTCAGGTAGCATAGTACTTACCAACAATACCCTTCATTGGCTAGAGTACCAGGGAAAATGTAATTTAGGACTCGGTGAATATTTGACTAACCCTGATGGCAAAGAGATTGAAGTAATGACGCAGTCATGTGTCCTCGAGTGTGATCTAGAAACTGGGCAATGTGAATGTATGGAAGACTGATGAGTTTGCACAGAACAAATCCGGGCACGCCGCGCACTTCGCGCGCTGGACTCGCTACACAACGTTCCGCTCGCCCGCGCCGGCAGCATTATGGGGCATAGCGACTTGAGTGCCATCCGAATGTATTGGGAAGAGCACTGGCGTGTAATTTCAGGATCCGCGCTGGTATTTTGCTTGGCGCTTGCGTTTGTGTCATATCAGGCCACTAACGTCCCCGTGGATAGTGGTACTACCACAACTGGCCAGGTCTTGGAGGTTGGTGTTTCTCATGGCTCAAGATTAGAACTGGCACATCCACTTGCTAGTGTTCGTCTAGAGTCTGGAGTGGTGGCTTATGTAGAGGTTCCTACTCAATTTGTCGTATCAAAGGGGCAGTACATTTATATTCAACGCTCTAACCAAGAGCACTCTGGTACGCAGTACGTCATGCGTGGGCTCGTGAATGACCAATAACATGACGCGCCAGTGCACACTCTGGGCGTTAACTAGCGTCAAAGCGAGGTCAATATGAAATGGGAAGCTATCGGGGCGATAGGCGAGATTATCGGAGCGGCTGCGAAGTAGAATTATGAATGAAGGAAGCACTGGTCTCCAATAATTACCTATCGCTTGGAAGAGATTCGAATTATCTCAGTCAGGCGGTCTCGCGAGCTAGAGGTGGCGCTTTATGAAAGCCAAGTCATTGGATAAGAAGTTTGATCTGAATAAATCAGACCTCATCGAAGACCTTGATTTATCAACGTTGAAGCGGCCCAACCAGGCGCCCAAAAGAGTAAACGTAGATTTTCCTACATGGATGATCGAGTCTCTCGATAAATAAGCAAGTCGCCTTGGAGTCATGCGCCAATCAATCATAAAGGTTTGGCTAGCAGAACGTTTAGAGCAGTCGGCCATGAATAAGTCGGTGCAAGGGAAGGCGTAACCGCTGCCCATGCCCGAAGCGTTTACATTTCAATATTAGAGGTATGAGCTTTGCCGATAAGGAAGACAAAAACACCGGAGGGAACCCATCAAACGCTCAAGAACATGAGCTATGAGAATGGTCTTGTCAGTTGGCAATATTATCTGCATCGCGAGGAATTCCACATGGGGATATGTCATGCCAGCATTTGAGGAGCCAGTGGGCCTTCAGCGCCGGACGCTGACGTTGCGCCTGTGCAGCGGGCTTTATGAGTAAATGAAAAAAGTCATCGCAATATGCCTATTTTGGCTTTCTCTAGCGACAGGAATAGTCGCAGGAATTGCTGTTTACGAATGGCTTTCGCAGTACATGCATCGAGGGTTTTCTGCACCACTGGGTATTTTGGTTTTTGTCGCAACACACTGGCTTCTTAGTGTTAAGGTATTTCTTCGCCCTTCAGAGAAGAGTACCCCCGTCTTGACGATCGGCGAGAATAAAATGAAGATTTCTTATCCAAGTGGGGAGTTCGACGAGATTGCGATTTTAGACATCACAAAAATTGAAATTGTAACTACTGATGACGGGCCCTGGAATGAAGACCTTTGGTGGGTGTTTTCATCTAAGAATAGAGAAGAGCCTCTTTGCGTGCCACAACTGTCACTCGGTAATGAAAGAATATTTAATCTACTCGAATCACGGTTTACTTCTGTCGATATGAGGGCTATTCAGAAGGCAATGGGTTCAACCTCCAATGCCAAATTTGAGGTTTGGAGCTCATAAGGCTAGGCAATGTGAGCATTTTACGTTGCGCTTCGCTACACTAAAAATGGTCGCCTGCTGGCGGCGTTACGTCCCCGAGCTGTCGAGCTACGTCCATCCGCTTGTGGAGGATACGAACGACTTGAATTTCGGCTGTCGAAATCACCCGAAAGAATATTACATGGCTGCCTGTAGGAAACTTTCGATATCCCTGTTTAATACAATCGCTGGAAATCCCAGTTTCAGGATTCCCTGCAAGAACAAGGAATGTGTCGTCGAACTGTTTAGAATAAATTCTGCGCTGCTCCTTACCCCATTTGCGTTGGGTATAGGTGGCAATGGATTTCAGGTCAGCCCTGGCTGCATTGGTAAGGGTATATGTCCCCATTAACCAAGCTCTTCATCGAGCTCGTGCATCAGCGCTTCGTAGCTGTATTCGGCTGTGCCGCTTTTTTCGCCCTCCTCGAGAAGCTGCCTGAGCACAGCAGTTTTGTTTTCGGTATCTTCAAAAAGGCGCAGCGCCGCTCTCACAACTTCGCTGGCCGAAGCATACCGCCCCTCAGTGATTTTCTGGGCAATAAAACCTTCAAAGTGCTCGCCCAAAGTGATGCTTGTATTCTTGGCCATGACCTGCTCCTGTCGATACCAATAAATACCCAATTTTGGTATCGCGCTCGTGACAAGTCAAGGCAGCTTCGGCGCAGGACGCCGTTTCCGGCGCCGAAGCTTGAGGCGTAAGTAGGTGCTACTACGAATATGCATGCATGGAAAACTACAGAGTCGCTGCGGATAATCATGTCTCCTGTCGGTCTGCTTTGCTGGCGTTCTTACCAGGACGCTGCTTATAACCACAAAACGTTTCCGCGGAAACGTGCCTCATCAATTCTGGCCATCGCGTTGTCGGTATTTTCTCGCCAAATTCAGCACCGCGCTCCATTAACAAGCACGGCCTTGGGACCGCTATACAGCGGCCCAAGCCGTAAGCGTTAAGTGCCCATCGGAGTAATCGACTATGTGGCGTGATGGAAACACTAGTACTACGCAGATTGGATACACCAATAGGAATGATCAGAAGAATCATGGCACTAGAGGATTCAAAGGTACGGACTACCGACAGTACTCTTACAAGCTTGAGTGCCTAAAGCCTGGCTGCGGCCATCAATACGGTGCTAATGGGACCGATATCTTTCATCGCAAATGTCCTCGGTGCCAAAATGGAGCAGAAGGCATTGAGTACTAATCACATAACAAGTCAGGATTACGGCTTAACAGCCGCCGCAACCTGAAGCGTTAAGGCTCTATTGACTTTGCCACTATCGTACATACACTGTATGTATGATTAAATTCAGCTGGGTTGAAGCGAAGGCTAAATCCAATCTCAAGAAGCATGGAGTTTCTTTCGAGGAAGCTCAGTCCGTCTTCTACGATGACCTGGCAGTTCAGTTCTATGATCAGGATTCATCTGATGAGGAGCGCTTTCTATTGCTCGGAATGAGCAACCAGTCGCGAATCCTTATAGTAGTTCACTGCGAGCAAGGGGATGTCGGAGAAGAGCTAAGAATTATCTCTGCACGGAAAGCCACAAAGAACGAGAAACAGTATTATCAAGGTGGTTCATCATGAAGAAAGAATATGATTTGTCAAAAATGAAATCTCGGAAAAACCCCTATGCGTCAAAACTCAAAAAGCCGGTTACGATTCGACTTAGTGAGGATGTAATAGATTATTTTAAAGGAATGGCCGAAGAATCCGGTGTGCCTTATCAAAGCCTAATAAATTTGTATCTTCGTGATTGTGCAAGTCAGCACCGCAAGGTCGACATCCAGTGGCAGCCTTAACAACGGGCAGCGCGCTCCCTTCGGTCGCCGGACAGCCGCACGTAGCCGTAAGCGTTACGGCGCTCGCTGAAGCAGACATTCGACTGAAGTCACTACTCAAGGAAAGAGGCAACGATGAAGAAGTTTTTAGCAGCACTATGTTTTGCACCTTGGCTGCTCCTCGGAATAGCTTATCAGTTGGACCCTCCTTCATCCCTTGGAGGACTCTTATGGTTACTCGGCATCCACGTGATATTCATCGGACTATTGATAATAGTCGCAAGAAAGGCCCGCTCATCTGAACAAGGTGTCTTTCTAGGTTACTCAGCATCTTTTTGGATTGCTGCTTCAGTATCGTGTTATGGATTGGGCGTGCTCACACCATTCCTAGCGGGAACGTAACCATCAAGCCAAGCAGGAGGGTACATGTTCGATCATGTAAAATTCGGTGTCCGCGATTACGCGGAAACTAAGAGCTTCTTCCTGAAGGCGCTCGCACCGTAGGGTGACGTTATGAAGACTTATGACAAGTAATTCTGATACACGCGATAAACTGGCCCTGGAGCGCACACGCCTGGCAAACGAGCGCACCTTTCTTGCATACGTGAGGACAGGGTTGTCGCTACTGGCGGCCTCGGCTGTATTGTTTCAGTTTTTTTCTTCACTGAACTCTTACATAGCGGTAGCGTGGGTTTTGGCGGTTTGTGGCATTGTTGTACTATGCGTGGGGTTCTTGCGTTTTAATACCGTAAGAAAAAAGCTCAATGATGGCATGTAGATTACTGGGCCTTCAGAAGACACCAGGCATTATTAACAACAATGGGCACTAGACTCGCCTCCCGATCTTGAGGTCTTCGCGTTACCATGATTAATCGCAGCGCCATAATATTGCGCCCCGGCCCTCCGTTTATCGAATGGGCAAGCCAGCTCGACGATTCCGGTATCGTGCCTTCGTTCGAAGGAGAGCAGACCGTATACCTGGTGCCGGATTTCGAAGACGACATGGAGGCCATGGAAATTCTCGCAGAAGGCTACGAAATGCTTTTCGAGGTACAGCTGGCCAGTTGGCACACCGACGAATCAGCCTGGCCCAGGAACCGGACATTCCAGATGTTTCGTGAGTGGTTTGTCATTGAACAGCATTCTCTCGTGATCGACTTGTGTGATTATCCATTACTAAACGATGACGACGCATGATGATGCCGCGGCACTATCGCACAACGAGTTGCACTGGACGCTACGCTGCTTTTAGCTCGCCTGAGCAAGCAGCGTTCCTGCCCGTCGTTTTGAAATGACACTGGAAGTCGCCATTCTGGATGTGAAGCCGGGGGAAGCCGCAGCCTTCGAGCAGGCGTTCTCGGAAGCGCAAAGTATAATTGCCTCAATGCCAGGCTACCAGTCTCATCAATTGCAACGGTGCATAGAGAATCCCAACCGCTATATCCTGCTGGTGAACTGGGCGTCGCTGGAGGCGCACACGGTGGGGTTCAGGGAGTCAGCGCAATACCAGATATGGCGTCGCCTGTTGCATCACTACTACGACCCCTTCCCCACGGTTGAGCACTACGAATCGGTTTTTAGTAATGGCGCATAGCGCGTGAGAAAAGTCTCCCTCTAATCAAATATCTTCCCGGGGTTCATAATTCCCGCCGGATCAAAGGCCTTCTTGATCTGCCGCATAATCGAAACCTCAAGCTCCGACCGGCTGTAATGAAGATAAGGCTTCTTTAACAGGCCAACCCCGTGCTCAGCAGAGATGCTCCCGCCGTAACGCTGGACTATATCGAACACCCACTTGCTAACCTCGCCACATCGCTGCTGAAACTCCGCCATCGGCAGATCTTCCGGTTTGAGGATATTGAGATGCACGTTGCCGTCACCAATGTGGCCAAACCAGACAATCTCGAACTCGGGGTAGCTCTTATTCACCACCGCCTCCACTTCCTGCAGGAACGCCGGCACCCTCGAAGTAACGGTAGAGATGTCGTTCTTGTAGGGCGTCCAGCGCGAGATGGTTTCCGAGATGTCCTCGCGCAAACGCCACAGCGATTCTGCCTGCGCGATGCTCTGGCTGACCACGCCATCCAACACCCACCCCTGTTCGACACAGTGCTCGAACAGGTTCATTGCACGTTCCATCGTTGCCTCGTCACGCTGTTCAAACTCCAGCAACGCATAAAATTCTGCCGGGGTATCGAACGGGCGCTGCAGGCCCTGGTGGGCGATGACTTTCTGCAGGGCCAGTTCCGAGAAAAACTCGAAGGCACTGAGTTCAATTGCGTCCTGGTAGGCGCGCAGCACATTCATGATGGCCGCCATATCCGGCGCGCCCAGCACCAGCACGGCGAGTTCTCCTGGCGGGCGGGCCAGGCGCATGGTGGCCTCGACTACCACACCGAGGGTTCCCTCGGCGCCGATCACCAGCTGGCGCAGGTCGTACCCGGTGTTGTTCTTGACGAGGCCGCGATTGAGGTCCAGCAGTTCGCCGCTGCCGGTGACCAGCTTGAGTCCCGCCACCCAGTCGCGGGTCATGCCGTGACGGATGACCTTTATACCACCGGCATTGGTGGAGATATTCCCACCGATCTGGCTGGAGCCGCTGGAGGCAAAATCCACCGGGTAGAACAGGCCCTGTTCTGTCGCGTAATTCTGCAATTGCTCCGTCACCACGCCGGCCCCGCAGCGCACGGTTCGGTCGATGGGATTGAAGTCTTCTATCGTGTTGAGTCGATCCAGGGCGAGCACCAGTTCGCCATTGCAGGCAACCGCACCCGCACTAAGGCCGGAGCGGCCACCGGAGGGCACAATCGCGAGTCCGGCAACGGCGGCGAGGCGGACGATCTCCTGCACCTGCTCAATGCTGTCGGGCAGGATGATCGCTGCGGGGTTTGGCGTGTGCACCCGGGTCCAGTCGCGGCCGTAAAGCTGCAGTGAATCAGCGTCCGTCAGCACGCGGCCAACCCCGACAATTCCCTCCAACGAGTGCAGGGTGACTTCGTCGATTGCGGGCAAAATGCATTCCTCCGGTAATTTTCACAGGGCGCTGGTTCGAGCGGCGCGTATGGTACCATACGCGCCGTTTTTTGCCGCAACGGCAGCTCGCCGGACTGCCCGGCTTCCATCTGTACAGGATCACGACACCATGGCACAGCAATCGCTGGAGAAGAGCAAAATCAAATTTCTGTTGCTGGAGGGCGTTCACCCTTCGGCGGTGGAGACCCTGCAAAAATCCGGTTACACCAATATCGAGCAGCACAAGAAGGCGCTGCCGATGCCGGAGCTGAAAAAAGCCATCGCCAATGCCCACTTCGTCGGCATTCGCTCCGCGACGCATCTTACTGAGGAGGTGTTTGAGGCGGCCGGCAAGCTCGCGGCCATCGGCTGCTTCTGTATTGGCACCAACCAGGTTGATCTCAAAGCCGCCACGCTGCGCGGTATACCCGTATTCAATGCGCCTTTTTCCAACACCCGCAGTGTGGCAGAACTGGTTCTGGCGGAAGCCATTCTGCTGCTGCGCGGCGTAGCGGCAAAGAACGCTGCCGCGCACCGCGGCGAATGGCAGAAAAGTGCCGCGAACTCCTTCGAAATCCGAGGCAAGAAACTTGGCATCATCGGCTACGGTAATATCGGCATGCAGCTGGGGGTTATCGCTGAGGGGCTGGGCATGCAGGTGCAGTTTTACGACATCACCAACAAACTCCCGCTGGGCAACGCACGGCAGGTACCCAGCCTAAACCATCTACTGGGCAGTTCCGACGTCGTGAGCCTGCACGTTCCGCAAACCGATACCACGCGAAATATGATTGGCGCGGCGCAACTGGCACAGATGCAGCCGGGTAGTATCCTCATCAATGCTTCGCGCGGGACGGTGGTGGATATCGACGCGCTGGCGGACGCACTGGAAAGTGGCGCGCTGGGTGGCGCGGGCATCGATGTGTTTCCGGTCGAACCCAACTCCAACGAGGAGGAGTTCATCTCTCCCCTGCGCCGCTTTGACAACACCTTTCTCACGCCACATATCGGCGGCAGCACCATTGAGGCACAGGAGAACATAGGCATGGAGGTCGCGGAGAAACTGGCGCGCTACAGCGATAACGGCACGACAACCTCATCCATCAACCTGCCCGCCGTGGCGCTGCCCGAGCACATCGGGAAGCACCGGCTACTGCATATCCACCGCAACGTGCCCGGTGTCATGAGCGCCATCAACAATATCTTCTCCGAGAACAGCATCAACGTGTCCGCGCAATTCCTGCAGACCAATGAGACCGTAGGTTACGTGGTGATAGACATTGATGCGGAGTACAGCGAAATTGCGTTGAAAAAGCTGGCTGCTGTTGAGGGAACCATCCGCAGCCGCGTGCTGTTCTGACCACGCAGCGCAATACACAATCAGCGATCATAAATTCCTGTAGATACCCCGCATAACATACTGAGTGTAAACGGTATTTTTCCACCTTATCGGCCGTTTTAAGGCGGTCGCCGGTGATGGTACCTTAATAAAGAGAGATTTATATAAAAACGGGGGTCACAACGTCAGGGCACCCCACAGCATGGGCAGAGAACAAGGATATATCAGGCAACAGGGAAGGGCCTTATTTCTATCGGTACTCCTGAAGTACGAAGAGTTAACAACGCAAGTAGGGGCAAACATGCGGAATAACAGGGCATTTCAGATCAGCGCATTATCGGCGGCTGTTGCATCAACACTCATTTCCGGCCAGTCGACGGCGGCTCAGGGGGCCATGCTCGAGGAAGTTGTGGTGACTGCCACGCGGCGCTCGGAGTCAATACAGGATATCCCGATCAATATCACCGCGCTCAGCGCCTCCATGATTGAGCGGGACAGGCTGACAGATCTTTCCGATATAGCGCGCGTGGTGCCGGGCATGACAGTGGTCGACCAGGGCCCCCGGGATAGCAATACACTGACTGTGCGCGGCCTGAGTGTCGACTCCATCATCGCCAACGATGGCAGCAATGACGGCGGCGCAACCGTCGGCACCTATGTCGGCGAGATTCCGTTGTACATCGATCTCAAATTGAATGACATGGAACGCGTTGAAGTCCTGATGGGGCCACAGGGCACGCTTTACGGCGCCGGAACCATGGGCGGTGCCGTGCGATATATTCCCAACAGGCCACAGGCAGACGAGTTGACTGTCCAGG
Organism: Halioglobus sp.; assembly: GCA_020443325.1. Classification (GTDB taxonomy): domain Bacteria; phylum Pseudomonadota; class Gammaproteobacteria; order Pseudomonadales; family Halieaceae; genus Marimicrobium. Next base: position 25,881 of record JAGRIK010000080.1, read on the forward strand.
CACGGGGCGACGTGTACGATCTCAGCCATTCAAGTGATGTCGGCTACGAAAGCGGCGGCACCGTCAATATCCCCATTATCCCCGACACATTGGCATTTCGTGCGTCGGTGGACTACATGGATGACCCTGGTTTCATCGATTACAACTACCTGGTGCGTAACGCAGGTGTTTCCAATCCACAGCCCAATTTCAGCGATCCAGCCGATGTTAACGCGAACCTGAAACAGCAAAAGGACGCGAATACCGAAGAGACATGGTCTGGTCGCGCCGCACTGCGCTACAGCGCTGATAGGTTTGACGGCACACTCTCCTATTACTATCAGGATCAGGACATTGGCGCACGCCAGGTCAATCACCAGCAGAGCTTTGGTACGGGCAAATACGAATCGGCGCACCGCTTTCTGGAACCCAACAAGCGCAAGAACGAATTGCTCGCACTGGAAATGGTGGCAGACCTCGGGTTTGCGGAGCTAACCTCGGCCACCGGCTATTCCGAGTACACGGAAAGAGGCCAACGCGACCAGACCGACCTGCTACTCACTTTCGAGTATGGGTATGAATTGTTTCCCAGTTTTTCCGCGTATACCAGAGAGAACGCGGACGAGGACACGTTCACCCAGGAATTGCGACTCGTATCCACCAGTGAAGGGCCCTTCAACTGGATAGTCGGTGCCTTCTACAATGACTTCAAAAATGATGCAGAGAGCCGGGAGTTCGCACCGGGCTACGACCAGTTTGCAGTGGATAACCTCGGCGGCGTGCAACTGCGTCCGGACTCGCTGGAGTATTACCAGATTTTCCATGAAGACCAGAAGGAAACCGCGCTATTCGGTGAACTGGGCTACGAGATTACCGACGCATGGCAAGTGACGGTCGGAGCGCGCTGGTTCAAGTACGAGTATGAAGCCAGCAACGGCTTCGCATTTCCATTGCTGGACACCGTTTTCTTTGGCGATCCGCAAGACTCGCTTAATGTCACATCGGACTCCGGTGATGTGGACGACGACGACACGGTGTTAAAGTTCAATACCTCTTACGATTTCAACGATGACATCATGGCCTACCTGACGGTCAGCGAAGGCTACCGACTGGGCGCATCGAACGGGATATCGCTTTGCCCCGACCCCATCGGTGATTTTCAGAATGTGTGTGTCACGCCCAGCGAGGCGTCGTACGCGCCCGATAAAACGACCAACTACGAGATCGGCGTGCACTCACAATTTGGCGATTACCTGATTGTCAACGGCGCTATTTACTACATTGAGTGGAGTGATGTGCAGGTAGGTTCCACCACAGTCAACGGCGCCCAACCCATCATTACCAATGGGAACGACGCGGAAAGTACAGGCCTTGAGGTATCGAGCCAGTACTTCGTAACACCCTCCCTCTCGTTCAGCGGCTCTTATGCCTACACCGACGCGCAACTGACACAGGATGCACCGGGAATTGTGGGTGGCGCGGACGCGTACAGCGGCGACCGCCTGCCCGGTTCACCGGAACACCAGGTTTATGTGGCAGCGCACTATGAGTTGCCCCTTAGAGATGGTTCACAACTCAATTTTGACTGGTCGATGTCCTACCAGAGTGATGTGCTGACCAAGGTCGGGGAACGTAACTTCGGCGAGAGCATGCCCAGTTTCTACCTGAACAATATCTCCACCAGCTGGCTGAAGGACGACTGGATGGTAACCCTGTACGCGGACAACGTCTTCGACGAGTACGCACAGACCGGTGTACGGGCGGATACCAGTTTTATCGGCGAATCGGGCGATTTCACACTGCGGCGCTACTACCACAATATGGTGCGCCCACGTCAGGTGGGACTGAAGTTCGTCTACAACTTTGAGAACTGACAGCCTGGATGTACGTGCAAGGGGCGCTTCTGCGCCCTTTTTTATGACTGCTCAAACTCGCGCTGGTGAGCACACAACGGGTGACGCACGCGACGCTCGCGCTTAGAATCCCCCTAATGAATCCCCGGCAACAGCAGATCAACACCTTACACCGCGCCGCGCAGAAGGCCGTTGGCGAAGGCCAGCTCAGGGAAGCTCATCAACACTGCCTGGCCATCCTCAAGCTTGACCAGGAATTTGCGGATGCGTGGTTCCTCTGTGGGGTGATCGCTGCGCATAACGGCCGCGTCTCGCAAGCGGTCGCTATCCTGCACAAGGCCATCGGGCTGGCACCCGGCAATGCCGAGTATCTCGCGGAACTGGGTAAACAACTTGTGGCCCTGCGCCAGCCAAAACAGGCCCTGCTCACAGCACAGCAAGCCTATGGCTTAAAGCCCTCATCACTGCCCACACTTAACACGCTGGGTACCGTGTTCAGCCACTGCGGCGAACATGAAACCGCGCTGGCGTGCTTTGCGCAGGCCGCCCACGGGTTGAATACCAGGAGCAGTAGTGCCGACAAGTTGCCCGCTGACTGGCGTGCGGACCTGTACTTTAACTACGGCGCTTCCCTGCAGTTCTCTGGCCAGTTCCAGGCCGCCGAAGACGCCTACGAGAAAGCCATTGCCCTGCTACCGCAGATGTACAAGACACATTCCGCGCTGTCCCATTTGCGAAGGCAGACCGCACAGAGCAACCACCTTGCGCGCCTGCAATCACTGCGCGCCGGTATTTCAGGCCCACAGGACCAGTTACACCTGGGGCACGCCATAGCCAAAGAGCAGGAAGACCTTGAGCAGTTCAGCGAATCGCTTGCATCCCTGGCGTGGGCCAAACAGGGTCAGGCGCAGCGGGTCGGTCACACCGCTGAGAAAGACGCTGTGCTATTCGCCGCCATCAGGGCGTTGTTCACCCCGGAGTTTGTCGCCTCGCAGGGCGCGTTCTGCGACAGTCCCGAGCCCATTTTTATTGTCGGCATGCCGCGCACCGGCACCACACTGGTTGAGCAGATTCTATCCAGTCACTCACAGGTTTACGCCGCTGGCGAATTGCAGGATTTTCCGCTGCAGGTAAAGCGGATGACCGATTCACCCTCCGCGGATGTTGTGGATGTGGAGACGTTCACGCGCTCTGTCGAGCTGGATATGGCAACCCTGGGCGCATCGTATATCGATGGCACCCGCCCCAGGACAGGACACACCACGCATTTTATCGACAAGCTGCCACTTAACTTCATGTACCTCGGCCTCATCAAGCGCGCGTTGCCGAACGCCAGGCTGATCTGCCTGCGGCGCGACCCGATGGACACCTGCCTGAGTAATTACCGCCAGCTGTTTGCGACCAACTTCAAGTACTACCACTACAACTACGATTTGCTGGATTGCGGGCGCTACTACATTGAGTTCGATAGGCTGATGCGCCACTGGCGCGAGACGCTGCAAGGGTCATTGCTGGAACTGCAGTATGAAGCACTGGTAAAAGACCCCGAGCAGCATACAAAACGATTACTGGCGCACTGTGGCTTGCCCTGGGAGGACCAGTGCCTGTCATTTCACCGGCAGAAAAGCAGTGTCGCTACCGCCAGTGCCGTACAGGTAAGGCAGGGTGTCTACACCAGCTCCGTGAATCGCTGGCAGCGCTACGGCGATGCAATGCAGCCACTGTACGAGATGCTGGAATCCGCTGGCTGCTATTCCTGAGTTTCCTCCAGTGCTATGCCACACTGCGCCAGCCAGGCCTGCACAGACTGCAAATACACGGCGCGAATCCCAGCGGACTCGTTGGCCAGCTGGTGCCCGGCGCCCGGCAGATACTCCACCTTGCTGGCGGGAAACAACCGCGCAATAAACGGTATGTTGTAGCGCCAGTCCACCGTACCGTCCGCGTCGCCCTGTATGACGAGCGCCGGGCCCACTCCGAGGTCCTGCGGCTGCAAATCACCCAGCCAGCGGCGCAGTGCACCCAACCAGCGCAGCGAAACGCGATGGCATTGCAGGGGATCGCGTTTGATAAACGCGAGGAAGTCGCGGTCTGAAGAATTGACCGCAAAGGTACGCCGTATACCGTCTGTAAATGGGCCCAGGAATCGCTGTGCCGTGCTCACCCAAAACCATCCGGCGGGGCGCACCAGCGGCGCCAGCAACACTGTGGCAGCGAATGGCCAATCGTATTTCTTAGCGTAATCAATCAGGGCCGCGCCACCGGTGCTCTGCGCCATGACCCACAGCGGCAGGGCCGGCAGGGTCGCGGCGCGCAGCACATCGTCAATCGCGCGGCTGTAATCGCCGAAGTCATCAATCACCGCGGGCTCACCACTGGAAAGACCGTGACCGGGCAGGTCAAAGACGAGCACATTGCACTGGTGCCGGAGGCCCCAGTCGATCAACTTGCTGAACAACCCGGTGTGATCAAAGTACCCGTGCAGCACCAGCAAGTTTGCGCGTGCGCCGGGCTGGCTCCACTGGTGGACCGCGAGCGTATAGGCGCCCGACGTGATACTGCCCGCTTCATGCGCAACGCCCGGATAGCGCGTCGCAAAATCAATGCCGTAGTCTTCACAAAACCTGGCCAGAGCGGGAGGCGGCGGCGATCCAGCACCGAGGGGTGGCAGCTGCTCGCGCAGCGCCTGCAGTTGCCCCGGTGTCAACGCCACACGACCCGTCAATTCACGGCGGGTGTCAGTTCCCCGGATTCATAGGCGCGTTGCATTGCCTCGAGTGAACGAACCTTGATCTTGTCAGCGTTGCCGGCCGTACCGAACGCTTCGTAGCGCGCGATACAGATATCGCGCATCGCGGTGATGGTCTGCGCCAGGTATTTGCGCGGGTCAAACTCCGCCGGGTTTTGCGCCAGAAAGCGGCGGATCGCGCCGGTTGATGCCAGTCGCAGATCGGTATCGATGTTTACCTTGCGCACGCCGTGGCGGATACCTTCCTGCACCTGCTCTACCGGCACACCATAGGTCTCTGGAATTTTCCCGCCGAACTCGTTGATGATCGCCAGCCAGTCCTGCGGCACCGCAGAGGAACCGTGCATCACCAGATGAGTGTTGGGGATGCGTGAATGGATATCTTTTATCCGATCGATCGCGAGAATATCGCCGGTCGGGGGCCGCGTAAATTTGTAGGCGCCGTGACTCGTGCCGCAGGCGATCGCGAGTGCGTCAACCCCGGTCGCTTTCACAAAGCTGGCAGCTTCCTCGGGGTCTGTCAGCATCTGGTCGTGTGTCAGTATGCCCTCAGCGCCAATGCCGTCCTCTTCACCGGCCTCACCGGTCTCCAGCGAGCCCAGGCAACCCAGCTCACCCTCTACCGATACGCCGCAGGCGTGCGCCATTTCTACCGCAGCGCGCGTGACGGCAACATTGTAGTCGTAGTCCATCGGCGTCTTGCCGTCTTCACCCAGCGAGCCATCCATCATCACGGAACTGAAGCCCAGCTGGATAGAGCGCTGGCATACACTGGTCGACACGCCGTGATCCTGGTGCACCACAACAGGGATATGCGGAAACTCATTCATCGCCGCCTCCATCATCGCGCGCAGGAAGGGCGCACCCGCGTATTTGCGGGCACCCGCGCTGGCTTGCATGATGACAGGTGAATTCGTGGCGTCCGCCGCCTCCATAATGGCGCGGGTCTGCTCGAGGTTGTTGACATTGAAAGCCGGCACACCGTAATTGTGTTCGGCGGCGTGATCCAGCAACTGACGCAAACTGATTAGTGCCATGGTTGTAATCCCTTCACTCGTAAGATTGTGGTGGAGTCTAGTTTACTCCGGTTTACCATCGGCGCGTTGCTCAAGCATGGCAACGGCGGGCAGGGTTTTTCCTTCCACGTACTCAAGGAAAGCGCCACCGCCGGTGGAGATATACGAAACTTTGTCCGCGATTTCAAATTTGTCTATCGCCGCCAGGGTGTCGCCACCGCCGGCCAGCGAAAATGCCGGGCTGTCCGCAATCGCGCGGGCCAGGGTTTCGGTACCCGCAGAAAACTGCTCGAACTCAAACACACCCACTGGCCCGTTCCACAGTATGGTACCGGCGTTCTTGAGAATATCGGCAATCTGCCCGGCGGACTGCGGCCCGATATCAAAAATCATGTCATCCTCCGCCACGTCGGCGGCGAGTTTCAGGCTGGCCGGGGCATCCTCGGCAAACGCCTTGCCTGTCACCACATCAACCGGCAACGGGATTCCGGTCTTCTGCATCAATGCCTGCGCGACCGGAATCAGGTCGTGTTCGCAGAGGGATTTGCCTACCGGGCTGCCACTGGCCGCGAGGAACGTATTGGCAATGCCGCCACCCACCACCAGCTGATCCACCTTGTCCGACAGCGCTTCGAGTACCTCCAGCTTGGTCGATACTTTTGAGCCACCGACGATCGCCACCAGCGGGCGCGCGGGATTCGACAACGCCTTCGTCAGCGCACTGAGCTCCCCGGCGAGCAATGGCCCTGCGCACGCCACGGGTGCATACTTCGCCACCCCGTGGGTGGATGCCTGCGCCCTGTGCGCGGTGCCGAACGCATCCATCACGAAAATATCGCATAACGCGGCATAGGCACGAGACAGGGTCTCATCATCCTTCTTCTCGCCCGGGTTGAAGCGCACATTCTCAAGCAGTGCCACTTCGCCGTCGGCGAGGTCCACACCACCGCGCCAATCAGACACCAGTGCCACGGACTTGCCGAGCAAACCACTCAAATGCTCCGCGACCGGTGCCAGGGAAAATTCCTGGTCGAACTCACCCTCCACCGGGCGACCCAGATGCGACATCAGCAGCACTTTCGCACCCGCTGCCAGCGCCGCATCTATGGTGGGCAGCGCAGCACGAATACGCGCATCGCTGGTGACCGCGCCGTCCTTGACCGGCACATTGAGGTCTTCACGGATCAGTACGCGTTTCCCGCGCAGGTCCAGCTTATCCATCAGGTTTACTTTAAGTGTCATCGTCTTCATTCCCCTACTGACTTTCGGCGGCGTGCCAGCACCTTGCCACATCCAGCATGCGGTTGGCGTAACCCCATTCGTTGTCAAACCAGGTGAGCACCTTCACCAGGCGCTTGCCGCTGACACGCGTCTGGCTCGCATCCACGATACTGGAGCGCGGATCGTGATTAAAATCACAGGATGCCAGAAGCTCCTCAGTGTAGCCAAGTACACCATCGAAGGAAGACTGTGATGCCTCTCGCAAAATACGGTTTATCGCGGCTACATCGGTATCCTGTCGCGTCTGCACTGTCAGGTCCAATGCCGACACATTGAGTGTCGGCACGCGCAATGCCTGTGCTGAGAAACGGCCTGCCATGCTGGGAAGGATACGCTCGATACCCTTCGCCAACTCCGTATCCACCGGAATAATGGACTGGGACGCGGCCCGCGTCTTGCGCAGGTCGGTGTGATGATAGGCATCCAGCACCGGCTGGTCGTTCATCGCGGAGTGTATTGTCGTAATGGTGCCGCTCTCGATACCGACGGCATCGTCCAGCGCCTTGATCACCGGCAGGATGCCATTGGTGGTGCAGGAGGCGTTCGACGCGATGCGGTGCCCCCCGTGCAGATCGCGGTGATTCACGCCGTAAATCACGGTCTGGTCCACATCTGCCTCGGCGGGCTGGGAAAACAGCACCCTGCCGGCGCCCTGGCGCAGATGCTGTTCGGCGGTGGCACGATCGGAAAACGCGCCGGTACATTCCAGCACGATATCCACGTCCAGCGCCGCCCACGGCAGGTTATCTATCTGCTCGTGGTTTAACAGCACGATAGAGTCGCCATCTACCTGTAAGTGTTTTGCATCTCCCGCCAGGGACAGCGGAAAGCGCCCGTGGGTAGAGTCGTAGCGCGTGAGGTGCAGTACCGTCCCGGCGTCAGCCAGTTCGTTGATAGCAACTATCGCCATTTCCCTGCGCAGCGGGCTTTCATATAACGCACGCAGGATGCTGCGACCGATACGGCCATAGCCATTGATAGCCAGTCGCAGCATGGGTGCAGCCTCTAGAGCAGCACGTCTTCGACGGTCGCGACGACATTTTCTGTCGTGAAGCCAAAGTGTTGCATCAGGTCACCCGCCGGCGCGGATTCACCGAACGTGGTCATCCCGACCACGCGCCCGTCCAGCCCCACGTACTTGTACCAGTAATCCGCGTGCAGTGCTTCCACCGCCACCCGGGCCAGCACATCGCTGGGTAATACCGCTTCCCGATACTGGGCATCCTGCTGCTCGAACAACTCGGCACAGGGCATGGATACCACCCGCACGCGCCTGCCCTTGCCCGCAAGTACGTCAGCCGCCGCCATTGCCAGTTGCAGCTCCGAACCCGTGGCAATCAGGATTGCTTCGGGTGAACCCTCGCAATCCCTGAGCACATAGGCGCCGCGGGCAATACTGGCGACCTGCTGGTCGCTGCGCGCCTGGTGCGGTAATCCCTGGCGGGAAAAGATCAATGACGAGGGCCCGTCGCGGCGCTCAATCGCCGCCTTCCAGGCCACCGCGGACTCGACCGCGTCACAGGGCCGCCAGGTTTGCATATTGGGGGTGGAGCGCAGTGCAGTTAATTGCTCAACCGGCTGGTGCGTCGGGCCATCCTCACCCAGGCCGATGGAGTCGTGTGTAAATACAAAGATGGACTGCTGCTTCATCAATGCGGCCATACGCACCGCATTCCGCGCGTACTCCATGAATATCAGGAAGGTCGCCCCGTAGTTGATGAAGCCGCCGTGCAGGGCGATGCCGTTCATGATCGCCGCCATCGCGAACTCCCGCACACCGTAGTAAATATAGTTGCCGCTGGCGTCATCGGCACTCACGCCCTTCGAGCCGCTCCAGATCGTCAGGTTGGAACCCGCGAGGTCTGCCGAGCCACCGAGCAATTCCGGCAGCATCGGGCCGTAGGCGTTGAGGCAGTTCTCCGAGGCCTTGCGGGAGGCAATGCTTGCGCCCTCCTGCTGGCAGCGCGCGATATAGTCGGCGGCCTGCGCGGAGAAATCGGCGGGTAATTCGCCCGCCAGGCGTCGCTGCAGTTCCGCCGCCAGTTCCGGGTGCGCAGCGGCGTAGGCCGTCATCGCCTCCTGCCACTGCGTTTCGAGGCTGTTGCCGCGTGCGCGCGCATCCCAGCCGGCGTAGACATCGTCGGGAATTTCAAAGGGCCCGTACTCCCAGCCCAGTGCTTGTCGGGTAGCGGCCACCTCATCCTCTCCCAGCGCCGAACCGTGTGCGGATTCCGAACCCTGCTTGTTCGGCGAGCCCTTGCCGATAATGGTCTTGCAGCAGATAAGCGTGGGCTTCTCACTCTGGCTCCGGGCTTTGTCTATGGCCGCCTGCACCGCGTCAGGATTGTGGCCGTCCACATCGCTGATCACCTCCCAGCCGTAGGCGCGGAAACGCGCCGGGGTGTCGTCGGTAAACCAGCCCTCAACCTCCCCGTCGATGGAGATGCCATTGTCGTCGTAAAACGCCACCAGCTTGCCCAGCCCCAGCGTGCCGGCGAGGGAACTGGCCTCGTGGGAAATCCCCTCCATCAGGCAGCCGTCGCCCAGGAAGACATAGGTATTGTGGTCAACTACCGTGTGTCCCGGCCGGTTGAACTGCGCCGCCAGCACTTTTTCGGCCAGCGCCATACCCACTGCATTGGCCAGCCCCTGGCCCAGCGGGCCGGTCGTGGTCTCCACGCCCGGGGTATAACCGTATTCCGGGTGACCCGGTGTTTTACTGTGCAACTGGCGAAAATTCTCGATTTCTGACATCGGCAGATCGTAGCCGGACAGGTGCAACAGCGAATAGATCAGCATTGAGCCGTGGCCATTGGACATCACAAACCGGTCGCGGCCGGGCCATGCGGGGTTCGCCGGGTTGTGCCGGAGATAGCCGTTCCAGAGCACCTCGGCGATATCCGCCATACCCATGGGGGCACCGGGGTGGCCGCTTTTGGCTTTCTGAACGGCGTCCATGCTGAGGGCGCGGATAGCATTGGCAAGTCTGGTGCGAGAGGACGACATCGGGTTCTCCGTGGCGGAAATAAGGTGGGACCAAAATGGGCCGCCATTTTCGCGTAAGCGCGGTCGAACGGCAAACAAATCGGCAATAAATTCGTCACCCACCCCGAATTGTTTGTTGTGACGGGGGTCGCAGAACTATATCAAAATATTTTGATATAGCTGTTGTAGCCTGCTAGACTCCCGCGCCATGCCCTCGACAACTCTCGCAAAACTGGTGAGGCCGATCACGGATCAACCGCCGTCAGACCTGCAACTGACAGCACTCACCAACCTCTGCAAGGCCAGCGCCGATACGTTACGGCTGCTGGTCCTGCGGGTATTGCGTAAGGACTCTTTCGGTGTGTCCGAGCTGTGCTCCATCTTCAACATCCGCCAGCCCGCCCTCAGCCACCACCTTAAGGTCCTGGCCGGCGCCGGCCTGGTAGCCGCGCGGCGCGAGGCAAACTCCATATTCTATCGTCGCAGCGAGCTGGGACAGCACCCCGACCTCGAAGCCTTACAGCACAGCCTCTTTGAAACCGTGGACGCGATCGACCTGCCTGGCGATATCCAGAGCCGACTGGCGGCCTTACACCGGCAGCGTGAGGAGAATTCCAGCAACTTTTTCCAGCTCAACGCCCACAAATTCCACCAGCAGCAGGATTTGATCGCCAGTTATGGGCAGTACGCCGACGTCGTGACCCAGGTCCTCGCCGGCGCGCCACTGGAACGCCACCATACCGCACTGGAAGTGGGGCCGGGTGACGGTTCCTTCCTGCTGGAGCTGGCCCCACTGTTCGACCGGGTTGTGGCACTGGACAATGCCCCCGGCATGCTGCAACAGGCGCGCGAAAAAATCGCCGCCGCGCAACTGGGTAATATCGAGTTTATCCTCGATGACACCCGCAGCCAGCAGCTGCAGGGCCTGCAAGCAGACTGCATCGTCATCAATATGGTACTGCACCACACGCCCGCACCCGGAGACGTGCTGCGAGATGTGGCCGCATGCCTCGCGCCCAACGGTGTGGTGCTCGTTACCGAACTGTGCAACCACGACCAGGGCTGGGCCCGGGAGAATTGCGGTGACTTGTGGTTGGGCTTCGATCCCCAGGAACTGGCGCATTGGGCGCAAGATGCCGGGTTGGCGGAAATAGCCAGCGAATACCTGGCACAACGCAACGGTTTTCAAGTACAGGTGAGGCTGTTTGGCCGGGCCTGATAATTTTTTGGCAATAAGGATAAAACTATGAGCGAGTATAAAATTTTCACCTCCGAATCCGTGTCCGAAGGACACCCCGATAAAATGGCAGACCAGATCTCCGATGCGGTGCTGGATTACCTGCTGACACGTGATAAGAACGCGCGCGTAGCGGTGGAGACCATGGTCAAAACCGGTATGACTATCGTCGCGGGTGAGGTCACGACATCAGCCACCATGGATCTCGAGGAGACTATCCGACAGACCATTCTGGATATCGGCTATGACAGCTCCGATGTCGGCTTTGATGGTGCCTCCTGCGCCGTACTCAATGCAATCGGCAAACAATCACCGGATATCGCCATGGGCGTGAATGAAAGCAAGGACCACGAGCAGGGCGCGGGCGACCAGGGCCTGATGTTTGGCTTCGCCACCAATGAGACCGACGTGCTGATGCCGGCGCCGATCTACTATTCCCACCGCCTGGTAGAGCGCCAGGCTGAACTGCGCAAGAACGGCACACTGCCGTGGCTGCGACCCGACGCCAAAAGCCAGGTGACCCTGCGCTACGAAAACGGCAAGCCGGTGGCAATCGATGCGGTGGTACTGTCCACCCAGCACGATGAGGGCGTCAGCCAGAAAGAAATTCACAAGCAGGTCCTGAAGCATGTGATCAAGGATGTGCTGCCCGAAGAGTGGCTGCACCGACGCACCAAGTACCACATCAACCCCACTGGCCAGTTCATCATTGGCGGCCCCGTGGGTGACTGCGGCCTGACTGGGCGCAAGATCATCGTCGATACCTACGGCGGCATGGCCCGTCACGGCGGCGGTGCATTTTCCGGCAAGGATCCCTCCAAGGTTGACCGTTCGGCCGCCTACGCCGGGCGTTATGTCGCCAAGAACATTGTCGCTGCCGGCCTCGCGGATCGCTGCGAAATCCAGGTGTCCTACGCAATCGGTGTGGCCGAGCCCACGTCTATCTCCATCGACACCTTTGGCACCGGCAAGATCTCTGATGACAAGATCGCGGACCTGGTACGTGAGCATTTTGACCTGCGTCCTAAGGGCCTTATTGCGATGCTTAACCTGAAACGACCTATCTACCGCAAGACGGCGGCTTATGGGCATTTCGGGCGTGAGGATAAGGATTTCACCTGGGAGAAGACGGATAAGGCTAAGGCGCTTAAGAAAGCGGCTCGGTAATTGGGGATATGTCAGGTCGGTGCTTCGTAGTGCCGGCCTGATGTGAATGTAGGTATGTTTCGGGCCTATGCTTCGTAGTGTCGGCCTGATGTGAGTGAAGGGGTTGCGGGACCCGCCGTGAACCCATCCATGGGGGCTTGAGCTCGACTTCCATGTCTCGCACAGTCCCGCAACCCCTTCACTCACACCATGCCTGGCTCTCACTGGCGCGACACAATGAACTTCGTTGTTGCCAGGAACAGGGCCGGTCGGGCGCAGAAAGATTTCATTCTTTATTTGAGTAGCAGTAATAGACAGGGCCAGAGCCCAGAGGAAAGAACCATGACCACAGCAGAAAAGATCAAGCAGAACGAAGATTACAAAGTTGCCGATATTTCGCTGGCACAATGGGGCCGTCGTGAGCTGGACATCGCCGAGAGCGAAATGCCTGCGCTTATGGCGATGCGCGAGAAATACTCCACCAGCAAACCGCTCAAGGGCGCAAAGATTCTCGGCTGTATCCACATGACCATCCAGACCGGTGTGTTGATCGAAACACTGATCCAACTGGGCGCTGAAGTCCGCTGGTCTTCGTGTAATATTTTCTCCACGCAGGATCACGCTGCGGCAGCCATCGCCGCTGCGGGTATACCTGTGTATGCCTGGAAAGGTGAGACTGAGGAAGAGTACGACTGGTGCCTGGAGCAGACCATCCTGAAAGACGGCGAGCCCTGGGATGCGAACATGGTACTGGATGACGGCGGTGACCTGACCGGCATGCTGCACGACAAGTATCCCGCGATGCTCGACAAGATTCACGGTATCACCGAGGAGACCACTACCGGTGTGCACCGCCTGCTGGAAATGCTGGAGCACGGCACGCTGAAAGTCCCCGCGATCAACGTGAACGATTCGGTCACCAAATCCAAGAACGACAACAAGTACGGTTGTCGCCACAGCCTCAACGACGCTATCAAGCGCGGTACCGACCACCTGATGGCCGGTAAAAAAGCACTGGTTATCGGCTATGGCGATGTGGGCAAGGGGTCTTCGCAGTCGCTGCGCCAGGAAGGCATGATCGTGAAAATCTCCGAGGTCGACCCGATTTGTGCGATGCAGGCCTGCATGGACGGCTTTGAGGTTGTATCGCCGTTCATCGATGGTATCAACGATGGTACCGAGGCGTGCATCAACCGCGATCTGTTATCTAATATCGATCTGGTGGTGACAACTACAGGTAACTACAAGGTCTGCGACTCGAACATGTTGAAGGCGCTGAAAGCGAACTCCGTGGTGTGCAACATCGGCCATTTCGATAACGAAATCGATACTGCATTCATGCGTCGCGAATGGGAATGGGAAGAGGTCAAGCCGCAGGTGCACAAGGTCTATCGCGATAAGGCGGCCAACGACTACCTGATCCTGCTGTCTGAAGGCCGCCTGGTAAACCTGGGTAACGCTACCGGTCACCCGTCGCGCATTATGGACGGCTCTTTCGCTAACCAGGTGCTGGCGCAGATCTACCTGTACGAACGCAAGTTCGCTGATCTGGAGCCCAACATGAAGCCGTCTGCACTGTCGGTAGAGGTCCTGCCGAAGAAACTGGACGAGGAAGTTGCGGCCCACATGATCGGCGGTTTTGGCGCGGTACTGACGCGTCTTACTCCCGAGCAGGCGGACTACATAAAGGTCAGCCCCGACGGCCCTTACAAGCCCGACAGCTACAAGTACTAAGGGGCAGGAGTCAATGGCAGCGCAAAAGCCGCGCATCAGCTGCGAGTTTTTTCCACCCAAAACCGAGGCCGGCACCAGCAAGCTGCTGTCCGAGGTGGCGCCCGCCCTGAATACCCTGGGTCCCGAGTTTTTCTCGGTGACCTATGGGGCCGGCGGCAGCACCCGCGACTCCACGCTGGGCGTTGTATCGGCGCTCAGGAAGGCGGGTATGGATGTCGCGCCTCACCTCAGCTTTGGTGGCGATGACGAGAACGCCGTAGCGACACTGCTTGAAACGTACCGGGAGAGGGGCATCAAACGCCTGGTCGCACTGCGCGGCGATGTCCCTTCCGGAACGGGCGGTGCAGCGCACCTGGTCTATGCCAATGAACTGGTGGAATTCGTACGCCAGCGCTGTGGCGATCACTTCGAGATCGAGGTAGCGGCGTATCCGGAGACGCATCCGGAAGCGAAAAGCTACGACAGCGATATCCGGTTCCTGAAAGCCAAATTTGATGCCGGCGCCGACAGTGCGATCACCCAGTATTTCTACAATGTGGAAGCCTACTTCTACTTCCTGGACCAGTGTGCGGCCATCGGTATCGACAAGCCCATTTATGCCGGCATCATGCCGATCACCAATTTCACCAATCTGCAACGTTTCTCGCGCAACAGCGGAGCGGAAATACCGCGCTGGATCTGCCAGCGCATAGCGGCATTTGGCGATGACCAGGACAGCATCAGACAGTTCGGAATTGAGGTCGTCACACAGTTGTGCCAGACACTGCTGGACAGCGGAGCCCCCGGTATTCATTTCTACACGATGAACCAGGTGGAACCGACGCGAGAAATCTATAACAATCTGGGCCTCTAGCGGAGGCCCTGCAAACCGGGCCGCAACACGATGCGTATAACCCGTATCTACACCACCCAGACACTCGGCAGCAATACAACTGTCGCACTGGAGCCTGGCCCCAGCAGCCACCTGGCTCGCGTCCTGCGCCTGGGAGTCGGTGATCCGCTGACGTTGTTTGACGGGCGCGGTGGTGAATACCCGGGCGAGATTACCGCCGTCGACAAAAAACACGTTCAGGTGCAGACAGGCGGACACCGCGACATTGAGTGCGAGTCGGGGCTGTCCATCCATCTGGGGATCGCCATCTCACGCGGTGAGCGTATGGACTGGCTCGTACAAAAATCCACTGAACTCGGCGTGACGGCGCTGACGCCTCTGTTAACCGAAAACACCGGGGTGAAACTGTCCGGTGACCGGGCGACGAAAAAGATCCAGCACTGGCAACAGGTTGCGATCAGCGCCTGCGAGCAATGCGGCCGCAACCGCCCACCCGTCATTCACGGCTTGCAAACGCTGGAAAATTGGCTGGCGACAACGGATGCCCAGAGCAAATTCGTGCTGCACCACCGCGCAACGACGGTCGAAGCACGTGAACCGCCCACGAGCATTGCCCTGCTGGTTGGACCGGAAGGCGGCCTGACCGAAGCGGGAGAAATCAAAGCGGCCGAACAGGCCGGTTTCACCGCTTTGCGCCTGGGCCCTCGCGTGCTGCGTACCGAGACAGCGCCTCTAGCGGCGATCGCTATCCTGCAAAGTCACTGGGGCGATATGACGCTGCTCTAGACCGCTCTAGCCGCGCGACCACCGGGCGTGTGTCCACTCCAGGAAATGGCCAATCGCATTCACCGTGTGATCAGTCCTCACCGAATGAAAGACTTCGAAGGCGTGCTGCCCCCCGGGCAACTCGGCGTAGGCAACGGGTTCGGTCGATACGCTTTGCAACGCGTCGACAAACACTCGCGCCTCCTCTACCCAGACCAGCGTATCGTGCGTGCCCTGTATCACAAACATTGGGGGGGCATTCTCCGATACATGACTGAGCGGCGAGCCTGCATCCCACAGTTCCGGGTTCTCCTCCTGTGAACACTGTATAACCTTCTCGGAGATCATACTGTCCATGGACATCTCACCGCGAATACCATGGCGGTCGCGGAAATCGTAAACCCCGTAGATAGGCACGGCGGCTTGCACCGTCGTATCAACGTCCTCAAAACCAGGCTGCCATTCGGCCCGGTTCGGGGTCAGCGCAGCCAGCGCGCTCAGGTGACCGCCGGCCGAGCCTCCTGTGATAGCAATGAAGTCGGGATTGCCGCCGTACTCCTGAATATGCTCCCTGATCCATGCGATGGCTTTCTTCACATCAACAATGTGCGCGGGAAAGGCTTCCTTGGGGCTGAGGCGGTAGTTGATGGCCACGCACAACCATCCGCGCTGGGCCATGTGGTACATCAGTGGTTTGGCCTGCTGTTCCTTCTCGCCGATAATCCAGGCGCCACCGTGCACCTGTAACAACACGGGAAAACCGCCCTCTCTCGCCTCATCGGGCTGGTAGATATCCAGCAGGTTGCGTTTACCGGCGTCACCGTAAGCGATGCCACTGTGCTGTTGCACACCATCGCGCTTGAAATGAAAAGGCCGCAGCCAGTCACGCGTGCGGATATCGTCGCGGAGCAGTTGCCGCCGATCAGCGGGAATATCGGACCGGTAATCCTCCCCCAGCGCGCGCTGCAATGCCGGGCGCAGGTGTAACGGTGTATCCATGGACTGGCAGTGCAGATAAATCAATCCCAGCCAGGACAGCGCAAAAAGGCCCAACCCGGCCTGCGCCAACGGGTCCGACAGTACACCAAAAAAACCCAGTAACGCCGTCAGGGCGACCTGCCAGACCAGGTGGATCAGGGCCAGCTCACCGCACAACCAGGCGAGAAGAAAATAAACGGGCACCATCCAGTAGAGACGCCGCGCCTGCACCATCGCGGTCAGCACACTGATTACACTGACCAGCGCCAGGGTGAAATAGATACCTGCAACACTCACATCGCTCTCCGGGGAATAAGTAAGCTCGTCGAGCGATCATTCTAAAGTACTTAGCGCTTCGGTGTCGCTCACTCTCGCTGGAGATTTAAACCACGCCAGCCAATATCCGGCCGGGTGCCTGCCACCGGGATTCCATCAATATTCGTCACTGGCAGGACTTTTTTTCGGCCACATTTTTTTATTTATGAAAAGGGATTTGTATAATTTTTGGACACTTCGTCACATTTTTGGTGACTAAATCCGGCTCCCCAGAGACAAAGCCCTTCCTCCAGATATCCTTCCGGAACATTTTTTAATTTTAAATTCAATGGCTTATCGAACCCTATTCATACGCTGGCCTGCCCACGACCAACCCGCATAAACTTGCGACCCAATCCGTATCGCCAGGGCGAGAAATGGGGCCCATTTGTAAAGTGGCTTTTACACGCTTTTAAGCAAGGCCATAGTGTCACCGGCTGAGCCAGGAATCCGTGCTGCTAACTCCATGTTTTGTAGGCCATTGCTGCAGAATGGCATCGTATTTGCACCCCCATTTAGTGCAAGAGGACGCCGCTCCTTTGCGGCGCCATGCCCTAGAGAGAGGAGATTTCTGATGATCAAGCAACTCATCGCAGCAGCAACGTTTGCGCTGGTCGTGAACCCTGCCTCTGCTGCTTACTGGCAAATCGGTGACGATGATGGATACGGTATCGGTATTCCCGACAACGCGAATCACACCTTCGTAAGCCCCATAAAGGACTTCCGCAGTGCGGCGGAAAAAGCGGCCACGAATGGTGCTCAAAACACCGATACTTACAGTACCCATCACAGTGGCTTCAGCCCTGTCGATCAGGTTGGAGAACTGACGACTTTTCTGTTTACCGGTTTGGGCTCCGGCTGGACGGAAGGCAGCATGTGGTTCGACATGGCCGACTTTCAGGCCTCTACCTTTGGTGCGGTAATCACTACCTACAACGGTATCAACCAGAACTGGGCTTTCAATGACGGCTACCCGAGTACCAAAGTCCGCTTCTTTGATCTGTCTCAGGATGTGCTGGATTCGATCAACTTGCTGGGTGAACTGAATGTCACCATAGATCGCAATGGCTCAGGCGATTTCTACGGCTTTGACTACGCCCTGTTATCTGATCGCAGAGGGGATGTCGGCAACCCCAATGACATGCCGGTACCCTCCGTGATCATGTTGATGGGTGTCGGGTTCCTGGGTTTGGGGATTGCCCGCCGTCGCAAGCAACGCTAGCCAGATCCCGCCTCTCAAAGCTATACCTCCCCGGTCACCCGTGTGACTGGGGAGTACTGCGCTTGTTAGACACGTTAGGCACCGGCAAATGTTGTCGCTGCTGCGGCAAGCGCGTGAACCGCGAAACGAAGAGCGTACTACCGAATCCTCTGTCAGCCCTGTCATACAGAGTAGTTCCACAGCGCGCCGCGCGACCAACCGGCGTTTTCAGTTTCTCCTCTGGTACTTTGCCAAACTTAAGGCGAAAATATACGCCAACGTCGACGGAGACCAGTAACATGCAGAGAGACCAGAATTCCACAGCAACCCGGATAACCCGCCTTTCACCCTGTCGAGTTGCGGCGCTAATCACCCTGACCGCGACACTATTTTCCGGCTGTACGATGAGCGAGACGCAGGAACGCACCGGCGCCGGTGCCGCGATCGGCGCACTCGGCGGCGCCATACTCGGTACCAGCCGGGAGAGTGCTGTTATCGGCGCTGCTGTCGGGGCGGCGGGCGGATATATCTACGACCAGTACAACAAGCGTGAAGACGCGCAGGCGGAAAACGCTAAACTGCGGCAGGAAAACGAACAGTTAAAACAGGACGCGGCAAATAATTAAATCGGTCTGTAGAGTAGGCCTGCAAACACACGCAATCTTTATGCACGCGTAATATCAACGGATACACAGGAGTGACAGCAATGACAGCAAGGGGATGGATTGGCCTATTGGGCCTGGTAGTTTGGGCCGCAACCGCAGTGGTGCCCGCCCAGGTTTCGGCCGCCACCAACGGTTACACACTGGAGGACATCAAGCTCAACTCAGCCGGCGCTCTGGTGGATATTTGCACTGTCGAGCCAACGAACGCACATTACCCTGCTGCGCTGGGCTTCTGTTATGGCTTTTTTGAGGGCGCCATCCGCTATCACCAGGCGATCTCTGGCGCGAATGCCAACAAGCATCTGGTATGCGCACCTGCGGGAACCACGCGGCTACAGGGGGTCGAAGAATTTGTCAGCTTTATGGCGGAGAACCCGCAATATGAAAGTGAAGCATCTATTGATGCCGTGATTCGTGCGCTGATGGCTCGCTGGCCCTGTAGTGATGCGAACTAGGCCGCGCTAACCGCCGCCGGCTCCAGGTCGGCGAGGGTGCGAATGGCGTTGCGATACAGCGTGGGTTTCAAGATACCGAGTTCGCTGCGGAGTTGCGCCAGCGGCTCGCACAGGCGCTCTTCCCATTTGACCGTGGCAAACCATGTCGCGGCCTCGCCGATGCGGCGACCTTCCTCGATGCAGTCATCCACAGAGAACAACTGAGTCGCCTGGCGAGCTTTGCGCCGCGCCATGAAAATAATAAACGCGATTCCGCGGTTGGGTGTCTGCGTGACCATGAATGACAACAGGCAAAGCTCGCCAAGCGTGTCGCGGCCGTACCCGCATACCACATGCTGTAAATCGTGGATATCGCGCAGGCGATTGCCCAGCCAGCGCTCTTCCGGATTTAAACCTTCTCCGCGCGGCACCTCTTCACTCGCCGCGACCAGTCCGTCAGCGCTGAGGGACTGCGTCTCAACAAACTTCAGGTAGGCGCGGCCCACACTCCCCTCGGGCATGGCGCGCAGCGCTTCGCGATCACTTAGCAACGGTAAAATATCCGGTTTGTCACGCAGTAGCTCCCTGCCCACTGGCAGGGACTCAAGCCGCTCTACCGCGCGCGTAATGCTGCCGCCCTTCAGGGCCTGAATTATTTTGAAGACCTCTCCGGTGCTGTCCGGGTTCGCGATCAGTGCTCGCACTGAGCGCAGTGCCTGCAGAGGTTTTACGCCCCTGATGTCATCGATAAAATTTGTGATAGCGGTCGCCATGCTGTGCACCCGTAGTTATCGCCTCGCCACCCCGGAAACGCTGACTGGCATGTTGCCTCATCCTGACCTGCCAGGATAGACCCCAATAGGGACATTTCAGCCAAAAGGCACGCTGATTGCAAGCGTGACCAATCCTTCAATACAGCTGGCCGGTATCGGCCGGGCAGCACACCTCTATCAGCGCGCTATCAAACGCGAAACCAACTGCTCCATGATCCGTTCAGCATTGGCCGCGATGGTCAGCGAAGGATTGGCCGCCGCGGCACTACCCGGCAACAGGCTGCCGTCGACGACGAAAAGATTTCGATAGCCGTAGAGCTCGCCGAGATGATCGCAAGCATCTCCCATCACCACACCACCCAGGGGGTGCCAGATAGTCGCCCTGCCGCCAAGCCCGGCGAGACTGAGACCCCCGGTCTGTGTCAACAACCGCTTGAAACTATCGGTCCTGGCAATCGCTGAAGGCGTCGAGGTGTCGTCGGGCCAACGTATTGATAGGTGCCCCGTGCTGGAATCATAGAGCAGCTCGCCGCTGGTGTCCGGCACAGACATGGCCAGCTGTATCTGTATATCGACCGGCACACTGGCCGGCGAATGCATAAATGTTATCGGGTACGCTGCGGTACTGGAATCTACAGCGGCAATGCAGGCGGGGCCGCCCTGATAGCCGCTGACCGGGCTGTTGGAATACTCCAGCATCAGCTGATCGCCGTTGGTTCCCCAGCCCTGTCCAATACGGTCGTTCCCCCCCGTCAACCCACCCGCCAGCTGGCTCTTCAGCAACAGCTTGCTGGTATTGAGGGAGCCCGCCGCCAGGAAGACATACTCTGTCTGCAGTTCATAACGCTCCAGTTCGTCTCCCTCTACATTGATATGTCGGCACTCCAGTGCATAGCCGCCGTTGTGCCCTTCACTAATCATCACGACTTCGGTCAGGCTACGAATCTCCACATTACCGGTAGCCCTGGCCTCCGCCAGGTAGTTTTTATCAGTGGAAAGTTTAGCGCCGCTGTTGCAGCCGTAAAGGTATTCGCTGATGCTGGCTGCCGCTGGCGCGCTGCCATTGATTTCCCGACGGATAATGTCCCAGTCAAATCCTGTATGGGGCTTGCTCACATTGAAACCCGCAGCACTGGCGTCGGCTAGGAACGTACGGTGAGCCCGGTAGTTATCGCTGGCCAGAATGTCTTCCGGTATACGTCCTGCGCCTATCTGCGCGATGACCCGGGGATAGTAGACCTGGTCCATATCATCATAATTGATCTGCGGGAAGACCTGGCTGAAGACGTCCCTCTGCGGCTGGATCAGCACACCACCGTAGACCAGTGAGCCACCTCCCAGACATGCGCCACAAACAGCATCTACGTTATCACCGCTCACGCGTTCGAGCAGACCAGCCCACGGCGTTACAGCCGTAGACCCCGTAAGGGCTTCTACCTCGCCAAACCAGGTAGTACGCCGGTCGGGTCTGCTGATTCCGGGAAAAGTGTCCGGCCCCCGCAGGGTCCACTCCTGTCCACGCTCAAGCACGACAGTTGCAATACCAGCCTGCCCCAGTCGCAGCGCCGCAACCGATCCACCAAAGCCGGAACCGATTACGATTGCCCTGGGCCTCTCACCTGCACTGGAAGTAGTATCACTGCACGCAGAGGCAAGTGAAGTCGCTGCAGCGGCCATCGCTGAACGTTGTATAAACTGTCGACGAGTTATCTGGGGCATGGGTCATACCGAATTGTTATTGGCATTGCGGCGTTTCCAGCATCATTCTAAAGTAAATTGGCGGCGTTGGGTTTTCAGCCTCAGCGCCTCTGCTTGCACCTGTGGGCACCTTTGCGTAAGTTAGCAGGCCGTCGGGGCAGGAGAACGAGCGCAATGACCATAAAGCTGGGCGTGGTGATGGATCCCATCGCCAGTATCAACTACAAGAAAGACACCACGATGGCCATGCTCTGGGCGGCACAGGATCGGGGTTGGCAGCTGTTCTATATGGAGCAGGGCGATCTGTACCTGGAGCAGGGAGTTGCGCGCGCACGCATGGCGCAATTGACCGTGCACCGTGATCCACAGTGCTGGTTCTCGAAGGACGAGCCGCAGGACGGCGACCTCGATCAACTCGACGTCATCCTGATGCGCAAGGACCCACCCTTTGACAACGAATACATTTACAGCACCTACATTCTGGAGGCGGCTGAACGCAGCGGCACACTGATCGTCAATCGTTGCCAAAGCCTGCGCGACTGTAACGAAAAAGTGTTTGCGACGCAGTTCCCCGAGTGCTGCCCACCGGTGCTGGTCAGCGCAGACATGCCGCGCCTGAAGGCGTTTCACCAACAACACGGCGACGCTATTTTCAAACCGCTCGACGGCATGGGCGGCAGCGCCATATTCCGGGTGAAGCAGGGCGACCCCAACGTCAGCGTGATTCTCGAGATGCTGACGCACCACGGCACGCAAACCATCATGGCCCAGCAGTTTATTCCGCAGATCGAAAAAGGTGATAAGCGCATACTGATGGTCAACGGCGAGCCCGTCCCGTACTGCCTTGCGCGCGTGCCGCTGGCCGGCGAAACGCGCGGCAATCTCGCTGCCGGCGGTACTGGAGTGGCGCAACCGCTGACTGAGCGGGATCGATGGATCGCGGCACAGGTAGGACCGAGTTTACGCGAGAAAGGCCTGCTGTTCGTCGGCCTGGACGTTATTGGCGATTACCTCACCGAGATCAATGTCACCAGCCCCACCTGTATTCGGGAAATTGACGCTGCCTACGAACTGGACATTGCCGGGCAACTGATGGATTGTATTGCCGTGGAACTTGATAACAGGCGGTAGTACTACCTGATGTATTACCTGGATAGCGGCAACCATAACGAAACGCGATTTCGCAATGCCGTGCTCGTGGCAATTGCGGTGCACGCAGCCATGATTTTTGTAGTTTCTTTCAAGGCCAGTTTGTCGACGCCGTACAGCAGCCCACAGATCGAAGTTACACTAGCCACTCGCCCCAGCGAGGTCGCGCCCCTGGATGCCAGCAATATTGCACAGGCCAACCAGGCCGGCAGCGGCAACGATGCACAGAAAAACCAGCTCAGCACCAACAACCCGCTGCAGTCGGATAGCCCGTCAGAGCAACAGGCCCGCACGCAGGTTCCACAACAACAGGCCGCGATGCAGTACAACGCAGTGGCCACTACCGGTGCCGCTGACCGCGCGGTCGCCGCACAGCCCACAGACACATCAGCCCAGCCATCGAACCTGGATGGAATCACCCCGGAGGTCGATCGCATCAACCGCGAGATTGCGAGTTTGCAGGCGGAGCTGGATGTCGAGACACGCACCGATGCGGCGCAACCCCGGGTGAGACGCCTGACGGCAGCATCCGCGAAACAATCTGTCGATGCCGCCTATTTGCTGGACTGGCGCAGGCGACTGGAATCGGTGGGAAACCAGTACTACCCGCAGGCTTCCATTCGTTACGGTCTCTACGGAGAACTGCGCATGCTAGTAGTCATTCGCAATGACGGCAGCCTGGAAGACATACAAATTCTATCTTCTTCCGGCTATGCCGTGCTGGACGAGGCCGCCATCAAAATCGTGCGCATGGCCGCACCCTACTCACCGTTCCCACCCGAGTTAAAAGCCACAACCGACAAACTGGAGATTGTCCGCACGTGGCATTTTCAGGAAAACCAGCTAAGCTCACCTTAAGAGTCGGAATCCGGTTCCTGCAATTTTTTACTCTCAAGAGACATGTGCAAATATGCCCGGAAAGCATTCCGTGAATACAACGAAAAGCGGCGACTGCCTGCGGGATCACTTCCTGCTGGCGATGCCCTGCCTGACCGAGGGAATCTTTTCACAAAGCATCACCTATATTTGCGAGCACGGTGAGAGTGGTGCTATGGGTATAGTCATCAATCGACCACTGGACCTTTCTCTAACAGAGATTTTTGAACACTTACAGATCAGTGCAGGCCAGGACTTTTCCTCCGAACCCGTAATGGCCGGAGGGCCTGTACAAATGGACCATGGATTTGTATTGCATCGCCGTTGCGATAAAAGCTGGGACGCCAGCCTCAAGGTTACGCCGGAGATCACGCTGACAACCTCTCGCGATATATTGCGCGCCATCGCGAGAGGCGAGGGCCCTTCCGACCACTTGATCGCGCTCGGCTACGCAGGCTGGGGCGCCGGGCAACTGGAACAGGAGCTGGCCGACAATAGCTGGCTCACCCTGCCGGGAAATGGCGATATCATTTTTTCCACCCCCTCCGACCAACGCCTCGCCGCAGCGGCTGCACAACTGGGTGTCGATATGAACCTGATATCGGGCCAGGCGGGCCACGCCTGAGTGCACCGAGTGCACAACCCGCGCTGATGAAAAAACCGTACCGCACAGTAATGGCCTTCGATTTTGGCCTGAGCCAGATTGGTGTGGCGACCGGCAACTGCCTGCTCGGTACCACCGCACCGCTGCCCATACTCAGGGCAAAAGATGGCATTCCCGAATGGCGTCTGCTGGAGAGCCTGGTCGCTGAGTGGGGCCCTGATCTGCTGGTGGTGGGAGACCCCCTGAACATGGATGGCAGCGACAGCAAACTGGGAGCGTTGGCCGCCAAGTTCGCGCGCCGCCTGCACGGCCGACTCGGGCTGGAAGTTCAGATGGTCGACGAGAGGCTCAGCAGCTTCGAAGCGAAGCATGAGAGCCGCGAGCGCGGGCACCGGGGCGACTTCAAACGCCAGCCCGTTGACAGCCTTGCCGCCGAACTGATTTTGCGTACCTGGTTCGCCGAGAATACCTAGCGCGCCAGTTCAGCCCTAGTTGGTACCCGGGAATCTGGCTATACTAAAAAACGATTGGTTTTGGAGGCTAGCAATGATTGCCGGCAACAGTATTCCCGATTTCACAGGCGTATTACGCCAGTCTGATGAACTGGCAGCGGCAGGCTCCTGGGATGATGCGATCGATCTGCTCACCGCATCGAATCGATTCGAAGAGAACCCGGACATCGAAAAACGGCTATTGGAATTGCGCTACCAGGCCTTCGCAGGGATTGCCAATAGTGCACCCGTACCAGACTGGCCAAAATCGCTGCCGGATTACTTTCCGGACGAGACGTCCATTCCCGAGATCCCCGCGTCCGAATTGTGCGCGGATGTCGTCACCTCGGCAATCGCGCACCACGGGTCGTTGATGGTGCGCGGCATGCTTGACCGGAATGTGGCCTCGGGTATCCGCGATGCGATAGATCATTCTTTCAACAGCGCCGCAACGGTGCCGACGCTGCGCACTCCGGTGCCACCCTGGTATCAGCCCTTCAGCCTGCATAGCGAGCATCATAAATTTGGCGCAGAACGTTCATACGCCAGGCGGGGAGGAGGTGTGCTTGCGATTGATGCACCGCGCGCCCTGTTCCGCCATCTTGAGGCCCTGTCGGCAGTCGGTTTCGACCGTCTTCTGCAGGAATACTTCGGCGAACGCGTAGCGCTGTCAGCGAAGAAAACGACACTGCGGCGCACCGAGCCCGGCTCTCTGGGCGGCTGGCACCAGGATGGATCCTTTCTCGGCACCGATATACGGTCGCTGAATATATGGACTGCCCTGAGCCCCTGTGGCGTGGAGGCACCCAGCCTGGATATAGTGCCTCGCCGACTGGATTACCTGGTCGAAATGGGCGGCCCGGATATTTTCGATTGGGCCGTTAGCAACGAAACAGCGCAAAGCTACGGCGCCGATTATTCAATCGTACGCCCGGTTTTCGAAACGGGGGACGCGCTGCTATTTGACCAGATGACATTGCATCGCACGGGTGTCGACGACAGCATGACCAAAACGCGCTACGCGATAGAAATGTGGTGCTTCGCCGCCTCGACTTACCCGCAGGAGCAAATTCCACTGTGCTGGTAATTTTGACGCGAATGGCGAGTGTGGTGGTAGCAAACCCATTAAGGGCCGGAAAATTGCCCAGGATTCTGCCTTAACGAAATTACGCGCTAGCGCCTGAGCAAGCCGCCAGGCTCATCCGGTTGACCCGACGAAAGCGCCAGGCCGTCGCCCGAACCCAACTCGTGCCTGTCCAGCATTTTTATTTTCAGGCGCACATCGTTGGCAGAGTCGGCGAAGCGTATCGCGTCGTCTTTCGTGATGAGTCCCTCACTGTAGGCTTTAACCAGTGACTGATCGAGCGTCTGCATACCAAGCTCTGTCGACTTGGACATCAGGTCCTTGATCAGGTGCACCTCACCCTTGCGAATATATTCCGCGACCAAAGGAGAATTGAGCAGCACTTCTACAACCGGCGTGCGGCCTTTTCCATCCTTACGCGGCAGGAGCTGTTGGGCGACCATGGATCGCAGGTTCAGCGACAGGTCCATCCACACCTGGTTGTGCAATTCGGCCGGGAAGAAGCTCTGTATCCGGTCGAGCGCCTGGTTGGCATTATTCGCGTGCAGCGTACAGAGGCACAGGTGTCCTGTCTCGGCAAAGGTCAGCGCCTGCTGCATCGTTTCTGCCGTGCGCACCTCGCCAATCAAAATAACATCCGGCGCCTGTCGCAGCGTATTCTTCAACGCCACATCAAATGACTCGGTGTCCATGCCCACCTCTCGCTGCGTGACAATACAGCCGGCGTGCTCATGGATAAACTCGATCGGATCTTCAATGCTGATGATGTGCCCGCGGCTGTTGCGGTTGCGGTAGTCGACCATGGAGGCCAGCGAGGTGGATTTTCCCGTGCCTGTGGCTCCCACAAAAATAACCAGGCCGCGTTTGGTCATTGCAAGGTCTTTGATGATGGGGGGCAGGCCCAACTCCTCAATGGACGGTATCACGGTCTGAATGCGACGCACGACGAGGCCGCACTGCCCCCGTTGCACGAATGCGCTGGCGCGAAACCGACCCAGATCCTTGGTGCTCAATGCATAGTTGCACTCATGGTGTTTGCGGAAGTCGATCTGCTGATCCTCCCGCATGGTCGACAACACCATTTCCCGGGCTTCTTCCTCTGTGACCGGTCGCTCGGTAATCGGATAGATCTGGCCGTCCACCTTGATGCAGGGCGGGGCGTGAGCCGTGATGAAGCCATCGGAGGCGCCTTCCTTCACCATCCTCTGCAGCAAGCTCTCGATATTCATACTGACGACCTTCCCTGAGTGTAAGCTACTAGAAATTTTCCGGCATTCTCGCTTTTTCGCGAGCGACTTCCTTGGTAATAATGCGTTTGCCGACAAGATCCTCAAGACACTGATCCATGGTTTGCATCCCCAGCGCATGGCCAGTCTGGATCGCGGAGTACATCTGTGCCACTTTATCCTCTCGAATCAAGTTTCGTATCGCCGAGGTACCGCGCATGATCTCGTGTGCCGCGACGCGCCCGCCAGTGGCGCGCTTGAGCAGCGTCTGCGATACCACTGCCTGCAGCGATTCCGAGAGCATGGAGCGCACCATGGACTTTTCCGCCGCCGGGAACACGTCGATAACCCGGTCTATCGTCTTGGCCGCTGAGGTGGTGTGCAGGGTGCCAAACACCAGGTGCCCGGTTTCTGCAGCCGTCAGCGCCAGCCGTATAGTCTCGAGGTCGCGCAACTCACCTACCAGGATGATATCGGGGTCTTCCCGCAATGCCGAGCGCAGCGCCTCAGAAAAACCGTGGGTATCGCGGTGTACCTCGCGCTGGTTCACGAGGCACTTCTTGCTCTCGTGTACAAATTCGATCGGATCCTCAATGGTGAGAATATGCTCGTATTTATTGTCGTTGATGAAATCCACCATGGCGGCCAGGGTGGTCGATTTACCCGAACCGGTGGGCCCGGTCACCAGTACCAGGCCGCGGGGCATCATCGATATATCGCGAAAGACCTGGCCCATGCCAAGATCTTCCATGGTCAACACCTTGGATGGAATGGTACGGAAGACACCGCCGGCACCGCGGTTCTGGTTAAAAGCGTTGACACGAAAACGGGCGACGCCCGGCACTTCGAAGGAGAAATCGGTTTCGAGGAACTCCTCGTAATCCTTGCGCTGCTTATCGTTCATGATGTCGTAGATAAGCTCGTGAACCTGCTTGTGCTCCATTGGCGGCAGGTTGATACGGCGGATATCCCCGTCTACACGAATCATCGGCGGCAGCCCGGCCGACAAGTGCAGGTCAGACGCACCCTGCTTGGCACTGAACGCCAATAATTCCGTTATATCCATTCTTTATATTCTCCCCTGTCGGCAGTGAGCGTCCGCCACGCCCTATTATTGTCATGTCGTCCCGAGGCCAAATCCGCTAACATCCGCGCCATGGACGAACAACAGCTCTCCAAGAATATAGCAAAGCTGCGTGAAAGGGTAAGGCGCGTCGCTGAAAAAAGCCAGATCGGCAACAGTACGGTGCGGATCGTGGCTGTAAGCAAAACCCGGTCCGCGCAGGAGATCAGGGCTGCCCACGCGTGCGGCCTGACAGATTTTGGCGAAAGCTACCTGCAGGAAGCGCTGCAAAAGATCAGTGAGTTGTCCGACCTGCCCCTGGTATGGCACTTCATCGGGCCCATCCAGTCCAATAAAACGTCGGGCATTGCCACCCATTTTGACTGGGTCCACAGCGTCGATCGCGCCAGGGTCGCCAGGCGCCTCAGCGAACAGCGCCCGCCCCAGCTGCCACCCTTACAGGTGTGCCTCCAGGTCAACATCTCCGGCGAAGCGAGCAAGTCCGGGGTGAGCCTGGAGGAATTGCCGCAATTGGCCCGCACCGTCTGTGAGCTGCCACACCTTAAGCTGCGCGGCCTGATGGCAATACCTGCAGCCGAGGCTGACACCTCGCAACAACAGGAGGCCTTCCGCCAGATGCGCGGTGCACTGGCTGGAATCCAGGCGCTGGGCCCCGAAATCGACACGCTGTCGATGGGCATGTCTGCGGATATGGAGATCGCGATAATGGAGGGCGCCACCACGGTCCGGGTGGGAACGGGCATATTCGGCCCGCGCAACAGGTGATTTTGACGGATAGCGGCGTGTATACTGCACGACTATTTCAGTTTCGGTAACCCTATGGCAGACGGACACTCGCATCTACCGCGCATCGCTTTTGTCGGCGCGGGTAATATGGCCAGCAGTATCATCGGCGGCATGATCGAAAGCGGACACCCCGCGGACCGCATCAGCGCGGCAGACCCTTTCCCCGACAGCCTCGAACGCCTGCGAGCGGTCGCACCCGTGGCGCTGTTC
>JAGRIK010000011.1 GCA_020443325.1 Halioglobus sp.
ATTGCCGACGCTGACAAAGTTATCCGACACGCGCCCTGTAACCGGTGCGCGCACCTCCGTGAACTCCAGGTCCAGCTCTGCCTGTGCCACCCTTGCCCTGGCAGCGGCGCGATCCGCCTCGGCCTGCTGTGCCTCCCGCAGCCGGCGCTCTCCCTCCTCGCTGCTCAGGGCGTGCTGGCTTACCAGTTGCTGGCCGCGTTCCATCTCGGCCTTGGCATAGCGATAAGCCGCTTCGGCGCTGGCGAGGGTGGCATTGGCAGCGGCCAGTTCCGCTGCGAAGGGCCGTGGGTCTATGCGAAACAGCAGGTCTCCCGCCTCGACGATCTCGCCGGCTGTGAAGGCAATTTCGGTCAGGTAGCCGGAAACGCGGGCGCGTATCTCCACATCTTCGATTGCCGCAAAACGACCACTGTATTCGTCCCAATCGACAATAGTTTTCTTCGTCGGGGTGGCAACTACCACCGGTTGACCGACAGGCTCTTTCGCCACGGTTGCGACCGCGGTTGTCGCATTGAATGGCGCCCACAGCACGAAACCGATAAGGGTGGCGAGCGCTAAAACGGTAAGGGCGGCAGCGGTGGTGGACTGTCGGGTCATGTTGCTTACATCTCTGTCGATAGTAATTGGGCCCCGCTCCCGGAGGAGCGGAGAGTTCGGGTAACTGTGAGGCGCGAAACAAGCCAGTGAGCAGGTCCAACACGATGGCCGGTGGCACGGCCTATCCCGAGACCGCGTCGCTCGCGCTGGTCTGGTCCAAGGCTACTGTCGAAATAACAGCAAGAACTGCGCCAGTAGCTGCGCTGCAGCCGTCCTTCCGGGCACGTCAGTGGCCCTCGCGGGCCTGCGGTGATCCAACTGTCCGTAAACGCCCCGGTTGCTGCGGCGTAGGGCCTGTTGGCCGCCTTGATTGTATCGATCGGTCTAGGCTAAAACAGTTTATACCGAACGGTCAATACAATGCTCGGGTCATTCTCCACATGCATGGAAATGAGTACTGGCTGCGGCATATTGGTGCATTGCCAGCTCTGAGACAG
Organism: Halioglobus sp.; assembly: GCA_020443325.1. Taxonomy (GTDB): domain Bacteria; phylum Pseudomonadota; class Gammaproteobacteria; order Pseudomonadales; family Halieaceae; genus Marimicrobium. The sequence goes on from JAGRIK010000011.1 coordinate 1,035, forward strand.
CAGTTGCCCTGTTTTGGTTCAATTCAGGCTCCGCACAGTTTGTAACGTACAGTCCATACATGCTAGGGTGAAAGGGTCTACGCGGGAGGTAGAGTTGGCATGCCCTGGGAAAAGTCGTTTGATGAAGAGCTCGCGCTGGAAAAGGCCATGGAGGTGTTCTGGAGTCGGGGCTTCGATTCCGCCTCGATTGCCGAATTGATAGCGCAGACCGGGATCAACCGGGGGAGTCTATACAATGCGTTCGGCGGTAAGCAACCGCTATTCGTGCGGACGCTTCTCAAGTACGACCGGGAGCGGCGCAAGACCCTGCTGGCGGAACTCGAAGCGCTGGACGACCCGCGTCGGGCGATCTGTGAATTTTTCGACAAGATTGTCTCCAGCACCGTGGCCGATACCGATCGCAAGGGGTGTTTCCTGTTCAACACGGTTTCCGAGAGTGGCGTGCACGATGCCGAGGTCAATGAAATCGTCGCCAATGGCTTGCGTGAACTGGAGGGCTTTTTCCGACGCAGTATCGAGGTGGGGCAGGCACGCGGCGATATCCGCAAGGACATCGATCCGGCACCCAGGGCCAGCGCCCTGCTGGCCCTGGCCCTGGCCATTCGGGTTCTCGGTCGCGGCCCCTATGCTGAAACGGCGCTGCGCGCGATAGCCGATGAAGCGAGCAATCTCATCGCCTGAGGTGTAAGCGCCGCTCCGCTCAAGCAGTCGGCCCACCACTCACTCTGATGTGTCTATAGTTGTTGACATAAATAAATATGTCGACTAGTATCGACATATGAATATAGAAGACGCCATAGCGATGTTCGATGCGCTTTCCCAGGAGACGCGGCTGAGGGCTTTCCGCCTGCTGGTGCAGGCTGGCCCTGACGGTCTGGCGGCGGGGGTCCTCAGTGACGGGTTGGACACAGCGCACAACACCATGTCTTTTCACCTGAGCCACCTGTCCAAAACGGGACTGGTCTCTTCGCGCAAAGCGGGTCGCTCGGTGATTTACTCCGCGAATTTCGACAGGACCCGCGACCTGATTGC
>JAGRIK010000081.1 GCA_020443325.1 Halioglobus sp.
CCCTGGTGCACGGCGATTACCGGCTGAACAATATGATGTTCCACCCCACCGAACCAAGGGTCATCGCCCTGCTGGACTGGGAGTTGTCCACCCTGGGCCACCCGCTGGCGGATCTCGCCAACCAGTGCATGGCCTGGATGCTGCCGCGTGAGGGTCGTATTAAAGGCCTGTCGGGTGTGGATCGCGCCGCATTAGGCATCCCCACCGATGAAGAGTATATTGCCAGGTACTGCGAACGCACCGGGCGCGATGGCATTGAAAACTGGAATTTCTACCTCGTTTTCTCGCTGTTCCGCCTGGCCGCCATCCTGCAGGGTATCGTCAAACGGGCACAGATTGGTACCGCCTCGAGCGCTGAGGCGGATTCCCAGGGCGAGGCCGTGGAACAACTGGCCAGCCTGGCCATGATGCTCACCGATTAATCAACCCCGCGGCGCCAGCGGGCGCTGCTCAATTCATATTCACTAGCAAGGAGCCAAACCATGGCAAACGAAGTACTGGTAGATGTAACTGACGGCATCATGACCGTCACCCTGAATCGGCCTGAAGCCAAGAACGCCGTAAACAGGGCTGTCGCCGTCAGCGTGGCAGCGGCAATGGATGAACTGGACAGCAACGACAACATCCATGTGGCTATTATCACCGGCGCGGGTGGCACGTTCTGCGCAGGCATGGACCTCAAAGCGTTCGTCACCGGTGAAATGCCGATGGTGGAAGGCCGCGGCTTTGCGGGGCTGACCGAAGCCCCGCCACGCAAACCGTTGATTGGCGCCGTCGAGGGCTACGCATTGGCCGGTGGCCTGGAAGTGGCGATTACCTGTGATCTACTGGTGACGGCCGATGACGCCAAATTTGGTATCCCGGAAGTGAAACGCGGCCTCGCGGCAGCGGCTGGCGGACTGGTTAGGCTGCCCCGCCAGATTCCCTCCCGACTGGCGATGGAACTGGCTATAACCGGCGATTTTATTACCGCACAACGCGCTTATGAAATCGGCCTGGTCAACCAGGTCGTCGCATCGGGCACTGCTCTGGACGCCGCGAAGGCAATGGCTGCCAGAATTGTGGCCAACGGCCCCCTTGCAGTCGCGATCAGCAAGCAGGTCATCCAGGAATCAGCATCCTGGTCGGCCGAGGAGATGTGGCAAAAGCAACAGGAAATTGTGATGCCCATTTTTGGCAGTGAAGACGCTATGGAAGGTTCCATTGCCTTCGCCGAAAAACGCGCACCCAACTGGAAAGGCAAATAAGGAGTAGAGCAATGTCAGAAGCATGGATTATCGATAGCTGCCGCACACCCCGTGGCATTGGCAAAAAAGGTAAGGGTTCTCTCGCGGAACAACACCCACAGCACCTGGGCGCAACCGTGCTCAAGGCATTGGCGGAGCGCAACGACCTGAACACGGCTGACGTCGACGATGTGATCTTCGGCACCAGCTCCCAGCGCGGCCGACAAAGCGGCGATCTGGCGCGCATGGCTGCCCTGGAGGCGGGCTACGATATCCGCTCCAGCGGCATGACGCTGGACCGCTTCTGCGGCTCGGGTATCACCTCTGTTAACCTGGCGGCGATGAGCATTATGTCCGGCACCGAGGATCTGGTTATCGGCGGTGGTGCCGAGATGATGTCGCTCTACACCGAAGAAGGGGCGATGCCAAGCATGTTCCTGGACAACGGCAACCTCGCGTTGCGCGCACTGCACCCGCAGCCGCACCAGGGCGTCTGCGCGGATGCCATCGCCAGTATGGAAGGCATCGATCGCACCGCGCTGGATGCACTGGCATTTACCTCGCAGCAGCGAGCGGCCAACGCGATTGACAAGGGCTACTTCGACAAGAGCCTGGTCCCTGTGTACTCGGTAGACGGGACACTGGCACTGGACAAGGAAGAGTTCCCACGCCCCCAGACCACACTGGAAGGACTGGCCGAACTCCAGGCCTCCTTCGCCCCCGTTGCCGATTACCCACTGGACGAAAGCGGCACCACTTACCGCGGCATGCTGCTGCAAAAGTATCCGGGGCTGGACATTAAACACGTACACCATGCCGGCAACTCCTCGGGCGTGGTAGACGGCGCGGGAGCGATACTGCTGGCCTCTCCGACGTATGCCAAGGCACACGGCATGAAGCCTCGCGCACGCATCAGGGCGATGTGTAATATGGGTGACTGCCCTACCCTGATGCTCAACGCACCGGTTCCTGCCGCGCGCAAGGTACTGGCGAAAGCGGGGCTCTCCATCGCGGACATTGACCTGTTTGAGATCAATGAAGCCTTTGCCGTGGTGGCGGAAAAGTTCATTCGCGACCTGGATCTCGATCGTGACAAGGTGAACGTCAACGGCGGCGCCATGGCACTGGGACACCCTATCGGAGCGACCGGCGCACTGCTGATCGGTACGGTGCTGGATGAACTGGAACGCCGTGACCAACAGTTCGGCCTGATCACCATGTGCGCGGCGGGTGGCATGGCACCGGCGATTATCATCGAACGCATATAGCGCCCGGGGAAACTGCCGTGTTTGAATTCAGTGAAGACTCCCTCAGGTACCAGGCGTCGCTGGCGCGATTCATGGATGAGCATATCTATCCCCGCGAGGAGGAATATGCACAGCAGCTTAACGCTGCAAGCAATCGCTACAGTTACCTGCCTATCATGGACGAACTCAAGGCCAAGGCGAAAGCCGCTGGCCTGTGGAACCTGTTTATCCCCCCATCGCTGGCGGAGTTCAGCGAACAGGGTGGACTGAGCAATTTCGACTACGCGCCCCTGGCTGAGATCATGGGCCGTGTGTTGTGGTCGCCTGAGGTGTTCAACTGCAATGCGCCGGATACAGGCAACATGGAAGTGTTCATGAAATACGGCACGCCCGCGCAGCAGACCCAGTGGCTCACCCCGTTACTGGCCGGAGATATTCGCTCCTCCTACGCGATGACGGAACCCCAGGTGGCATCGTCTGATGCCACCAATATCGAACTGAGCATCGTACGCGATGGCGACGAGTGGGTTCTGAATGGTCGCAAGTGGTTTATCACGGGTGCGCTGTACGAGCGCACCCGCATCTTCATCGTGATGGGCAAGTCGGACCCCGACAACCCCAATCGCCACCAGCAGCAGACGCAGGTGCTGGTACCCAAGGATACGCCCGGACTGCAGTTGATTCGCCCCCTGACCACGCTGGGCTATGACGACGCGCCTATCGGGCACGCCGAGATGGTATTCGAGAATGTCCGTGTGCCGCTGGACAATGTCCTGCTGGGCCCGGGGCGGGGGTTTGAAATTGCACAGGGCAGGCTTGGACCGGGCCGCATTCATCACTGCATGCGACTGATCGGTGCGGCACAGCGCTCACTGGAACTGGCCTGCCGACGCGTCGCCTCGCGCACCACCTTCGGCCGCACGCTGAGCCAGCACCAGTCGGTGCGCGAGGATATTGCGCGCTGTTTTTCAGAGATCGAGATGGCACGCCTGCTGGTACTGAAAACCTGCAAAAAAATGGACGAAGTGGGTGCCAAGGGCGCGCTGGACATGATCGCCGCCAGCAAGACTTCGGTACCGCTGATGGCACAAACCGTTATTGACCGCTGCATGCAGATGCACGGCGCCGCTGGCCTGACGGAGGATTACTGCATGGCCGAAGCGTTCAACTATGCGCGCTGGTGCCGTCAGGCGGACGGGCCGGACCAGGTGCATTTGATGGCGCTGGGTAAACAGGTGATTACGCGGTACGCGTGATCGCCTGCCATCGATCCAGTTTTACCGCTAGCGGGATAGCCGCGTTTGCCGGACTGGTGGATGGCAATCGCAGGGTCTGGATTGCCGCCTGGTGCACCGGTAACCCGGGCAGCACGTAGCGCCTGTAGATGGTATCTGCTTTCGCACCATTAAAGTAAATACACTTTATGCCCGGATGCTCGGACAGAAACGTGTGGAAGTCATTCGCGACTATAGATGATTCATCGATATCCGAGTCGAGGCTACTGCTTCGGGTACACACTTTCAACACATCCCACAGCGCGATACGCCGCTCAACCAGTGCGCGGCAGCGCAGCGCGTATGGCAGCGAAACCTCTACACCGAGAATGGATGACATGAAATCCCAGAAGTGGTTCCGGGGGTGGGCATAGTACTGCTGCGCGGACAATGACGCCTTACCCGGCATGGAGCCGAGGATCAAGCGCTCTGCTGACGCGTTCTCAATTGGCGGAAAACTATAAATATTGTGCATCAGCCTGGCGGCATTCCCGGTAGCGGTGACACGTCGAAGCCAGTTTAGCATCCAGCGATCCAAGGGTCAGGAGCACTTTTCTCCAAGCACAAAAAAACCCGCCGAAGCGGGTTTTCTCTATAGTCGTAACGCTTATGCTTTCTTGCGTCGCGTCCAGCCAAGACCAGCCAAACCCAGGCCAAACAGTGCCAGAGTGGCGGGAACAGGCGTCTCACCCGGAGGCGTTACCGCACCAAATGTAATGTCATCAAACACGATCTGGTTGGCTACACCCGCAAATGAGACAGACTTGGCTGTACCTGCAAAGCCCACACCGATGGGTGAGAACGGACAAAATCCGGCGCCATACCCCGGGCATGAGCCTGCATTTGGATTCAGGTTTAGTGTAGCGAGCAGATTACCCGTACCATCCAATCCGTCGAACACTGACACAGAGCCCGGCTGGCTTAAAGAAACATAGTTGAACGCGAAGCCGGTATCAAACCCTGCTGCGACATTCATGATGGACTCCGCGCCCGTCAGGAAAAACAAGCCGCCTTCAGCCGAGCCTGGATCCTGGCCACCACGAGAGGTGTTGGAGCAGAACACAGAGGTTGAGTTCAGGCAAATCGCCAGCGAATTACTCGAAAAACTGATGCCGTAATTCGTACCACTGGTACCGATTGAAGAAGTTCCACCGTTATAGAAATCCTGTACGAAGATGTCATTATTATTGGGGTACGGCCCGATGTTTTCAAAATCCAGGCTAATCACTGCCGCCTGGCTTGCACTTGCCAGACCCAACCCCAAGGCCCCAACTGCAACTTTCAAAAATTTATTGGTAAACATAGTTTGACTCTCCAAATTGATGCTTGGCTTCTACTCCGAAATCGATCACCAGACACTGGAACATCGAATGTGGGATTCACACACTTCAGAGCAGCCAGACTAAACATTTAAATCCCAACGTCTGTAAAGCACTATTCGTGCCAAGTTTTTTTATCTTTATTTTTCAGACACTTACGGGATATGGAGGAATTTCTGGCTGGAAATCGTAAAAAATACTGACAGCCGGGGGGTGCCCGGCTGAACGGGCTAGGCAGCCTTACGCGAACCCTCGCTCTTGGGAGATGCCTTTGGCTTGCGCTGGATTGCGGACTTGCCTCGGGTCGCGCCTTTCTTGCGCGGCGTCGGCGCCTTACTGGCCGCAGTCTTCTTCTCCACCTGCCCTGAGTGCAGGCGGTGCTCGCGCATCGCCTCTCGATCAGTGCGTGTCGGTGGCGGCCGACGGCGCGATGTGCGCGGGCGATGATAGCCAGATTCATCGGGGCGCAAATCGCCCTGCTCGAAGCGGTGCAGGATTTCTTCCATCGTGCGGCTGATCTTGGTACAGGTTCGGATTGCCTCTACCGCAGGGTACGTGGAATGCTCACCCGCGTGCATCAGCGCGATGAGGTCTTTCTCCGACAAATGCGACAGCAATTTGGCGGGGTTGTACCAGCGGAATTTCGGAACAATATTGATATCACCGCTGTACTCCTGATCCATCAGCGCGTGAACACTGCTCATCAGCATATTGAAGCGCGGCCAGGTGTCACTGCGATCCTGGACCATACCCCGATAGAAATTCAGCAGTTCACGCCCCATGCCTACGCCGAGGGCCCCCAGGGCGCTATTCATCGCACCGCGCTTGCCATCCTTGTTGAGGAAGGGAATAGCAACGGGGTTTACCATGCTCACTATATAGTGGTTCGTGGAGTACAGACGCTGCAGGCGCTTGGCGGGAAGATCGTCAGCGATAGAGCCGTCCACCCACTTGCGGGTGGGTAGGTAGGGCTGGCGCTCACCGTGCTGGTTTTTCGCCATCAGCATAACGGGCGGGAATACACCCGGCACAGCACAGGAGGCCAGGACAGCCGCTCGCACATAGACATTGGGAGACGTGATTGCATTCAGCAATCGGGAGCGCTGGTGCATTTCCGCGGGCGCGACCGAGATACTGATCTGTCGGCCTGTTTTTTCGTATGCCTCCTGGAAAGTCATGTCGGGAATCATGCGTGCTATGAGTTTTTCCAGGTCGCCAATATCGATCTGGGCGTTGGCGCCAAAAAACATACGCGTAAATACGCTGGCCTCCCGCTCGGCCTCGGTGAGCACATTTGCCGGATCGTAAAAGCGCTCAAGTTCCTTATCCGTATGCGTTCCCAACGTACCCGCCACTAGTGCGCCGGCACTGGACCCGGATATCACTCGCGGCAGCAAACCCTGGTCGAGCAGGGTCTTGACCACACCCAGGTGATAGAAACCCAGCACACCGCCGCCGCTGAGCATCAGGGCTGAACGGCCAAAGCAGATATTTGCCCGATAAAAGAAGTCGAGTTTTTCCTGCACATCGATCTGATCCAGCTCCGCGAGAAAACGCAGGGAATCATCTACCTCATCGATGTACTGCTCTATCAGGGTTTTGGTACCGAATTTTGCGTGGCTGTACAGGCTGTGCCGTCCCATACCGCCCATATTGCCATGGATACCCTCGTTCAGTGTGAACAACAATCCCTGGTAATCGTGGCGTGCGCGCAGGCTGCGCAGTTTGTCCAGGCGCAACCGGATTTGTGCGTAGTCGTATTGCCGCGTATGGTCCATTTGTCGCCAGCGTTTTTCACCCGACAGTTCATCGTGTGCCTGCGCGGCCTCACTCCAGGCTTCGTAGCTGCTGGCGTTGTCCATCTGCTTCTGCAAATTCTTTAATTTACGCGCTTTCCTCAAGGTGTCGACCCTCCTGTTACCACGGTGTCACAGCACACAACCGTTCTAGGATAAGCGATATATAGCATGACTCAAAGTACTTGCGATATATTCGTTTCTTGCATTTCGGGCTCACATCCTTTAGGAAATGGGGAGCGTGGGGTAGTAAAATATTGCCCATTTCGTCCATGAGTAGTGCGCGCCGGGCCCAAAGTCCCTAGAATGGCCGCTTATGAGGTAATAATACTAAAGGGGCCGGGTGTTGCGCGCTTACACGTTCGTTATTGTTCTGCTACTGGTGATTTTCGGCAGTATCGCGGGCTACCTGTACAACAAATTCTCGGCGCTGGCCGCTACAAATTTTACGCCACCACCGATCACTATCGGCGCCGCCACGGCACAAACGGCGATCTGGCCCTCTGAACTCGAAACGGTTGGCACCATTCGCGCTGCCCGTGGTGTGGAGTTGAGCGCCGAGACCAGCGGTGAAGTGATTAAAGTTGAGGTCAATTCAGGAGAGAAAGTGGAGGCGGGACAGCTGATCCTGACACTCAACGACAGCGTGGAAAAGGCCAGCCGCAAACAGCAGGAGGCCAATCTCAAGCTGGCGCGCCTGTTGTACGAACGCGATGCCAGCCTCATCAAGAAAAAATCGATCCCGCAAAGCCAGTACGATCGCTCCCAGGCCGATCTCGACAGCGCGATCGCCCAGTTGGCACAGACCACGGCACAACTCGACAATAAAAGCATTGTGGCGCCCTTCGCCGGCACCACAGGCATCATCAACGTCAAGGTGGGCGACTATATCCAATCCGGGACTGCTATCACCAACCTGCAGGACCTGAGTGAACTGGAAATCGATTTTTCGGTACCCGACCGCTATTTTCCCAGCCTCCGGCCGGGCCTGGCAATTGCGGTTCATGTCGCCGCATTCCCGGATCGGGTGTTCAAGGCCACGCTGCGCGCCATCGATGCAAAGGTGGACACCAGCACACGCAACCTGATGTTGCGCGCATCACTCGAAGACAGCGAGGGACTACTGCCGGGTATGTTCGCCCGCATGGTGATCGACCTGGACAAACCCGAGCGCGTTGTCACCGTACCGGAAACTGCGGTCACCTACTCCCTGCATGGCAATACCGTGTTTGTTCTGCTGCAAGGCAAAGGCCAGACCACGGTACAACCGCGGGTGGTAGAAACCGGCGCCACGCGAAATGGCCAGATCGTCATCACGCGCGGGTTGCTCGGTAGCGAATGGGTGGTCACGGTCGGCCAGAACAAGTTATACCGCGACGCACGCGTCGTTATCGATGACAAAGTGAAGTTCTAGACCCATGGCATTCACCGACCACTTTATTCAACGCCCGGTGCTGGCCATTGTGATCAGCAGCCTGTTACTGCTGCTGGGTGGCGCTGCCCTGACGCGCGTGAACGTGCGGGAATTTCCCGAATTGGAACGCAGCGTGATCTATGTCGAGACTTTTTATCGCGGCGCCAGTGCCCGCACAGTGCAGGGTTTTGTCACCACGCCGTTACAGGTGAGTATCGCCGGCGCGCGGGGCATCGAGTACATGACGTCATCCAGCAATCCCGGCATGTCTGAAATAGAAGTCCACGTGAGGTTGGGCGAGAACAGCAGTGATGTGCTGTCAGAGGTCATCGCCAAGGTTAACGAGGCCCGGGGAGATCTGCCAACCGACATTGAGGATCCCGTGGTAACCACCGCCGCCGGTGGTGATGCGATGATGTACATGGCGTTCTACTCGCGGGAGATGAGCCCCTACCAGATCACCGATTACCTGCTGCGCTCGGTTCAACCCGAGTTGGCCACACTGAAGGGTGTCGGCAGGGTGAAGATTTTCGGCCGTTTCCTGGCGATGCGTGTGTGGCTCGACCCTGTGCGCATGGCCGCTTTTGGCGTGACTGCCGCGGACGTGAGGGATGTCATCCAGCGCGATAATTACATCGCAACCTCCGGTGCGACGGAAGGCAACCTGGTGATGGCGACCGTGGATGCCCGCACCGACATGAAAAGCGCTAAGGATTTTGAACAGCTGATCGTACGCCAGGTGGGCGAGGAGCAGGTCCGGCTTGGCGATGTCGCCGACGTCGAACTGTCGGCCGAAACCAAGCAACTCAAAACCCTCTCCAGTGGGCGCGATGCGGTTTTCATGTCTATATCTCAGACGCCTGATGCCAACCCCCTGGACGTGTCAAAAGTTGTGCATGAGGCCGTACCGCGCATTCGCGAACGCCTCCCTGCTGACATGGAGCTGTTCCTGGACTGGGATGGCAGTATTGTCATTGATGAGGCCCTCAAGGAAGTCCTCACGACACTGCTGCAGGCCAGCCTGATTGTCATCCTGGTAATTTACCTGTTCCTCGGTTCCTTCCGCGTGATGCTCATTCCCCTCGTGGCCATACCGCTATCGCTGATCGGGGTGGTTTTCCTGATCTTGGCGATGGGCTTCTCCCTCAACCTGCTGACGCTACTGGCGATGATTATTGCCATCGGATTAGTGGTCGATGATGCAATCGTCGTCGTGGAGAATGTGCATCGGCATATCGAGCTCGGCGCATCCCCGCGCGATGCTGCTCTTATCGGGGCGCGCGAGGTCGCGTTGCCGGTGGTGGTCATGACACTGACTTTGGCAGCTGTCTACGCGCCCATCGGTTTTATTGGCGGCCTGACTGGCGCCCTGTTCAGCGAGTTCGCGATGACACTGGCAGGCGCCGTACTGGTCTCCGGCATCGTCGCCCTGACCCTGAGCCCAATGATGTGCTCGCGCGTACTCAAGGACAGCGAGCACCAGGGGGTCCTCGCCCGCTGGCTGGACCGGCGTTTCGACTGGCTGAACAGGCACTACCGGCAGTTGCTGACCATCAGCCTGAGCCAGCGCGGCGCGGTCTTCCTGTTCGCCGCGGTGATTCTCGCCAGCCTGCCGGTACTGTTCTCGCTCACGCAGGAGGAGCTGGCGCCCGACGAAGATACGGGAGGCGTATACGTCACCGGCATCGCGCCGCGTTATGCGAATCTGGAATACACGGATTACTTTCTTAGCGAAGTGGTCAAGATATGGAAGGGGATTCCGGAGTTCAGTCATTCCTGGCAAGTGATGTTTCCCAACCGCAATTTTGGCGGCATCACACTGCATCCCTGGTCGGAACGAGAACGCACGCAACAGGAAGTTCAGGCTGAATTCCAGCAGAAGATCAGTCGCATCGCCGGAATGGAGATGTTCGCCTTCGGCACACCACCGCTGCCCGGTTTTGACGCCGGCTTACCGGTCAGTTTCGTGGTGGCTTCCACTGAGGATTACGAGGATGTGAAGCGAGTCGGCGATGAACTCGTGAAGGCTGCCACCGAATCAGGCCTGTTTATATTTGCCACCCAGTCACTGGATTTCGACCGGCCGGAGGTCAAGGTCAACATCGACAGGGAACTCGCCTCACGACTGGGTATATCCATGCGCGATATAGGCGAGACGCTCTCTATCATGCTGGGAGAATCCGAGGTAAACCGCTTCAACCTGAAGGGGCGATCCTACAAAGTGATCCCGCAGGCTGCCAGGGGTTTCCGGCTCACCAAGCAGGAGCTGGAAAAGTACTATGTACGCACTGCGAGTAATGAACTGGTACCGCTGTCGGTGCTCATCTCACTGGACGCGACCGTCGAACCCAATGAGCTCACCCAGTACCAGCAGCTGAACAGCACGACGATACAGGGCATCATGATGCCGCCCAATAGCCTGGGTACCGGGCTTGCGTTTCTGCGCGACAAGTTAGAGGAGATCGCACCTACCGGATTCAACGCGGGGTACACCGGCGCGTCGCAGCGCTTCATGCAGGAGACGTCATCCTTCCCCATACTATTTTTACTCTCGCTGGTGCTGATCTTTCTGGTGCTGGCCGCCCAGTTCAACAGCTTCCGCGATCCCTTTGTGGTGCTGCTGAGTGTGCCGCTTTCCATCTTCGGCGCGGTAGTACCCATTGCGCTGGGATTCGCCACACTCAATATCTATACCCAGATAGGCCTGCTGACACTGATCGGCCTGATCAGCAAGCACGGCATCCTGATCGTCGAATTCGCCAATAAACTGGTACTGCAGGGAATGACACGCCAGGAGGCGGTACTGGAGGCAGCGTCGCTGCGCCTTCGCCCGATACTGATGACAACATTCGCCACCGTGATGGGCGTATGGCCACTGGTGATCGCCACCGGGCCAGGTGCCAACAGCCGCTTTAGTATTGGCCTGATGATCACCGCCGGCATGCTGGTAGGGACAGTGTTTACGCTGTTCGTGATACCGGTATTTTATCTGCCGTTGAGAAAACGGAAAACCGCATCACCCCCGGCTGACACCGCGGTGGACGCCGCGCCGGCCGCGCCGCAGTAGGCAACAAGGCCGCTTGGGCATTTTCCCCATTATGCGCTATCTTGCGTATCGGAAAACTGACACTGCAATACACCGAGGATTCTCCATGACTGCCATGCACAGGAAAGTTTGGTTCCGCTTGCGACAGAGCCTGATGGGAAGTTTTATCACCAAACCCCAGCCCAAGCCCCTGGTGTTTGTCGGCCCGGGCTCGACAGCGCAGTTGAGCCAGGCCATCGGCCGTTTTGGCCTGCGCCGGATAATGGTGGTAACCGATAAACCACTGCGCGAGTTGGGTGTTCTCGACCCCACCCTCAAGGCGTTGCAGGACGCCGGTGTTGAGACCGCCGTGTACGACGGTGTCCTGCCGGACCCCACGGAGCAGGTGGTGGACAATGGCATCGATTTTTATCACCGGGAACGCTGTGATTCGGTGCTGGCCTTCGGCCGCGGCTCATCCATCGACGCCGCCAAGGTGATTGCACTGGGCGCTGCAAACGGGTGCAAGACCGCCGCCTGTTTAGGCGCGAAGAAATGCAAACTGCCCGCCGTGCCCTTTTTCGCGGTCCCTACTACCGCCGGGACCGGGTCGGAGGCAACCTTCATCGCCGTTATTTCGAACAATGAAACGCACGAGAAAGGCGGGGTAATCGATCCCAGCCTGATACCGAAAGCGGCCGCGCTGGACCCCGAGGTTATGCGCGGCCTGCCGGCACATATCACCGCTGCCACGGGCATGGATGCGCTGACACACGCGATCGAATCGTACATCGGTCGCTGGGAAACCGACGAAACCAACTATTACGGCCTGGCCGCCTGTCGCCTGGTATTCGACAACCTGGCTGCCGCTTGTCGCGACGGCAGCAACCTGGAAGCGCGGGAGGCCATGGCACTGGCATCGCATTACGGCGGACTGGCAATCACCAACGCCCTGGTGGGTTACGTGCACGCGATCTCCCATAACCTGGGAGCGAAATACGGCATTCCCCACGGCCTGGGCAACGCGATGGTGCTGCCCCATATACTTGAACTCCTGCGGGAGGATGCCGCCGACAAACTCGCCGATATCGCTGTCTACTGCGGTATGGGTGAGCGCTCTGAACCCGCCCCGGCGCTGGCGCGCAAGCTGATCGATAAAGTCTGGGAACTGAACAGGGAAATTGGCATTCCGCCGGGCAGCGATGCCATCCGGGAAGAGGATATCGAGGCGCTGGTAGCCGCCGCAATCACCGAGGGCGGCAGCTATCCTTCTCCGCGCTTCATTACCGAAGCGGAGTGCCGGACGTTACTGCATGCAATAAAAGCCTAACAGCGCGCTAATCCTTCTTCGCGCGCCCCGCCTCTGCCTCGCTGTTCGCCTTGTTGCGGTATTCATCCACCAGGTGACGCTTGTAGAGCTTGCCGTTGTCCATCCGCGGCAACTTGGGGTGAAAATCCAGTGACCGGGGCATCTTCAGGTTGGAGATGCGCTCGCGCAACCACTCCATGATCTCAATGGCAGTCTCGTCGGTCGCATCCGCCCAGTTCATGGGCTGGACAACGGCTTTGACCTCTTCGCCGAACTCCTCGTTGGGAATCCCGAATACCGCTACATCTGCGACTTTATCGTGGCCGGCGAGAATGTTTTCCACTTCCTGCGGATAGATATTCACCCCACCGCTGATGATGGTGAAGTTTTTCCGGTCGGTCAGGTACAGGTAACCGTCGGCGTCCACGTAACCCACATCGCCGGTGGTGGCCCAGCCTTTATCGTTGTAAGCCTCGGCGGTTTTCTCAGGCTCATCGTGGTAATGGAATTGTGCCTGCTGGCCACCGAAGTAAACGGTTCCTGTTTCGCCTGTTGGCACTTCATTCCCGTCGTCATCGACAATATGCAGTTCCCCCAGCAGTGCCGTACCGACAGAACCCTTGTGCTTCAGCCAGTTCGCCGAGTCGATCAGGGTGAACCCCACCCCTTCGCTGGCGGCGTAGTACTCCACGATGATCTCACCCCACCACTCGATCATCCGCTCCTTGATCTCGATCGGACAGGGCGCAGCAGCATGAATGGCAACCTGCAGGGAGCTGATGTCGTACGCCGCGCGCACCTCATCAGGCAACTTGAGTAGCCGGTTGAACATTATCGGAACCCACTGGCTGTGTGTTACGCGGTGTTCCTCGATCAGCTTGAGCGCCAGTTCGGGTTCGAATTTCTCCATCACAACGGAGGTACCGCCGTTGTAGAGCACCATCATGTTGTAATGCAGGGGTGCCGCATGATAGAGCGGCGCGGGCGACAGGTAGACTGATTCATCGCTGAAACCAAAAACGACACCTATCGTTGTCGTTATCGCGGGCGGCGTATTGACGTCTGTATCGTAGCCGCTGACGAAGATGCCCTTGGGCTGACCGGTGGTCCCCGAGGAGTACAGCATGGGAACGCCGTTACTCTCGTCCGCTATGGGTGTATCGGGTTGCGCATCGATGGCCTCTTCCCAGGACTCGAAACCGGGCTTGATGCCCCCGACCATGTAAAAGTGTTCAACGCAGGTGTCTTCCGCCAGCAGTTGCTCGGCCACCGCCGACAGCGCCAGCGAGCCGATGAACAATTTTGCGCCACAGTTTTCCAGTATGTAGGCCGTCTCACTCTTCTTCAGGTGCGTGCTGATGGGCGTAAAAATCAGGCCACTGCGCTGCGCTGCCCAGACGATCTCCAGAAACTCACGGTTATTCTCCAGCATCATCCCGATGTGGTCGCCTGTCTTCAGGCCCAGGGAGCGAAACAGCTGCGCGCCCTGGTTGGAACGTTCATCCAGTTGTCGGTACGTTACCATTTCGCCCGAGGCGCCCATGATGATGGCGGGCTTATGAGGGTAGGTCTGTGCAGTGACACTGGGATGGGGCATGGTGTTCTCTCTTCCCTGCTAAAATTGACTCGATCAATACTATAGGGTTTTCAGGCAAAAAGTGACAGCGCGTTAACGAAACCGCATCACCCCCTGTTGCATGGTGGTGGCCACCAGCCGACCCTCCCGGTTGTAAAAATTTCCACGCGCCAGGCCCCGGCCGCCACCGATGCGCTCCGCCTCGACGGTGTGTAACAACCAGTCGTCGGCGCGAAAATCCTCGTGAAACCACAGTGCGTGGTCCAGGCTCGCGACCTGGAAATTACCGCTGGCAAAGTGACGACCGTGGGCGATCAGGCAGACATCGATCAGGAAGGCATCCGACAAATAGGCCAGCAGCGACTGATGCAACCCGATACCGTCAGGCACAGGACCCGTGGTTTTCATCCAGGCTTGCAATACAGGCTCCCGCGCCACCGGGTGATCCCAGTTGACCGGCTCCACCACACGGATATCAAGATCCTCCCCCGTGGTAATCATAAAGCTCTCATCGAGGTTGCCCGCTTCCAGGCTCAGCTCGCGCTCGCTGGGCAGCGATTCCGGTGGTGGCACCTGCGGCATCACGGGCTGGTAGTCATCGCCTGTTGAGGGCATCTGGAAGGACATCGAACTGACCAGGATCGGTTTACCACCCTGCAGGGCAACCACCCTGCGGGAACTGAAACTGAGGCCATCCCTGGCCCGCTCCACTTCCAGCACGATCTCTTTGGAGGGATCCCCCGGGCGCAGGAAGTAGGCGTGTTGCGAATGGAGAATGCGCTGCTCATCGACGGTGGCAACCGCTGCGCTCACACACTGCGCCAGCACCTGCCCACCGTAGACCCGAAACGCCGACGGATGCATATTCTCCGCGGTGAACCGGTCCTTCCCGGCAGGGCTGGGATTTAACACACGGAGCAGTTGATCTAGCATGCTGGTCACTTCATAGTCGGTGGAGCGGCTATTATCCAGATTTGAGCACCCTTGCCAAATACTATGGCTCATCGGTAGCGTCTGAGTTCGAATAATGCCAAGAGCGCGAGCCTGAGAGAAAGCGCTATGGGCGGGACCGTGTGGCGACAGGACGTCGCCACCCGAGCCTGCACACGGATGTGCGCTTTTTGGCGTACCCATAAAGCGGGGCAGACCCTGTCCCGCCCATAGCGCTTTCTCTCAGGCTCGTGCTCTCGCTAAGCAATCAAACATCCAACCAAACCACTACCGGCTGATCCAGGACGTGCACCGCCGGCACGATATTTGATACTCTCGCAACAGGCAAACCCGCTAACCGACCAGGAAGGGCCATGAGGAGCACATTATCCCCGGGCGAACTGCGCCGCAAGATACGTGCAGGGGAGCATATCGGCAATACCTCGGGGTCTGCGCCGGGCTTTGTGCAGTGCAACATTGTGATCCTGCCCGCGAGCCATGCGCACGATTTCATGCAATTCTGCCTGCGCAATCCGAAGCCCTGCCCCCTGATTGCAGTGAGCGAAGCCGGAGATGCAGCGCTGCCCACACTCGGGGATATCGATATCCGCGTGGACGTACCGGGTTATCGCGTTTTTCGCGATGGTGACTTGACGGAGGAAGTCTCCGACATCAGCGCGCTGTGGCAAGACGATTTTGTGACCTTTGCCCTGGGTTGTTCCTTTTCATTTGAAGAGGCGTTGCTGGAGGATGGGCTGGAAGTGCGCAACCTCTCCCAGGGACTGAATGTGCCCATGTACCGCACGAATATAGACTGCCTCGCCAGCGGCGCGTTTTCCGGCAAAATGGTCGTGAGTATGCGGCCCTATCGCGCCGCAGATGCGATACGCGCGATACAGATCTGTTCGCGCTTTCCGGCGGTACACGGCGCACCCATCCATCTGGGCGATCCACTGGAAATAGGCATTGCCGACCTGTCACAACCCGACTACGGCGATGCAGTACGCCTGGAACAGGGAGAACTGCCGGTATTCTGGGCCTGCGGTGTTACGCCGCAGGTTGCCCTGCAACAGGCCAGGCTACCGCTGGCCATCACCCACAGCCCGGGTTGTATGCTGGTCACCGACATGCGCAACAGCCAACTGGCTGTGCTGTAACGAAAGGTAAAAGCAATGTTACTCAATTGCGATCTCGGGGAAAGCTATGGCAATTGGGCCATGGGTGACGATGCCGGCGTCATGCCGTATATCGACCAGGCGAGTATCGCCTGCGGCTTTCACGCCGGGGACCCTGTGACCATGCAGCGCACGCTGGCGCTGGCCGCAGAGCACGCCGTGACGATAGGCGCCCATCCCGCCTACCCCGATATCGTCGGTTTCGGACGCCGCAGCATGGTTCTCAGCCGCGAGGAAATCATTGCCAACCTGCTTTACCAGGTGGCTGCACTGGACGGCATGGCGCGCAGCCAGGGACTCACGCTCTCTTACGTAAAACCGCACGGTGCCCTGTACCACGATATGATGAGCGACCAGTCCGTGCGCTCTGCCCTGCTCGAGGCTGTAGCCCGCTATGCCGGCCGGAAACAGCCGCTGTCCCTGATGTTGCAGGCCACCGCCAACGCGCAGGAACACCGGGCGGAGGCGCTCGCACTCGGCGTTCCCCTGCTGTTTGAGGTGTTTGCGGATCGCTGTTACGACGACACCGGCAGCCTGCTGCCGCGCAGCCAACCCGGTGCGGTACACGACCGCGAGCGCACGCTGGCACAGGTCGCACAGCTGCAGAACGAGAGAGCGGTCACCACGCAAAGCGGCAATAGCCTGCACCTTGAGTTTGACACCCTGTGCGTACACGGCGACAACCCCGAGGGTGTGGCGGCCATCGCCGCTATTCGCGAACTGCTGAACGGCGGCTGAAACGCAGTGAAACTACACGTTGCCGGCGAGGACGCCCTGATGCTCTATCTGGGCGAGCGCGCAGATGCGCAGACACTCGCGCAGGTGCAGGCGTCAGCTGCGGCTATTGAGCAGGCACTGGGGGATGAACTGGTAGACCTGGTACCCTCCTATGCATCGCTGCTGGTTTTATACGACCCATTGCGCAGCAATCGATACGATATCGCCCGCCGCATACGCAGCGCCCTGCAAAACCCTGGCCCAGCATCTGCGGCGACCGGACGGACCGTCGTACTGCCGGTGTACTACGCCGCCGAAACGGGTGCCGACCTCGAGTCGCTGGCCGCGCGCGCGGGACTCTCCACCGCCCAGGTTATTGACCTGCACAGCGCCACTGAATACCGGGTGTACGCCATTGGCTTCGCGCCGGGGTTCGCCTACCTTGGCGAGGTGGATGCACGCATCGCCGCGCCGCGCCTGTCTACGCCAAGGGCCAGGGTTCCACGCGGCTCGGTGGCCATCGCAGACCAGCAGACGGCGGTGTACCCCAGCGAGTCGCCCGGTGGCTGGAACCTGATCGGGCGCTGCCCCACCC